>NZ_VWSD01000041.1 GCF_009829685.1 Cellulomonas citrea
GACCCGGATCCCCGCGGCCGCCATCCGCAGCACGGCGGCCTGCTCGTCGGCCACCGGCAGCCACAGGTTGACCCCGTCACCGGGGTCGACGCGCACGCCGTTCTCGGCCACGGCCCGGGCGAGGCGCTGCTGGCGGGCGTGGTAGATGCGCCGCGCCTCGGCGACGGTGGTCATCCCGGCGTCGCCGACGAGCAGCTCGAGCAGCACCCGCTGGATCATCCGGCTGGTCCAGCCGGGGCCGAGCATCCGGCGGGCGACGATGCGGTCGAGCAGCCGGGCCGGTCCGCCGAGCGCGGCGATCCGCAGGTCGGGGCCGTGCGACTTGGAGAACGACCGGATGTGCAGCACGCGTCCGGGCAGGTGGTTCCCGAGCGTCACGTCCTCGGCGGCCGCCACGTCCCCGGAGTGGTCGTCCTCGACGACGACGAGGTCCGGGGCGGCCTGGAGCACGCGGGCGAGCTCGCGTGCGCGGGACTCGGTGAGCGAGATCCCGGTCGGGTTGTGCGCCCGGGGCTGCAGGACGAGGGCGACGGGTGAGGAGTCGAGGGCCGCGGCGAGCGCGGCGGGGTCGGGGCCCTCGGGGTCGAGCGGCACCGGGACCCGCTTGGCGCCGAGCGCGTCGAGCAGGTCGAGCAGCGGCGGGAAGCAGGGGTCCTCGACGAGCACCCGGTCTCCGTAGCGCACGACGGCCTCGAGGCTGCGCGACATGGCGTCGAAGGCGCCGTCGACGACGGTGAGGGCGTCGACGGGGCAGGGCCACGTCTCGCGCAGCTGCCGGTCGAGGCGGGGCAGCACGGGTGTCTGCACGTAGCTGCCGGTGAGGTCGTGACCTGCGACGCGGGCCAGCACCGCGGTGAGGTCCGGCAGCAGCTGCGGGTCGGGGGTGCCGGTCGACAGGTCGAGGCGGAACCCGGCGTGGTACCCGGCGAGGTCGCGGTACCGGGGGGTGAGCCAGGCGGTGTCGGCGGCCCGGACGTAGGAGCCGGCCCGGCCGCGGGTGACCAGCACCCCGGCACCGGCCAGCGCGTGCCAGGCGTGCGAGACGGTGGCCGGACTGACCCCGAGGGCGCCGGCCACGTCCCGCACGGTGGGCAGCCGGGTGCCGGGCGGCCAGGTGCCGGTGCGCACGAGCAGCGAGAGCCCGGCGGCGATCCCGGTCGGGGTGGGGTGCTCCACGGCGTCGACGAGCTGCGTGAGCGCAGGTGCGGGACCGTCCACGGGACCTTCTTCCTGGAGGTTTTACCACCGGGAAACGCCGAGAATGCCGGGCGAAACCGAACAGAAATGTTTACGTCCCACAGTAACGAATCTCGCGGGCGTCTTCCATCGCCCCGGTCGAGCGGAGGCAGCATGACCGTCGTCAAGGTCGCATTCACCCAGACACCGTGGACGGGTGACAAGGAGTCGATGATCGCCCTGCACGAGGAGTACACCCGTGCGGCGGCAGCCGAGGGCGCGCAGATCATCGGCTACCAGGAGCTGTTCTACGGCCCGTACTTCGGCATCACGCAGGACCCGAAGTACTACGCCTACGCCGAGACGATCCCCGGCCCGACGGTCACCCGGTTCGCCGCGCTGGCCAAGGAGCTGGGCATCGTCATCGTGCTGCCCATCTACGAGGAGCACCAGCCCGGCGTCCTCTACAACACCGCCGTCGTGATCGACGCCGACGGCACCGTGCTCGGCAAGTACCGCAAGCACCAGATCCCGCACCTGCCCAAGTTCTGGGAGAAGTTCTACTTCAAGCCCGGCAACGGCGGCTGGCCGGTGTTCGACACCGCCGTCGGCAAGGTCGGGGTGAACATCTGCTACGACCGCCACTTCCCCGAGGGCTGGCGCATCCTCGGCCTTAACGGTGCGCAGATCGTGTTCAACCCGAACGCCACCGCCCCCGGCATCTCCAACAAGCTCTGGGAGATCGAGCAGCCCGCCGCCGCGATCGCCAACGGGTACTTCGTCGTGGCGAACAACCGCGTCGGCCTCGAGGACAACGAGTACGGCGACGAGGCGGTCAACTTCTACGGCTCGTCGTACATCGTCGGCCCGGACGGCAACTACGTCGGCGAGGTCGGCTCGTCCACGCAGGCCGGCTACTACGTGCGCGACGTCGACCTCGAGCAGATCCGCACCGTGCGCGAGCGCTGGCAGTTCTTCCGCGACCGCCGCCCGGACGAGTACGGCCCGATCGTCGAGCACTGAGCCGAGGGGACCCAGCGATGACCACGACACTCATCACGGGCGGGACCGTCGTCAACTCCACCGGCCGCGTGCTGGCCGACGTGCTGATCGACGGCGAGCAGATCGCGGCGATCCTCCCGCCGGGCTCGGTCCTGCTCGGCACCGACCTGAGCGCCAGCGTCGACCAGGTGATCGACGCCACCGGCAAGTACGTCATCCCCGGCGGCATCGACGCGCACACGCACATGGAGATGCCGTTCGGCGGCACGTTCGCCTCGGACACCTTCGAGACCGGCACCACGGCCGCGGCCTGGGGCGGCACGACGACCATCGTCGACTTCGCGGTGCAGTACGCGGGGGAGAACCCGCTCACGCAGTACGCCGCCTGGCACGCCAAGGCGGCCGGGAAGTGCGCGATCGACTACGCCTTCCACCAGATCCTGTCCGACGTCCAGCCGACGTCCCTGCAGGCGATGGACGAGCTCGTCGCGGAGGGCGTCACCAGCTTCAAGCTGTTCATGGCCTACAAGAACGTGCTGCTGTCCGAGGACGGCCAGATCCTCACCGCCATGCAGAAGGCCGCCGACAACGGCGCGCTCATCATGATGCACGCCGAGAACGGGTCCTGGATCGACACCGTCGTCCAGCAGCTCGTGGCCGACGGCAAGACCGACCCGCTCTACCACGGCATCTCCCGGCCGTGGCAGGCCGAGGAGGAGGCCACGCACCGGGCGATCATGCTCGCCGACTACACCAAGGCGCCGCTCTACGTGGTGCACGTGTCGGCCAAGCAGGCGGTCGCCCAGATCGCCGCCGCCCGCGACACCGGGCAGAACGTGTTCGGCGAGACCTGTCCGCAGTACCTCTACCTCACGCTCGAGGACCAGCTCGGGGCCCCCGGCTTCGAGGGCGCCAAGTGGGTGTGCTCCACCCCGCTGCGCTCCAAGGCCGAGGGCCACCAGGACCACATGTGGCAGGCGCTGCGCACCAACGACCTGCAGCTCGTGTCCACCGACCACTGCCCGTTCTGCATGAGCCAGAAGCAGATGGGACTGGGCGACTTCTCCAAGATCCCCAACGGCATCGGGTCCGTCGAGCACCGCGTCGACCTGCTCTACCAAGGTGTCGTCACCGGCCAGATCAGCCTCGAGCGCTGGGTCGAGCTCATCGCGGTCACCCCGGCCCGGATGTTCGGCATGTACGGCACGAAGGGCGTGCTCGCCCCCGGTGCCGACGCCGACGTCGTGGTCTACGACCCGAACGGCCACACGAGCATCGGCCTGGGCAAGACGCACCACATGAACATGGACTACTCGGCCTGGGAGGGCTTCGAGATCGACGGCCACGTCGACACCGTCCTCTCCCGCGGCTCGGTGGTCGTGGACGGTGGGCAGTTCCTGGGGCGGGCCGGGCACGGCCGGTTCGTCAAGCGCGACCTCTCGCAGTACCTGGTCTGAGGGGCAGGCATGGAGTTCGGCGTCGTCCTGCAGACCAACCCGCCCGCCTCCCGGGTGGTCGACCTGGCCCGCCAGGCCGAGAACCACGGGTTCGACTACGTGTGGACGTTCGACTCCCACCTGCTGTGGGAGGAGCCGTTCGTCATCTACTCGGCGATCCTGGGGGCCACCCGCAAGGTCGTCGTCGGCCCCATGGTGACCAACCCGGCCACCCGGGACTGGACCGTGCTGGCGAGCCTCTTCGCCACGCTCAACGAGATGTACGGCAACAGGACGGTCTGCGGCATCGGCCGTGGCGACTCCGCGGTGCGCACGCTCAACGGGCGACCGTCCAACCTGGCGACGCTGCGCGACGCGGTGCACGTGATCCGTGAGCTCGGCAACGGCCGCGCCGTCCAGGTGAACGACGCCACCGTCCGGTTCCCCTGGTCCAAGGGGTCGTCGCTCGAGGTGTGGGTGGCGGCCTACGGCCCGCAGGCGCTCGCGCTCACCGGTCAGGTGGGGGATGCGTTCATCCTCCAGCTCGCCGACCCGGACATCGCCGCCTGGATGATCAAGGCGGTGCGTGACTCCGCCGAGGCGGCCGGCCGTGACCCCGACGAGGTGAAGTTCTGCGTCGCCGCACCCGCCTACGTCGGCGACGGCAGCTCCCCGGCGGAACGGGCGCACATGCGCGAGCAGTGCCGCTGGTTCGGTGGCATGGTCGGCAACCACGTCGCCGACATCGTCGCGCGGTACGGCACCGACTCGGCGATCCCCAAGGCCCTCACCGACTACATCCGGGACCGCGAGGGCTACGACTACAACGAGCACGGCAGGGCCGGCAACAGCCACACCGCGTTCGTGCCCGATGCGATCGTCGAGCGGTTCTGCGTGCTCGGCTCGCCGCACGAGCACGTCGAGAAGCTCACCGCACTGCGTGAGCTCGGTGCCACCCAGTTCGCCGTCTACCTGCAGCACGACGGCAAGGAGGAGACGCTGCGCCAGTACGGCGAGCGGATCATCCCCGCGATGGCCGACCAGGTGGTGGCGACCTCGTGAGCCTCCTGCGGGCGGGGGCGGTCCCCGGGTGGGTGCGCCGGACGGGCGAGGGACTGCTCGCGCTGCTGGCCTTCGTCGTGCTCTGGGAGCTGGTCAAGCTCGTGGTGCCCGACGGGGGAGTGGTGGTCGGCGGGGTCAGCCTGCTTCCGCGCACCTCCGACCAGACCATGCCGCACGTGTGGTCCGTGCTCGCCCGGCTCGGCCGGCCGGAGACCTCGGCCACCGGGTCCGTGTCACTCGCCGGCGCACTGGTCACGGCCTCCTGGTTCACCCTGCGGATCTCGCTCGCCGGGTGGCTGGTCGGGGTGCTGGCCGGGCTGGGGCTCGCCGTCGTCATGCAGCGGTGGCGGATCGCCGAGGACGCGCTCGCGCCCTGGGTCGTGCTGTCCCAGACGGTGCCGCTCATCGCCCTGGCCCCGCTCGTCGTCGGCTGGGGCGGCAAGATCCACCTCGGCGCCTTCGCCTGGGACCGGTGGATGTCCGTCGCGCTCATCGCCAGCTACCTGGCGTTCTTCCCGGTGGCGGTCGGTGCCCTGCGGGGTCTGCAGTCGCCGACCGCCGCGCAGGTCGACCTGTTCCGGTCGCTCGCGGCCTCCGGCACCCGGACGCTGTGGCGGCTGCGGATGCCGGCCGCCGTGCCGTACCTCGTCCCCGCGCTGCGGCTGGGGGCCGCGACCGCCGTCGTCGGGGCCATCGTCGCCGAGGTGTCCACCGGCACCCAGGGCGGGATCGGCCGTCTCATCATCAGCTACGCCCAGTCCGCCACCGGTGACCCGGCCAAGCCCTGGGCGGCCATCGCGGCCGCTGCGGTGCTCGGTCTGGTCGCGGCCGGCGTGGTCGGGCTCGTCGGGCTCGGCCTGCGCCGGTTCCGGGTCGGGGAGGTCGCATGAACGCGCAGGCCGGGGTGGCCGTCCAGGCCGTCGGCGTCGGCAAGGTCTTCACCACCAGGTCAGGTGCGGTCACCGCGCTGGAGGACATCGACCTCACGGTCGCCGCCGGGGAGTTCGTCTCGCTCATCGGTCCCTCCGGGTGCGGCAAGTCGACGCTGCTGCGCCTGGTGGCCGACCTGGACAGCCCGAGCAGCGGCGAGCTCACGGTGTTCGGCACCTCCGCCCGCGCCTCGCGCGAGGGTCAGCAGTACGGCATCGCCTTCCAGCAGGCCGGGCTGCTGCCGTGGCGCACGGTACGGGCCAACATCGAGCTGCCGCTCGAGCTGCACGGGGTCGGCAAGCGCCAGCGCCGGGCCCGGGCGGAGGAGCTGCTGGCGCTCGTCGGGCTCACCGACTTCGCGGCGAGCTTCCCGCACCAGCTCTCCGGCGGTATGCAGCAACGGGTGGCGATCGCCCGCTCGTTGGCCGAGCAGCCCAGCCTGCTGCTCATGGACGAGCCCTTCGGGGCGCTCGACGAGATGACCCGTGAACGCATGCAGACCGAGCTGGTCCGGATCTGCGCCGAGTCAGGGGCGGCGGTGCTGTTCGTCACGCACTCCATCCCCGAGGCCGTGTTCCTCTCGGACCGCGTGGTCGTCATGTCGCCCCGACCGGGCCGGATCTCGGCCGTGCTGGACATCGGGCTGCCCGACGGTCAGGCGCGGGGGGAGTCGACCCGTGAGGACGCCGCGTTCTTCGCCAACGTCACGGCCGTCCGTGAGGCGTTGCACGGCGGCTCGGTGGCCGACCTGCGCGGGGTGGACGTCCGGTGAGCGGTCGGCTGGCGGGTGCCGGGGCCGGTGCGCGCAAGGTGCTCGCACCGCTCGTGCTCGGTGTGCTCGTGCTCATCGGCTGGCAGCAGCTCGTCACCGTCACCGGGATCAAGCCGTACCTGCTGCCGTCGCCCACCGCGATCTGGGACCAGCTGGTCCAGATCGTCCCGCTGGTGGTGTCTGCGGCGCTGGCCACCGGCGCGAACGTGCTCGTGGGGCTGCTGCTCGGTGCGGTCCTTGCGATCGCGGCGGCGATCGGGGCCGCGCGCACCCGCTGGTTCGACGCGCTCATGTCGCCCACGGCCGCGGCGCTCTCGGTGATGCCGATCGTGGCTCTGGCCCCGGCGCTCAACACCATGTTCGGCACGACGTCGACCACACCCCGGCGGCTCGTGGTGGCCGTCGTGGTGTTCGCCCCGGTGTTCGTCAACACGCTGCGGGGGCTGCGCCAGGTGCAGCCGGTGCACCGCGACCTCATGCGGGCCTACGCCGCCACACCGGCACAGGTCACCCGCACGGTGACGATCCCCGGGGCGCTGCCGTACGTGTTCACCGGGCTGCGGATCGCCTCCTCCACGGGCGTGATCGCGGCCGTGGTCGCCGAGTACTTCGGCGGGCTGCAGAACGGGCTCGGCTCGCGGATCACCTCGGCCGCCGCCAACAGCGGCTACGCCCGCGCCTGGGCGTTCGTGCTGGGTGCGATCGTGCTCGGCCTCGTCTTCTACCTGGCGACCCTCACCGCCGAACGGGTCGCCCTGGCCCGTCAGGGCGGGTGAGCACGCCCCACCGCACGTCCGTCGCACGCCGCGTCGCCAGCACCGACGTCGTCGGCGGTCGACCGTCCCGCTGACCACTGCACCCGCCCACCCCACGAAGGAGAGACCACATGAGACCCACCAGGCGCACGTCCGTCGTCGCCGGCGCACTCGCCGTCGCCGCGACCCTGGCCCTGGCCGGCTGCACCGGTTCGTCGGGCAGCTCGTCCTCGTCGTCCGCATCCGGTTCGGCCGGGCTGACCCCGGTCAAGCTCCAGCTGCAGTGGGTGACCCAGGCGCAGTTCGCCGGGTACTACGCCGCGCTCCAGGAGGGCTACTACAAGGACGAGGGGCTCGACGTGCAGATCGTCGAGGGCGGGGTCGACATCGTCCCGCAGACCCAGCTCGCGGACGGCGCCGTGGACTACGCCATCGCGTGGGTGCCCAAGGCGCTCGCCTCCCGCGAGCAGGGCGCCGGCATCACCGACGTCGCGCAGGTCTTCGCCCGCTCGGGCACGCTGCAGGTCGCCTTCAAGGACAAGAACATCACCAAGGCCGCGGACCTGGCGGGCAAGAAGGTCGGCAACTGGGGCTACGGCAACGAGTTCGAGCTGTTCGCCGGGATGACGAAGGCGGGTCTCGACCCGGCGACCGACGTCACCCTCGTGCAGCAGCAGTTCGACATGAACGCCCTGCTCAGCGGCGACATCGATGCGGCCCAGGCGATGACCTACAACGAGTACGCTCAGGTGCTCGAGGCCACCAACCCGGCCACGGGCAAGCTCTACACCGCCGCCGACTTCACCACGATCAACTGGAACGACGAGGGCACCGCGATGCTCCAGGACGCCATCTGGGCGAACACGAGCAAGCTCAAGGACGCCGCGTACCAGGATCAGACGGTGAAGTTCATCAAGGCCAGCCTCAAGGGCTGGATCTACGCCCGGGACAACCCCGAGAAGGCGCGTGACATCGTCGTGGCGGCGGGCTCGAAGCTCGGCAACAGCCACCAGCTGTGGCAGACCAACGAGATCAACAAGCTCATCTGGCCCTCGACCGACGGCATCGGCAAGATCGACGCCAAGGCCTGGGACCAGACCGTCACCGTCGCCCTCACCGCCAAGAACGACCAGGGCGCGACGGTCATCACGAAGAAGCCGGACGCCGACGCGTACACCAACGACTACGTCACCAAGGCGCTCGACGAGCTCACGTCGGAGGGGGTGGACGTGACCGGCTCGTCGTACAAGCCGATCGACGTCACCCTGCAGCCCGGCGGCAACTGACACACACCGAGGTGGTCCGGGCGGGCGGGGGTCCCGCCCGCCCGGGCCCGTGAGAAGGATCTGATGACGAACGCTTCCAGCACCCCCACCGCCGACCTCGACGCGCTCGCCGTCGAGCTGGACCGTGAGCACGTCTTCCACTCGTGGTCCGCACAGGCGGCGCCACGCCCGTTCGTCGTGGCCGGGGGGCAGGGCAGCTGGCTGTGGGACCACGCCGGCCGCCGCTACCTCGACTTCTCCAGCCAGCTGGTCAACACCAACATCGGCCACCAGCACCCGAAGGTCGTGGCGGCGATCCAGGAGCAGGCGGCCGTGCTCACCACCATCGCCCCGGCGACGGTGAGCGCCGTGCGCAACGAGGCGGCCCAGGAGATCCTCAAGCGCGCCCCCGAGGGCTTCGAGAAGGTCTTCTTCACGAACGCGGGCGCCGACGCGATCGAGAACGCGATCCGGCTGGCCCGGCTGCACACCGGCCGGGACAAGGTGATCTCGGGCTACCGGTCGTACCACGGCAACACCGGGGCGGCGATCAACGCGACCGGTGACTGGCGCCGGATGCCCAACGAGTACGCCCGTGGCCACGTGCACGTGTTCACCCCGTACCTGTACCGCACGGAGTTCTGGGCCACGAGCCCCGAGCAGGAGGCCGAGCGCGCGCTGCAGCACCTGGAGCGGATGATCCAGGTCGAGGGCCCGGACCAGATCGCGGCGATCCTGTTCGAGACCATCCCGGGCACCGCGGGCATCCTCGTGCCGCCGGCGGGCTACCTGCCGGGGGTGCGCGCCCTGGCTGACAAGTACGGCATCCTGCTCATCCTCGACGAGGTGATGGCCGGGTTCGGCCGCACCGGGGCCTGGCTCACCCTCGACCACTTCGACGTGCGCCCCGACCTCATCACCTTCGCCAAGGGCGTCAACTCCGGCTACGTGCCGGCCGGCGGCGTGATGATCAGCGACCCGATCGCCGCGACGTTCGAGAACCGCGTCTTCCCCGGTGGGCTCACCTACTCCGGTCACCCGTTGGCGATGGCGGCGATCGTGGCCACCCAGCGCGCGATGGCGCAGGAGAAGGTGGTGGAGAACGCCGCGCACATCGGTGCCGATCTCATCGCCCCGGCTCTGGCCGAGCTGGCCGCCACGAACCCGCTGGTCGGCGAGGTGCGCGGGCTCGGGGTGTTCTGGGCGATCGAGCTGGTGAGCGACCAGGAGTCCCGCACCCCGGTCGACGCCGCGACGATGGGCAAGGTCAAGGCGGCGTGCCTGGCGCGCGGTCTGGTGCCGTTCCTGGCCGAGAACCGGATCCACGTCGTGCCGCCGTGCAACGTCTCGGACGACGACGCCGCGCTGGGCCTGGGCATCCTGGCTGAGGTGCTGGCCGAGGTCGCCAGGTGAGTGCACGTCGGTACCTGGTGACGGGGGCCTCGTCGGGCATCGGCGCGGCCACCGTCCGGGCGATGCGGGCCGCGGGCTGGGACGTGCTGGCCACGGCCCGTCGGGCGGACCGGCTCGCCGAGCTGGCCGAGGAGACCGGCGCCCTGGTGCACCCGGCCGATGTCACGTCGGACGCCGACGTGGCCGCGCTCGTGGCGTTCGCCGAGCAGACCGGCGGGCTGGACGGCGTGGTGAACAACGCCGGCGGCGCGTACGGGCTCGACCCGGTCGAGTCGGGGTCGATCGACGACTGGCGGCTCATGTACGAGCTCAACGTGCTCGGCACGCTGCGCGTCACGCAGGGCGTGCTGCCGCTGCTGCGCGCACGTGGTGGCGGCGACGTGCTCGTCGTGACGTCGACGGCGGCCATCGGGGCCTACCCGGGCGGCGCGGGGTACACCGGTGCCAAGCACGCCGAGCGGCTGCTGGCAGAGACGTTGCGCTGGGAGCTGGCCGGCGAGCCGGTCCGGGTGCTGCAGATCCAGCCCGGGGCGGTGGCCACCGAGGAGTTCTCGCTCGTGCGCTTCGGTGGCGACGCCGAACGTGCGGCGAAGGTCTACGACGGCTACCAGCCGTTGTCGGCGCAGGACGTGGCCGAGGCGATGGTCTGGATGCTCTCGCGTCCGGCGCACGTGAACATCGACTCGATGACGATCCGGCCGATCGCCCAGGCGACGAACACCCTCACCGTCCGCAGCTGACGACGGCCGACGGCCGCCGGACGACGACGGGCCCGCACCCTCGAGGGTGCGGGCCCGTCGTCTCGTCCCAGGTCGGTTCGGACGGTGCCGGTCACGCGGTGCCGAGCACCGCGCGACCGGCCTCAGACCGGTGCGTGCCTCAGAACGGCGCGTCGATGTCGAGGACGCCGACGACCTTCTGGTTGACGAACTCGACGATGCCCAGGTCGGTGAGCTCGCGGCCGTAGCCGGAGTGCTTGACCCCGCCGAACGGGACGTCGGCCTTGACGATCGTCGGGTGGTTGACGAACACCATGCCGGTGTCGATCTGCTCGGCGACCTTCTTGGCGTGCGCGGTGTCCGTGCCGAACACCGAGCCGCCGAGGCCGTAGTGCGAGTCGTTGGCGATGCGCACGGCGTCCGCCTCGTCCTTGGCCCGGAACAGCAGCGTGACCGGCCCGAAGAACTCCTCGTAGTAGGCCGGGTTGTCGGGCGTCACGTTCTCCAGCAGCACCGGCTGGAAGAACGAGCCCTGGTGCGGCACCGGGGCGCCGATCACGGTCGCGGTGGCGCCGTTGGCGACGGCCTTGTCGAGCTGGTCCTGCAGGTCGTCCCGGGCGCCCTTGCTGGACAGCGGGGCGAGCTGGGTGGCGGCGTCCATCGGGTCGCCGGCGACCAGCGCGCCGACCTTGGCGACGTACTGCGCGCGGAACTCGTCGTACACGGAGTCGACGACGATCTGCCGCTTGGACGAGACGCAGACCTGGCCGGCGTTCCAGTGCCGCCCCATCGTGGCCCACGTGGTCGTCTTGTCGATGTCCGCGTCGGCGAGCACGACGAACGCGTCCGCGCCGCCGAGCTCGAGGGTCGACTTCTTGCAGGCCTCGGCCGCCTGCTTGGCCACCGTGATGCCCGCGGCCTCGGAGCCGGTGAGCGCGACACCGCGCACCCGCGGGTCGGCGATGATCTTGGCGGTCTGCGGCCGGGTGGCGTACAGGTTCTTGAAGCAGCCGGCGGGCAGGCCGGCGTCGGCGAACAGGGTGTCGAACATCGCGGCCGACTGCGGCACGTTCGAGGCGTGCTTGAGGATGAGGACGTTGCCGGCGGACAGCTGCGGAGCCGCGATGCGGACCACCTGGTAGAAGGGGAAGTTCCACGGCTCGACCGCGAAGATGATCCCCTGCGGGACGTACTGCAGCTCGTACCGGCCCGGGTCCCGGCTCGGGATCGGACGCGGGGCCAGGTGCTCCTCGGCGTACTGGGCGTAGTAGTCGAACATGTCGGCGCACAGGTCGACCTCGAGCTTGGCCTCGGCGTACAGCTTGCCCATCTCGAGGGTGAGCAGCGTCGCGTACTCGTCCTTGCGCTCACGCATGAGCGTGGCGGCCTTGCGCATGACGTCCGCGCGCGTCGCGAAGCTGCTGTGCTTCCAGGACGCGAACGCCGCGTCGGCGGCGGCCAGTGCCGCATCGACCTCGGTGTCGGTCGCGTCGACGAACGTGCGGACGACTTCTCCGGTGTAGGGGTTGGTGGTGGCGTAGGCCATCTGACTCGCCTTCCTTCTTTCGCCCACGGGTGGTGGGCACGAACGGTGCGGCTCCGAACCGAGTCGTACGTCCTATACAACTGCGGACCTGCGGCCCTGGTGCCCGGGTGTCTGGTTTCTCACACACCCCGGCACCAGGGCCGCGTCCTCAGCCCTCGGCGGCCGGTTCCGGGGTCGGCACGCCCTCGGTCGCCGCGACGTGGAACCGCACCGCGTCACGCACGAGCCGGGCTCCTGCGGGGCCGCCGTAGGTGCGCATGAACCGCTCGTCGTCGACGTACATGTCGGCCAGCGCGAGCACGTACTCGCGGGTCGGACGCTGCCCGGTGCGGGGCGTGCCGGGGACCGAGGCGAGCCAGGCGAGGTGCCGCGCGGCCAGGTCCTGGGCCGTCGTGGACCCCGGCGCCACGCCTGTGTCGGCGGCCTCGCGCCAGGCGGTCACGAGGGCCGCGGCGTGCACCTTCCACCCGTCCTGCTGCGCGGGGGTCATCGCCTGCCACCAGGTGTCGGAGGCGTCGGCGGTCTCCTGGCCCCAGCGGTCGGCGACCTCCTGGCGATAGCGGGTGTGGTCGAACCCGTCGAACATGTCCTGCGCATCCATCGGCGCTCCTCGTGTGCGTGCGGCGATCGTCCGTTCGACGGCGGCGGCCTGTCGCGCCAGGCGGTCCTGCTCGGCGCGCAGCCGGTGCAGGTGACCGGCCAGGGCCGCCGCCTCGTCGACCTGGGCGTCGAGCACGGCCCGCACCTGTGCGAGCGGCAGGCCGAGCTCGCGCAGCAGCAGGATCTGCTGCAGCCGCACGAGCGCGTCGTCGTCGTACCAGCGCCGGCCGCTCGCCTCGGTGCGGGACGGCACCAGCAGCCCGAGCGCGTCGTAGTGGCGCAGGGTGCGGCTGCTGACGCCCGCGGCGCGGGCGACCTGCTGGATGGACGGCAACGCGGACCTCCGGACGGGGTGATCGGTGAACCTGGTCCACGGTAGGAGTTGACGCCGCGTCAACGTCAAGCGGTCCTACCCCCGTGGGCGTCGCAGCCGCGCGGACGGGGACCGCCGGCGCTGCCCCTAGGCTTTGGCCCATGGCGTTCACCGAGGCTGCGGCCGGTCAGGAGCTCCCGCCGGATCGTGAGGTGCTCGGCTGGGAACGGTTCGGCGCCGCCATCCGTGAGCTGGCCCAGGAGGTCGTCGACTCCGGGTTCGTGCCCGACATCGTCGTCGCGGTGGCCCGCGGCGGGCTGCCGCCCGGCGGCGCGCTCGCCTACGCCCTGGGCACCAAGGCCGTCGGCACGCTCAACGTGGAGTTCTACCGCGGCATCGACGAGCGGCTGCCCGACCCCGTCGTGCTGCCGCCGATGCTCGACACCGAGTCGCTGCGCGGGCTCAACGCGCTCGTGGTGGACGACGTGGCGGACACCGGCGAGACCCTCGCCCTCGTGCAACGGCTCATCGCCGAGCACACCGCGACGGCTCGCACGGCGGTGCTCTACGCCAAGCCGCACTCCGTGGTCGACCCGGACTACGTGTGGAAGCGCACCGACCGGTGGATCACGTTCCCGTGGTCGGCGATGCCACCGGTGACCGCCACCGAGGTCTGACCGCCCTCGGTCTCAGCCCTGCATCGCGCCCAGCTGCGCGAGCACCGCGGCGGCCAGCCGGTCGACCCGCGGCACGACGGCCACCGCACCGGCCGCCTCGAGCTCCCCGGGTGCGGCGTCGCCCCACGCGACACCGAGACAGGCGATCTGGTGGGCGGCCGCGCCGTGCACGTCGTGCTCGCGGTCCCCGACCATGAGCACCCGTCCGTCGGTCGGCACGAGCGGCCCCAGCACGTCGAGCGCGTGGGAGATGACCCCGGCCTTCGTCGACGGCACCCCGTCCGGCGGAGCCCCGAAGACGCCGTCGAGCAGTGGCGCCAGACCCGTGCCGCGCACCACCTGCACCGCGAGCGGCTCAGGCTTGGACGTGGCCACGGCGAGCGTGAGTCCGGCCGCGCGCAGCAGGCCCAGCTGCTCGGCGACCTGGTCGAAGGCCCGGGTCGCGCCGATGCCCTCGGCGACGTACCGCGCCCGGTAGGTCGCGATGGCCTGCGGCAGCAGCTCGGTCGGCATCCCGGCCGTCGTGAACCCGTCGAGCAGACCCGGGCCGACGAACCCGACCAGCCCGTCCCCCCCGGGGTCCGGCAGCCCCAGCTCGACGAACGTCGCCCGGGCCAGCGCCCGGATGATCGGCGCGGAGTCGGTGAGCGTGCCGTCGAGGTCGAGCAGGACGAGCGGTGCGGTGGTCACGGGCTCTCGTCTACCACGGGCCTAGGGGTCGGGGCCCGGCGCGCACACCCCGCGGACGGTGCGCCGTCCATGCCGCGCCACCGCGTCTAGACTGGGGGCACAGGCGTCGACCCGGCCATCACCGGTGAGCCTCCGGAAGAACAGGTCCGCCGCACCGGCTGGCCCCAGTAGAACCGGACGGGGCAGGCCCGTCACAGCCGTCGGCGAGAGGTCGGACCGTCAGGTCCGGCAACGTGGGGTGGTACCGCGGTGGTGCCCGGCCGGTCCGGGTCCGTCGTCCCTGCGGACGCATGCGCGCACCCCCTCGGGTGCCGGACCAGGAGCTCGCCGCCCGTGACCTACCCGCTGCACCGCGACCAGGCCGTGCCGGCCTCCCCGGACCTGCCCGCCGTCGAGACCGAGGTCCTGCGCTACTGGGCGCAGGACGGGACCTTCCAGGCCTCGATCGACGCCCGCGAGGCCGGTGAAGACGGCAGCAACGAGTTCGTCTTCTACGACGGCCCGCCGTTCGCCAACGGCCTGCCGCACTACGGCCACCTGCTCACCGGGTACGTCAAGGACGTCGTGCCGCGCTACCAGACGATGCGCGGGCACCGGGTCGAGCGCCGGTTCGGCTGGGACACCCATGGGCTGCCCGCCGAGCTGGAGGCCGAGCGCATCCTCGGCATCACCGACAAGTCGCAGATCGAGGAGATGGGCATCGCGGCGTTCAACGACGCGTGCCGCACCTCGGTGCTCACCTACACCCACGAGTGGCAGGACTACGTCACCCGGCAGGCGCGCTGGGTGGACTTCGAGCACGACTACAAGACTCTCGACCCGTCCTTCATGGAGTCGGTCATCTGGGCGTTCAAGCAGCTCTACGACAAGGGCCTGGCCTACTCCGGCTACCGCGTCCTGCCGTACTGCTGGCGGGACCAGACCCCGCTGTCCAACCACGAGCTGGGCATGGACGCGGACGTCTACCAGGACCGTCAGGACCGCACGGTCACGGTGACGTTCCCGTTCGTCGGCGAGGCGGCCCAGGCCGCCGGTCTGCTCGGGGTGAGCGCCCTGGCATGGACCACCACGCCCTGGACCCTGCCGACCAACGAGGCGCTCGCGGTCGGGGCCGAGGTGACGTACGCCGTGCTGCCGGCCGGGCCGCTCGGCACGAAGGCGGGCGACGGGCCGTTCCTCATGGCGCAGGCGCTGCTCGGCTCCTACGCGAAGGACCTCGGCTACGACTCGCCCGAGGACGCCCAGGCGGCCGTCACGCGCACGCTGCCCGGGTCCGAGCTCGCGGGGCTGCGCTACACGCGGCTGTTCGACTACTTCGCCGACGTGCAGACCTTCGGCACCGAGCAGGCCTGGCAGGTGCTGCTCGGCGACTTCGTCACCACCGAGGACGGCACCGGCGTCGTGCACATGGCCCCGGCCTACGGCGAGGTCGACCAGGAGGCGTGCGAGTCCGCCGGCATCCCGACCCTGCTGTCCGTGGACGACGCCGGGAAGTTCACCGCGCTCGTCCCGGACTTCGCGGGGCTGCAGGTGTTCGAGGCCAACAAGCCGATCATCGAGCGGCTGCGGGCCGACGGGCGGCTGCTGCGCGAGGCCAGCTACGTGCACTCCTACCCGCACTGCTGGCGGTGCCGGAACCCGCTCATCTACAAGGCCGTGTCCTCCTGGTTCGTGCGCGTCACGGCGTTCCGGGACCGGATGGTCGAGCTCAACCAGCAGATCGACTGGACCCCCGAGCACATCCGCGACGGGCAGTTCGGCAAGTGGCTGGCCGGTGCGCGCGACTGGTCGGTGAGCCGCAACCGGTACTGGGGAACCCCGATCCCGGTGTGGGTGTCCGACGACCCGGCCTACCCCCGCATCGACGTGTACGGCTCGTTCGCGGAGCTGGAGGCCGACTTCGGCCGCCTGCCGCGCAACGCGGCGGGGGAGCCGGACCTCCACCGGCCCTTCATCGACGAGCTCACCCGGCCCAACCCGGACGACCCGACGGGCGCCTCGACCATGCGCCGCATCCCCGACGTGCTCGACGTGTGGTTCGACTCCGGCTCGATGCCCTACGCCCAGGTGCACTACCCGTTCGAGAACACCCAGTGGTTCGAGAGCCACTACCCGGGTGACTTCATCGTGGAGTACATCGGGCAGACCCGCGGCTGGTTCTACACGCTGCACGTGCTGGCCACGGCCCTGTTCGACCGCCCCGCGTTCTCCTCGTGCGTCTGCCACGGCATCGTGCTCGGTGACGACGGGCGCAAGGCGAGCAAGTCGCTGCGCAACTTCCCCGACCCGATGCTCATGTTCGACACCTACGGCTCGGACGCGGTGCGCTGGGCGCTCATGAGCTCGCCGGTGCTGCGCGGGGGCAACCTCGTGGTTGCCGAGGAGAACATCCGCGAGGGTGTGCGCCAGGTGCTGCTGCCGCTGTGGAGCACGTCCTACTTCTTCAGCCTGTACGCGAACGCCGCGCACGACGGACGCGGCTGCACCGCGGTGCCGGTCGACGCCGCGCGGGTGGCCGGGCTGGCACCGATGGACCGGTACCTGCTGGCGCGTACCGGCGAGCTCGTCGGTGCCGTCACCACGGCGCTGGACGCCTACGACATCGCGCGGGCCTGCGGTCTGGTGCGCGAGCACCTCGACGTGCTGACCAACTGGTACGTGCGCACCCAGCGCGACCGGTTCTGGCAGGAGGACGCCGACGCGTTCGACACGCTGTGGACCGCGCTGGAGGTGCTCACCCGCGTGTGCGCCCCGCTGGCCCCGCTGCTCACCGAGGAGATCTGGCGGGGGCTGACCGGCGGGCGCAGCGTGCACCTCACCGACTGGCCGACGTTGGCGACCGACCCGGCCCTCGCACCCGAACCGGCGCTCACCGCCGTGATCGACCAGGTCCGCCAGGCCGTCTCGGTGGTGCTGGGGCTGCGCAAGGCCCAGCAGATCCGGGTGCGCCAGCCGCTGCGCTCGCTCACGGTCGCCCTCGACGACCCGACGGCCGCGGCGCCGTACGCCGCGCTGCTCGCCGCCGAGCTCAACGTCAAGGACGTCGTGCTCGTGGGTGCGGACGAGGCCACTGCCCAGCGGTACGGCATCACGCGTCGGCTCGCGGTCAACGCCCGCGCCGCCGGTCCCCGGCTGGGGCGTGCCGTGCAGCAGGTCATCGGCGCGGCGCGCTCCGGTGCCTGGCGCCAGGAGGGCGACGGCACGGTGGTGGTCGCGACCGCCGACGGTGACGTCCCGCTGCTGGCCACCGAGTTCGAGCTCACCACGGTCGCCGACCAGGGCGCCGGCGGGCAGGTGGCGGCCGCGGTGCTGCCCGGGGGCGGTTTCGTCGTGCTCGACCTGGCCCTGGACGCCGAGCTGCTCGCTGAGGGCTACGCCCGTGACGTGATCCGCGCGGTGCAGGACGCCCGCAAGGCGGCCGGGCTCGAGGTGAGCGACCGGATCGTGCTGGCGCTCACGGTGCCGGCCGAGCACGACGGCGCGGTCGCCGCCCATCGCGACCAGATCGCTGCAGAGACGCTCGCCACGACCCTCGAGGTCGTGCCGGGTACCGAGCTGAAGGTCGAGGTGCGGCGCGCATGAGCCGATCCGGAGCAGAGCACGTCCGTGACGCAGGTGACGCCGCGGCGCGCGAGCAGGCGGACGCCATCTATCGGCAGATCCTGCAGCGCGCCCCCGAGCACGACATCGACCCGACGCTCGACCGGGTGCGGGACGTGCTCGACCTGCTGGGCAACCCGCAGCGCGCCTATCGGGTCGTGCACCTGACGGGGACGAACGGCAAGACGTCGACGGCCCGGATGATCGAGCGGCTGGTGCGCGAGCACGGTCTGCGGACCGGTCGCTTCACCAGCCCGCACCTGACCCGGGTGAACGAGCGCATCGCGATCGACGGCGAGCCGATCTCGGACGCGCGGTTCGTCGAGGTGTGGGCCGATGTCGCGCCCTACGTCGAGATGGTGGACGAGCGGTCGCTCGCGGCGGGTGGGCCTCGGCTGTCCTTCTTCGAGGTGTTCACCGTGATGGCGTTCGCCGCCTTCGCCGATGCCCCGGTCGACGTCGCAGTGGTCGAAGTCGGTCTGGGCGGTCGCTGGGACTCGACCAACGTGGCCGACGGCGACGTGGCGGTCATCACCCCGGTGGCGATGGACCACGAGCGCTACCTGGGCGACACGCTCGTGCAGATCGCGGGGGAGAAGGCCGGCATCGTCAAGGACGGCGCGACCCTCGTGCTCGCCCAGCAGGAGGAGTCCGTCGAGGGCGTCATCCTGGCCCAGGCAGCCGAGCGGGGTGCGCGCGTGCTGCGCGAGGGCGTCGACATCGAGGTGCTCGAGCGCACGGTCGCGGTCGGCGGTCAGGTGCTCACCCTGCGCGGGATCGGCGGGGTCTACACCGAGGTGTTCGTGCCGCTGTTCGGCGAGCACCAGGCGCACAACGCGCTGCTGGCGCTGGCCGCCACCGAGGCACTGCTCACCGGCGGCGCCGCCCTCGACCCGGGTGTCGTCGAGGTGGGCTTCGCCGAGTCGTCCTCACCGGGCCGCCTCGAGGTGGTGCGCAACAGCCCGACGATCGTGGTCGACGGTGCGCACAACCCGGCCGGCGCCACCGCGCTCGCCGGGGCGATCGACGAGGCGTTCGCGTTCACCCGCGTCGTCGGGGTGGTCGGTGTGATGGCCGACAAGGACGTCGAGGGCATCCTCGCCGCGCTCGAGCCGCTGCTCGCCGAGATCGTCGTCACGGGGGCCGGTGGCGCGCGTGCGATGGAGCCCGACGACCTCGCCGAGGTGGCCCGGGAGGTCTTCGGCGAGGACCGCGTGCACGTGGCCTACCGCTTGGACGACGCGATCGACCAGGCGGTGCAGCGGGCCGAGAGCGAGGTCGACCGGGGCGCGGGCGTCGTGGTGACCGGGTCGATCCTGCTCGTGGCCCAGGCCCGGGTGCTGCTCGGCCGCGGCTGAGCAGCACCGTCGGCCGCGGACCAGGGCGTGGACGCCTGCGATGCACGAACGTGCACACGGGACGCACGGCTTCCCCTTGACCGGTGACACGTGCTGGCTGAGGGTGAGCACGCGGGACGACGTCGTCCCGCGCAGCCGTGCCGGCGCACTCGCCGCGAGAAGGGATCGGCCGTGAAGAAGCTCATCAACGACCCGCAGAACGTCGTCGCCGAATCGGTCGAGGGTTTCGTCCTCGCCCATGCCGACATCGTCACCAAGCACGACGACCCGCTCTTCGTCTCCCGCGTCGGTGGCGCGGTCCAGGGCAAGGTCGGGCTGGTCAGCGGCGGTGGCAGCGGCCACGAACCGCTGCACGCCGGGTTCATCGGTGTCGGGATGCTCGACGCCGCAGTACCGGGGGCGATGTTCACCTCACCGACGCCGGACCAGATCGCACCCGCCCTGCAGGCCGCCGACGGCGGTGCCGGCGTGCTCGCGATCGTGAAGAACTACACCGGCGACGTGCTCAACTTCGAGACGGGGGCCGAGCTGGCCGACGCCGAGGGTGTCGAGGTCGCCACCGTCATCGTCAACGACGACGTCGCGGTCGAGAACTCCACCTGGACCGCCGGGCGCCGCGGGGTCGCCGGCACCGTGCTGGTGGAGAAGATCGCCGGGGCGGCGGCCGAGCGTGGGGACGACCTCGCGTCGGTCACCGCGGTCGCGCAGCGCGTCATCGACAACGTCCGCACGATGGGCGTCGCACTCACCGCGTGCACGGTGCCGCACGCCGGCAAGCCGAGCTTCGACCTGCCCGAGGACGAGATCGAGATCGGCATCGGCATCCACGGCGAGCCCGGTCGGCACCGCATCCCGCTGTCCTCCGCCGACGAGATCACCACGACGCTGCTCGACGCGGTGGCCGACGACCTCGCGCTGGCGGCCGGCGAGAAGGTGCTGCTGCTGGTCAACGGCATGGGTGGCACCCCGGCCTCCGAGCTGTACATCGTCTATCGTCAGGCCCGGGCCCTGCTGGAGGCCCGGGGCGCCCAGGTCGCGCGTTCGCTCGTCGGCAACTACACGACGTCGCTGGAGATGCAGGGCGCCTCGGTGACCGTGCTGCGGCTCGACGACGAGCTCACGGGACTGTGGGACGCTCCTGTGCACACCGCGGCGTTGCGGTGGTGACGAGCGCGGAGGAGTCGGCATGACGCTGGACGTGGACTGGGCGGTCCGTTGGGTGCGCGCGAGCGCCCAGGCGGTCACCGAGCACCGCGAGGAGCTCATCGAGCTGGATCGCCAGATCGGTGACGGCGACCACGGGGAGAACATGACCCGGGGGTTCTCGGCCGTCGTCGCCAAGCTGGACGCGCTCGAGACGCCGCCCGAGCAGGTCGGCGACGTCCTCAAGCTGGTGGCCACGACGCTCATGTCGACGGTCGGCGGTGCGGCCGGTCCGCTCTACGGGACCGCGTACCTGCGGGCGGCCAAGGCGACCGCGTCGGCGCAGCTGGACAGCGCCGGCGTGGTCGCCCTGCTCGAGGCCGCGACCGAGGGGATCGTGGCCCGCGGCAAGGCCCGGCCGGGGGAGAAGACGATGGTCGACGCCTGGTCGCCCGCGGTGGCTGCCGCGGTCGAGACGGCCGACGCCGGCGCCCCGCCGAG
>NZ_VWSD01000418.1 GCF_009829685.1 Cellulomonas citrea
CCGTGCCCAGCACACGGGTGCAGGCACCGAGCTCACCCGGCCCGTCCCCCGCCACCTGCGCACGGGCCAGCAGCGACGGCTGCGCACCGCGGAACGTGAGCACGGCCGCGTCCGGGTCCCCGGTGAGCACGACGCGCGCACCCGAGCTCGCGAGCAGGTCGAGCAGCCGCGCGGTGGCCACCGTCGACTCCTGGTGGTCGTCGAGCACGACGAGCTGCCAGGCGGGCCGCGGGCTGCCCGGCAGGTCCTGCTCCCAGGTGGCCAGGGCGGCGACCGCCTCGTCCACGACGACGGCCGGGTCCAGCCGGGCGCCGGCGTCCGGGGTGCCCTGCCGCAGCGCCCAGGTGTCCAGGTACTCCGCGTACGAGCGCGCGGCGCTCTGCCACTCCGGCCGCCCGTGCGTCCGGCCGAGCTCGTCGAGCGCATCGGGGTCCACACCGCGTTCGGCGGCGCGCATGAGCAGGTCGCGCAGCTGCCCGCGGAACGTCCGCAGGCCGACGGCACGGT
>NZ_VWSD01000419.1 GCF_009829685.1 Cellulomonas citrea
GCAACAGAAGCAGATGCACAACTGTATGCAAGATTAGCCAGTGCGGTTATTTATACGGATCCTGAAATGCGGGGTGCTTCCGACCTGATAGCGCGCAATAACCGCGGGCAATCGAGCCTTTGGAGCCATTCTATTTCAGGCGATCTGCCCATTGTGCTCGTGAAGATTGAGAACGCAGGCAATATTGAACTGGTAAAACAAATGATCCAGGCGCATGCTTACTGGCGCTTAAAAGGAATGACTGTTGACCTGGTTATCTGGAATGAAGATCATGGCAGTTACAGGCATACACTTCAAAACCAGATCATGTCGCTGGTAGTTCCGCTGGTGGGTGCCCAAATCAATGAAGATCCCGGCGGCGTTTTTATACGCTCTGCAGATCAGCTCTCCAATGAAGATCACATTCTTTTTCAAACGGTGGCCCGGGTGGTGTTGTCCGACAGATTCGGTTCATTAGAAGAACAGATCAACAGGAACATAAAAATAAAAAATGTAATTCCTTATTTT
>NZ_VWSD01000420.1 GCF_009829685.1 Cellulomonas citrea
GCCCGCTCCCCTTGGGTCTCAGATGTGTTATATTTCCTCGGAGACTTATCCATGGCATCCGAGGTTTTATAACATCCGCCCGACTTCAACAAGGTCTAGTAACGATCGTGATCGCGCATCAAGATCGTCGCGGTGGCCCGAGCAAGCATCAGGACTCTCGCATTAGCCCGGCTTATTCATGAGCCCGCTGCACTGGGGCGTGCCGGGTTTGATGTGTCGGTGGCCGCGTGATCCGGGCGCGCGGTTTCGGCGGCGTTTTTCGCCGCAGCAAAACCGATGGCTTTTCGAGGTTGATGGGCGATGGCTCGGGCTTTGTGCGGCACAGCCGCGCTGGCTATGTCGGCGCTGGCCGGAGACTGGTGGCGATGGCTTTGAACACGCCGGCGTCGGGGCATGCTGACGCGAAGGCGACACGGATGCGCGAGGCGGTCTCGATGACGCGGGCGGCGACCTTGAGCAGCCGCAGGCGCAGCGTTGCGAACTCGGCAGTGGCCAGAGAGGTGGCCT
>NZ_VWSD01000421.1 GCF_009829685.1 Cellulomonas citrea
TCCGTCGACTTCAGATTTCCAGGGCCCATGCGAGAGCGAATAGCCGTCGCCCCATTTAAGGATAGGCGAATTTATGCGGTTTACCTAAAGAGCTTTGCGCATTGTTCGCGGCTGCAAATTGCCGTTTACATAGACGCCGGTTGGCTGTTTTACGCAGCCATAGGCGAATCCGCTATCGATTCCGGAAACGCCGGCAAGATTGTGCAGTTCAGTGCGGACGAACTCCTCGTAGGATTCGAGATCATCCATTATGATGTGCAGCAGATAGTCGTACTCTCCGCTGATGAGGTAGCATGCGAGTACATTTTCCGAGTTCTGCACCCCGCGTTCGATATCCGCGACGCCTGTGCGGTTATGCCGTTCCAGCTTGACGCGAACGAACAGCGTAACGGGTTTGCCGAGCTTACTTTGATCAATGATGGTCGTGTAACCTGCGATCAACCCGGATTCCTCCATCGCCCTGACGCGCCGAAGGCATGGTGACGGGGAAAGGTTGATCCGCTCCG
>NZ_VWSD01000422.1 GCF_009829685.1 Cellulomonas citrea
CGACTTCAAGGCCTCTAAAGATCCTTTCATCAAGTTTGCCGTCGCCATGTATGACACAGATATGGCGCAGGAGAAGAAAGAGAAGGAGCTGTATGGCAAGCTGATGAAGGTACGTCCTCAATATATGGATGCCATCATCGCCTACAACAAGGAGCTGGGTAAGCCGGTTTACGCCGATGCTAACTCTAGCCTGCGTGTTACCGTGGGTCATGTGAAGGGCTACTCCCCACAAGATGGCCTGGTTGCCGTACCATTCACTCGTCTGGAAGGCATATTGGCCAAAGACACGGGAGAGGTACCGTTCGACGCGCCTAAGAAGCAGCTTGAGCTGATTAAGCAGAAGCAATATGGCGACTACTATGTGAAGGCTATCGACTCTGTGCCGGTGAACTTCCTGTCGACCCTGGATACCACAGGTGGTAACTCAGGTTCACCAACCCTGAACGGTCGCGCCGAGCTGGTTGGTCTGCTGTTTGACGGCGTCTATGAATCTATCATCGGCGACT
>NZ_VWSD01000423.1 GCF_009829685.1 Cellulomonas citrea
ATCCCAATGGGAAAGAATTTAAAGTGCCTGCATTTTGGACAGGTGGCAATGTCTGGAAGGTGCGGTATGCCTCTTCTGTAAGGGGTAATCATCGTTTTAAAACGATATGTTCAGAAACAGATGACAACGGCCTGCATGGCATTTCGGGTATAGTGATCGTTAAGAATTATACAGGACAAAATCAGCTTTATAAACGCGGCGCCATAAAAATTGCAGATGATAAGCGACATTTCGCTTATGGCGATGGCACACCTTTTTTCTGGCTGGGGGATACCTGGTGGATGGGATTAACAAAGCGGTTACGGTGGCCTGAAGATGTTAAAATGCTTGCTGCCAACCGTCAGGAAAAGGGATTTAATGTTATACAAATTGTTGCAGGATTATACCCGGATATGCCCGCATTTGATGAGCGTGGGGCAAACGAAGCAGGATTTCCCTGGGACACGGCATACACTGTTATCAATCCGGCATACTTCGATGCAGCAGATCAAAGGATATTTTTTCTT
>NZ_VWSD01000424.1 GCF_009829685.1 Cellulomonas citrea
CTATGCCCAAACCGTCCAAGAGTTCCAGGACGTCGCGGCCCAGTCGATCCGCCGAATAGGCGCCGACGGGCGCATCCGAGCCGCCGTGGCCGCGCGTATCATAGCGCAGGACCCGGAACGAGCGGCTAAGGGCCTCGATCTGGCCGTCCCACATCCGGTGGTCGGTGGCGATGGAATTGGAAAGCACCAGGACCGGCAGATGCTCCGCGCCATCCACGCGGTAGGCGATCTTGACGCCGTCTCCGGTGATGAAGTGTTGGATCGACGTCATCTTGCATCCTCGCTTGAGCGGGCGACCTCGCCCGACACCCCTTGTCCTAAAGGGCGCGACACCGCATAAAAATTACTATGATCGAGCAATCTCTGTCGAAAATTCCGACAATCAACGATCTCAAGCTGCACGACCTGCAATGCTTCGACGCGGTGGCCACAGCCGGCAGCTTCCAGGCCGCCGGCTTGGCGTTGAACCGGACACACCCCTCCGTATTCGCCGCGGTCGCCCGGCT
>NZ_VWSD01000425.1 GCF_009829685.1 Cellulomonas citrea
TCCAGCCGCTCGATGATCAGGCGCGATAGCCGCGCCGTCTGCTCTTTCGAGAGCGAGAACTCCACGCCAAACGACGGAAACGCAGACGTCGGCGCACCCAGCGCCGGTGAGCCGCTGGCAACACGCCCCGTGATGGAGAAGTCTTCTTGCTGCCCATCCACATAGGCGCTGAAGTCCAGATTCAGCCAATCGCCCGGTTGGAACGCTGCGCCCACGCTTTGCACCAGCGCACCGTTGAGGCAGATATCGCGGATGATGGCGACACGATCCGCGGCCGTTGCCGGTTGCCCCTCCGCACGCATCGTCGCGCCGATGCGGACCTGCACGCGCTTTGCCTTGCGCAGTTGCACCTTGTGCACCTTGGTCGGCATCGCAAGGACGATGTAGGGCGAGGGAAACTGCCCTGACGCCACCACGCTGCACAGCATGCTGACCACCGCGCGCCCGGAGAATCCGCGCAGCAGCAGCACGTCACGCATCTCAGGACGCAGCGTGCGCTTGGCATC
>NZ_VWSD01000426.1 GCF_009829685.1 Cellulomonas citrea
TAAAAACAGCCCAAGAATGGCTAGTTTTTGGTTGTTTATTTATATGTTTTATTTGAATAAATATTTTTGAGGCTGTCTTGAAAGCGAGTTGGCGAAAAAATGTGAAAAAATTTAACTTTCATTCACTTAATTCGACCTGGGAGGCTAGTTTTTTGAGAAGCATTGCCTCGCCCCCAGAATGGGCGCGAGGCGCGAGGATTCAGGTTGGGTGTGTGATCTAGCTTTGCAGTATCTTGAGTGGCAGGCCGAGCATATCA
The DNA here is from genome assembly GCF_009829685.1 of Cellulomonas citrea. Lineage (GTDB taxonomy): Bacteria > Actinomycetota > Actinomycetes > Actinomycetales > Cellulomonadaceae > Cellulomonas > Cellulomonas citrea. The sequence goes on from NZ_VWSD01000426.1 coordinate 258, forward strand.
TCGCCGCTACCGGCGAGATACCAGATAATAGTGACCAGGGCGCCGACGGTCAGCAGGTACCAGATGGCTGAGAAGATCTGCCCATATCTGTCCAGTGGTAGCAGATGGCTCTGGTGGCGGGTCTTCCACTCGAAGATGATCTCCAGGCTGCCGATCAGCAGCAGAAAGCCCAGCAGCGCCAGCCCTAAGCTATAGCTGATGAAGACACCGATGGCGGCGCCGGCCGCACAGGCGATAAGCCCCATCAGG
>NZ_VWSD01000427.1 GCF_009829685.1 Cellulomonas citrea
TGAGATGGCGAAACCGGGCCCCATCGCCGTCTCCGATCATGGTCATGGAACTGAAAAACGCGCGTTGGCGCATCGGCAGCGCGCTCGATTTCCCGCCTATGCAGCCGGCCGATATGGAGCCTCGGCCCTCGTTCGCGGCCTGGCGCAATCTCCGACCGAGGCAAGCTGGAAGCGCGCAAGGCGCAATCATCATGCGCCAAAAGCGCGCTGCGACGCAGAGTATTCTGCACATTTTCGAGGCGTTTCGTTCGTAATTGCTTTTGACAGAAATTTGGCACGGAGCGATTGTCGGTGGCGCAAGCCATTGGTAGCTCTGCATGGAAATCGCATCCCGCATGCGCCAGCGTCATGCTGACGACGAGAACGGGAGCTGGTTCGAGGGGTCGGCGTCGTCAATGGAAGTCTTTCTGCAGCAGCTCATCAACGGGCTGACACTGGGATCGATCTACGGTCTCATCGCCATCGGATACACGATGGTCTTCGGCATCATCGGCATGGTGAACTTC
>NZ_VWSD01000042.1 GCF_009829685.1 Cellulomonas citrea
GGGCCGGCTGCCCGACCCGCCACCGGCCACCGTGCCGGTCGAGCCGTGGCCCGTCACCCTGCTCGGACCGGCGGGTGAACCCGTCCGGCTGGACGAGCGGGGGCGGCTCAGCGCGTCGCCGACCCGGCTGCTGCACCCCGGTCGCGGCTCCGGTACCTCATCGGGGCAGGACCAGCGACCTCGAACGGCGCCGCGGTCGCCCGGGTACGCGGTGAGCGAGCACGCGGCGACCGAGCAGGGGCTGACCGAGCAGGGGCTGAGCGGGCACGCGGTGACCGGGTGGGCCGGGCCGTGGCTGAGCACCTCGCGCTGGTGGGCGCACGGCGCCACCGGCGGGCTGTCGGTCAGGGCACACCTGCAGGTGGGGCTCGACGACGACCGGGTGCTGCTGCTCGTCGGCGGGCCGGACGGGTGGTGCTGCGATGCCGAGTACGACTGAGCCGCGGTACGCCGAGCTGCACGCGCACACCGCCTACAGCTTCCTCGACGGGGCGAGCCAGCCCGAGGAGCTCGCGGCCGAGGCGGCGCGGCTCGGGCTGAGTGCGCTCGCCGTCACCGACCACGACGGGCTCTACGGGGTGGTCCGGTTCGCCCAGGCGGCGCGCGCCGTGGGGCTGCCCACCGTGTTCGGCGCCGAGCTGCACCTGCCCGCCGCCGATGCGCGGCGGCACGGTCGGCGACCGGCCCGGCCCGGCCCGGCGGTGCTCGACGAGCCGACCGGTGTGCCCGACCCGCGCGCCACCCATCTGCTGGTGCTCGCCCGCGGGCCGGAGGGGTACCGGCGGCTGTCCCGGGCGATCGCGGAAGGTCATCTGCGCACCGGTCGCAAGGGCACCGCGGACTACCGGCTCGAGGAGCTCGCGGCCCTGGCGGACGGGCACTGGCTGGTGCTCAGCGGCTGCCGCAAGGGAGCGGTGCGTCGAGCCCTGGCGGGCGGGGACCCGTCGGGCGTCGGCGGGGTGGCCCCCGGTGGGTCGGCTGCCGCTCGTGTCGAGCTGGACCGGCTGGTCGGGCTGTTCGGCGCGGACAACGTCGCGGTCGAGACCACCGTCGTCGGTGACGCCTACGACGACGACCGGGTCGATGCGCTCGCCATGCTCGCGGCCGAGGCGCACCTGCCGCTGGTGGCCACCGGTGGCGTGCACGTGGCCACCCCGCGGGACGCCGACCTGGTCCAGGCCCTGGCGGCCGTGCGGGCCCGCAGCAGCCTGGAGGACCTCGACGGCTGGTTGCCCGGTGCCCCGTCCGCCCACCTGCGCTCGGCCGTCGAGATGCTCGACCTGCACCGGCGTCATCCGCAGGCGGTGCGCACCGCTGACGCGCTGGGACGTGAGTGCGCCTTCGACCTGTCGCTGGTGGCCCCCGGGCTGCCGCCCTACCCGGTGCCCGCGGGGCACACCGAGGCCAGCTGGCTGCGCGAGCTGGTGCGCCGCGGTGCGTACGAGCTCTACGGCCCGCCGCAGGCCGAGAAGGTCCCCGGGGCCTACGCCCAGCTCGAGCACGAGCTGGCGGTCATCGAAGACCTCGGCTTCCCGGGCTACTTCCTCGTGGTCTACGACCTGGTCGACTTCTGCCGACGGGCCGGCATCTTCGCCCAGGGGCGGGGGTCGGCCGCGAACTCCGCGGTCTGCTACGCGCTGCGGGTGACTGCGGTCGACGCGGTGCGCCACGGGTTGCTGTTCGAGCGGTTCCTCGCCCCGGAGCGGGACGGGCCCCCGGACATCGACATCGACATCGAGTCGGCCCGGCGTGAGGAGGTCATCCAGTACGTCTACGCCAGGCACGGGCGTGAGCACGCCGCGCAGGTCGCCAACGTCATCTCCTACCGGCCGCGCTCGGCGGTGCGCGACGCGGCCCGGGCGCTCGGCCACGACGTCGGTCAGCAGGACGCGTGGAGCACCTCGATCGAGCGCTGGGGGTCGTTGCGCGGCCCCCGGGAGCAGAGCTCGTGGTGGACGGTCTCCCGTGCGGCGCCGGTCGCGGCGTCCCGGGCCGTCGAGGAGGCGGCCGGTGCCCCGACCCCCGACCGGCACGACGTGGTGCCCGCGCACCGCCCGCCGGCGGCCGACGAGCTGGAGGAGATCCCGGACGCCGTCATCGACCTGGCCGAACGGTTCCTGCGGCTGCCGCGGCACCTGGGGATCCACTCCGGCGGGATGGTGATGTGCGACCGGCCGGTGATCGAGGTGTGCCCGGTGGAGTGGGCGCGGATGCCCGGTCGCACCGTCCTGCAGTGGGACAAGGACGACTGCGCCGACGCCGGTCTGGTGAAGTTCGACCTGCTGGGGCTGGGCATGCTCACCGCGCTGCGGATGTCCTTCACCCAGATCGCCGAGCTCGGCGGGCCGAGCCTCGGCCTGCACGACCTGCCGCACGAGGACCCGGGGGTGTACGCGCTGCTGCAGGCCGCCGACTCCGTCGGGGTGTTCCAGGTGGAGTCACGGGCCCAGATGGCCACGTTGCCCCGGCTGGCGCCGAAGACGTTCTACGACATCGTGGTGGAGGTCGCGCTCATCCGCCCGGGGCCGATCCAGGGCGGGTCGGTGCACCCGTACATCGAACGGGTCAAGGAGCGCGAGCCCATCACCTACCTGCACCCGTCGTTGGAGAAGTCGCTGTCCAAGACCCTCGGTGTGCCGCTGTTCCAGGAACAGCTCATGGAGATGGCGATGGACGTCGCGAGCTTCACCCCGGCGGAGGCCGACCAGCTGCGCCGGGCGATGGGCTCCAAACGTTCGATGGAGAAGATGGAGGCGCTGCACGGTCGGCTGCTGGCCGGGATGGCGCGCAACGGGATCGACCGGGCCACCGGTGAGCAGATCTACGACAAGCTGCGGGCGTTCGCCGACTTCGGCTTCCCCGAGTCGCACGCCTACTCCTTCGCATACCTGGTCTACGCCTCGGCATGGCTCAAGGTGCACCACCCGGCCGCGTTCTACGCGGGTCTGCTCGGCGCCCAGCCGATGGGGTTCTACACCCCGCAGTCCCTGGTCGCCGATGCGCGCCGGCACGGCATCGAGGTGCTCGGGCCGGATGTGCAGGCCTCCGCGGTGCTGGCCCGCGTCGAGCGCACCGGACCGCCGCCACCCGACGGTGAGCCGCCGCTGGTGCCGCTGCCCAGCGGGACCGGGCGCGCCGAGCCCGGGACCCGGTCGCTCGCGGTGCGCCTGGGTCTGTCCTCGGTCCGTTCGGTCGGGCAGGACGTGGCCGGTGCGCTGGTCGAGGCGCGCACCACCGGCGGGCCGTTCGCAGACCTGCACGACCTGGTGCACCGGGTCAGGCTCACCCGGACCCAGCTGGAGGCCCTGGCCACGGCCGGGGCGCTGGTCGGGCTCGGGGTGGACCGTCGGGCCGGGCTGTGGGCGGCCGGGGCGCTCGCTGCCGAGGGGCCGGACACCCTGCCGTCGGTCGCGGTCGGGGTGCGTGCCCCGATGCTGCCGGGGTTGGAGGCCGTCGAGCTGGCGACGGCGGACGTGTGGGCGACCGGGATCTCGACCGACTCCTATCCCACCCAGTTCGTCCGGGAGGGGTTGGACGAGGCCGGTGTGCTGCGGGTGGCCGACGTGCACCGTGCCGGCGCGTCCGGTCGGGTCGCGGTCGCCGGCGTGGTGACCCACCGGCAGCGCCCGGGGACTGCGCGGGGGGTGACGTTCCTGTCCTTGGAGGACGAGACCGGGTTGCTCAACGTGGTCTGCTCGGCCGGTCTGTGGCAGCGCTTCCGGGCGGCGGCCCGCACCTCGGCGGCGCTCGTCGTGCGCGGTCAGCTGGAGAAGGCCGACGGGGCCACCAACCTGGTCGCCGAGCACCTGGCTCCGCTGTCGTTGCGGGTGCGCACCACCTCGCGGGACTTCCGCTGAGCCGGGTGCCGCCCGGTCGAGGTCAGCCGCGGGGCGAGAGGCCCGGGCTCAGGCCTGGGCCGCTGCCTCGTCCACCTGGGGTGAGTCCGGGTGCCCGCTCACGTCGTCGGCGGTCTCGGTCGGCGGGTCGACCGTGCGCATCCGGGAGAAGATCGCCCACACCACGGCGACGAGCGGGACGGCCACCACCGCACCCAGGATGCCGGCGGTCAGCGTGCCCGCGGCCACGGTGAGCGCGACGACGACCGGGTGCAGCGACACCTGCTTGCCCATGATCATCGGCTGCAGGATGTGCCCCTCGAACTGTCCGATCAACGCGATGCACGCACCCACGACGGCGGCCTGGATCGGACCCAGCGCCGCGAGTGCCACCACCATCGCGATGACCATCGCCAAGGGGGCGCCGATGAGCGGGATGAAGGCGCCGATGAAGACGAGGACCGCCAGCGGTGCGGCGAGCGGCACCCGGATGATCTCCAGGGCGATGAAGGCGAGCACACCGTCCGTGGCGGCGATGATGACGGTGCCGCGGGTGTAGCCGGAGAACGTGTACCAGCCGATGCTCGCGGCCACACCGACGTTCTCCCGTCCGCGCGCGGGCAGCTGGTCCAGGAACCAAGACCACATCTGCGACCCGCGGGCGAGGAAGAAGACGGTGCAGAACACCGCGAGGGCCAGGCAGGTGAACACCTCGACCACGGACCCGGCACCCGCCGCGACCTGGCCGGCGAGGTGGCCCGCGTTCTGCTGCAGCCAGGCCTCGGCGTCGGTGATCCACTGGGCGACCTGCTGGTTGGTGAGCTTGAACGGGAGGTTGCCCGACTCGAACCACGTGATGATCCGCTGCACGCCGTCAGTGAACTGGACGGACAGGGCGGTCCACTGGTTGGCGATCGAGTAGACGACGAACGAGAGCAGCCCGGCCACCACGAGGGTCCCGGACAGCAGCGCGATGCCCGTCGCAAGACCGCGGGGCAGCACCTTGGACTGCCACGCGACGAACGGCCGCAGCACCGCGGTGAAGACCAGGGCGAGGAACACTGCGACGAAGAGCAGCACCACCTTGGAGACCGCGATGAAGACGAGCGCGAGGGCGGCGACGACCACGATGAGCCGCCAGGCGACCCCCGCAGTGTGCCGCAGCCACCGCGGCGCGGTCTCGTCGGCACCGGCCGGGGCGGGGGAGCGGCGGGCTCCGGCGACCTTGTGCGATGTCGTGGGCATGCTCACGTCGTGGTCCCTCCTGTGCCGCGGACGGCGCCGTAGGTCGTCCCGATGCGGGCGACCCCGGCACAGTCTCGCCTGACGACGGCGTCGTGGCGCGTGCGGCGCGCGGGACGGCGTCGCGTCCCGGGCCCGAGATGGTCGTGAGGGAGCCGCAGCAGGGCGGTGGAGGCGGCCGATGCGGTCTGCGGGCGCTGTCGTGCTATCGTTTCCGACCGCGTCCCGGGCCGTCGAAGGCTCGTGGACGACCACCTGTCCGGGTGGCGAAATGGCAGACGCGCTAGCTTGAGGTGCTAGTGCCCGTATAGGGCGTAGGGGTTCAAGTCCCCTTCCGGACACCGAGCATGACCCCGTCGGCGCACTGCGCTGAGCGGCAGGATCACCCCGCTGACGGACCCCCGCGACGTGTCGTGGGAGGAGCACCCGTTCCCCGGCCCGGGTCTCGACCCCGTCGCCGGTGTCGCGCTGAGGGCGAGGCGGCGGGTCCCGTCGTGGATCAGCGCGACGGCCCTGTGGACTCCGGGACCGATGCTTCGCGCGTCCCCCAGTCGCTCGACGACCGCCGTCGGTGACCCTCGCCCGCCCGACGGCTCTGCGGACGCTGCCCGGGGCAGCGGCTGAGGTCGCAGTCGCGCACGTGCCGACCGTTCGCGAGGGTGGGGCACCGCGCACCGCAGCCGGCTGGACCGGCCGACGGCATCGGCCTCCTCGGGACTCGTCCCGCCTGCGGTGGTCGACAGCTGGCCACCGGGAGGACATGCCCTCGAGGGCGCGGGAGCCCGGGGATCTCCTGGTCGTGGCGAGGCATACCGCGTCGCCTGACTCCCGGTCCCGGCGACGAGCGCGCACGAGTCGAGCCCCTGGTCGGCGGACGCCGTGAGCGCTCCGTGAGGTGGCTGTGGTGTGGTGGCAGCGGGCAGATCGAGACCCAGGTCAGGCCGCGCGGCGGGTGAGATCTCGCGAACCCGACGCGGTGCGACTCGGCTGGCGATACGGTCGACACCGCCTGCGCGATGAGCACCGGAGGTCTGTCGTGGCCGGTGCTCGCGCGTCCGACAGCACAGGGTGGCGACCGCCTCGCCCCCCACACGAGCACGGGAGACGACGACGTGAGCGACCAGCCTGGATCCGACGACACCACCGGCGGGACCCAGCCGCCGACGAGCCCGCCACCGCCGCCCGGGTCGGCGCCTGCGGGCCTGCCTGTACCGCCGCCGTACGGTGCGCCGCCCGCCCCCGGTGCAAGCCCCGCCTACGGTGCGCCGCCGGTTCCCGAACCTGGTGCTCCCGCCTACGGTGCGCCGCCCGCCCCTGGTGCAAGCCCCGCCTACGGTGCGCCGCCCGCGCCGGGACAGGGTTCCGGGTACGGCCCACCGCCCGTTCCGGGCGCGACCCCGGGTGCCCAGTACGGCTCCCCCCAGTACGGCGCACCGGTCGCCGCCGGGTCCAAGACGGAGACGACCGCGATTCTCGGCCTGGTCTTCGCGTTCCTCTTCTGGCCGGCCGGTCTGGTGCTGTCGATCGTCGGTCTGTCGAAGAGCAAGAAGAACGGGACGTCCGGGACGGGTCTGGCGATCGCCGGTCTCGTGCTGTCCATCCTCTTCGGGATCGTCTCGGTGATCTCGACGATCCTGCTGATCGCAGCGGCGAGGACGACCACCGGCGCGCTGGACGACGCCTCGCGGCAGCTGTCCTCCGCGATCGCCTCGGCGCAGGCGACCGATGCCCCCGCCCAGACTCCGGATGCCGGTCAGATCGCGGCGTTCGGGGACGGCTTCAAGTTCGAGGACGGCGTTCAGGTCGAGGTCTCCCAGCCCACCGCCTTCACGCCGAGCGCGACCGCCTACACCGGGTCGGGCCAGTTCACGACCTACGTGCGCTTCGACGTGACGGTGACGAACAACTCGACCAAGCCGTTCACGCCGATGCTCATGACCTTCGCGGCCACGTCCGGCGGGGCAGCGGCCGAGGACATCTACGACATGGACGCCAACATCACCGGGATGGGCCCGGACGGCGACGTGCTCCCCGGCGGCACGGTGACCTTCGCGGTGGCCTACGCCGTCAAGGACCCCGCGGACCTGCAGCTCGACGTGAGCACCGGCTTCGACTACGACACGGTGTACTTCACCAGCTCGGGGAGCTGACGGCTCGGCGGTGGGGTCCGCGGACCCCACCCCCGCGTCCCGCTGCTGCCTGGCCTCAGGTCAGGACGATCGGGAACGGCGTAGCCCAGGCGGCCTGGACCAGCTGCCCGGGGTCGGCGAGTCCGCTGCCCAGCGCCTCTACGAGACGATCAGCCACGTCGGCGGCGTCCATGTGCGTGACATCGCGCAGGGACAGCTGCGCGTAGCTCTCCGCGAAGGCGTTGCGGGCGCCGAACAGGCGTGCCCGTGCGGCGGGGTCGGGTGTCTGCAGGGCGCGCTGGTGCAGGGTGACCGTCTGGGAGAAGGCGTAGACCGTGAGCTCGTGGGCGGTGGTCGCGCCCAGCTGGTGCATGCCGGAGACCGCACGTGACTCGGCGCGTCTCCCCAGGTCGGCGTCGGCCTCGCGCATCCCGAGGTAGAACGCGGCGACCGCCGGGTCGGCGGCGGCCGGGCCGTCCGGGCGTGCGGCACCGGCGAACTTGACGTCGATGAGGGCCTGCGTGCGCTCAGGGCTCAGGCCGTCGTCGGGCCGTGGGTCCACGTCGGCACGGGCCAGGTGGACGTCCGGGGTCGTCATCGGTGAGGACCTTCCGCGTCGGTGGTGTCGGGTGCTCGATCGGCGATCAGGGCCCGGATCTGAGTGAACACCGTCGGCGGTGCGGCACGAGGACGTGACGAGGCCCCCGGGGCAGGGGTTCCCGGGGGCCTCGCGAGATACGGTACCTGACGGTCCTGGGGTTGCGGAGGGCCTTCGCCATGCGGGTGTCGACCGTCACCCGGACGACGTACGGACGCGTCGGGAGCTGTCCTCAGACCAGGACCGGCACCCGCAGCTCCTGCAAGGCGTCGAGCAGGAGCCGGTTGAACACGTCGGGGGCGTGGCGGTTGACGTCATGGCCGGCCCCGGCCACGACGGTGACGCGCGCGCCCGGCGCGATCCGGCGGTACCGCCACTCGTCGAGCCGCAGCGGGTCGCGGCGACCGTTGACGAGCCACAGCGGCGACCGCAGACGCGCGAGGTCGGCGAGGGGGGAGTAGCCGGCCATCGCGGCGAGCATGTCGGCGACGACGTGCCAGGTGTCGCCGCCCAGCCGGACCGACCGGTTGAGCAGCATGGACACGGCGCGGTAGGCAGTCAGGGGCTTGCCACGCAGCTCGGTGCTGCAGCCCGCCAGCACCACACCGGCGACGAGGTCGGGGTGCTCGCTCGCATAGGCGAGGGCGGTGTAGCCGCCGAGGGACAGCCCGACGAGCAGAGGCGGTTCGGCGCAGCTGCGCACCGCGTCGTCGATCGCTGCCGTCGCCCCGTGCAGCGTGAAGCGCTCGTCGGAGCGGCTGCCGTGGCCGGGCAGGTCGATCGCGAGCGTCGGGTGACCCTGCTCGTTCAGCGCCCGGGTCTGCTCGTGCCAGATGGCGGCGGAGGTGCGGGTTCCGTGCACGAAGACGGTCGGGCGGTTGATGGTGTGCTCCGGGGTCGGTGAGGGTCACACCGTACGTGGCGGGTGTGCACCGTGACGCCGCGCAGCGGGGATCTGCACGCGATGTCCGCAACCCGCGCGCGTGACCTGCACGGCACTCTGCATGCGGGCGCCCGTCAGCTCGTCGCGGTCGCCACCAGCGGGGTGGCGGTCAGGTGCTCGAAGACGATCGAGGTCTGCGTGTGCGCGACCTCCCTGCGGGTGGACAGGTGCTCGACGACGAAAGCGCGCAGCGCCGCGGAGTCTTCGACAGCGACATGCACGAGCAGGTCCTCGGCGCCGCCGAGCAGGTAGACCTCGCGCACCTCGGGTCGGCTCGACAAGTCGCGGGCGACGGGCGACAGCCGCGCCCGCGCCGCACCGTGCAGCCGGACGGCGACGATGGCCTGCAGACCGCGGCCGAGCGCGTCGAGGTCGACCTCGGCGTGGAAGCCGCGCAGCACCCCGCGCCGCACGAGCGAACGGATGCGGGCGTGGCACGTGGACGGGGCCAGCCCGACGCGTTCGGCGAGGTCCTTGTTGCTGGTCCGGGCGTCGCGCTCGAGCTCGCGCAGCAGCGCGAGGTCGACGTCGTCCACCGTGGCGGGCGACCGGCGCGACCGAGCCGTGTCGGCGGACGAAGATTCAGCGGTCATCGCCGCACTCTACGGGAGATCGTTCCGTCGACATCATTTCGAAACAGACGATCTTCACACTTGTGCTGCCTCAGCCGAACGAACAACGGAGTAGACGATGCGCATCGGCATCCCCCGGGAGATCAAGAACCGCGAGTACCGCGTCGCCCTCACCCCGGCCGGCGCGCATGCGCTCGTCGCCGCGGGCCACGAGGTGGTCGTGGAGGCCGGAGCCGGCCTCGGCTCGGCCATCACCGACGAGGAGTACGTGGCCGCCGGCGCCCGGATCGAGCCCGACGTCGCCGTCGTCTGGGGCGCGTCCGACCTGGTGTGCAAGGTGAAGGAGCCGATCGCCGCCGAGTACGGGTACCTGCGCCCCGACCTGCTGCTGTTCACCTACCTGCACCTGGCCGCCGACCGGCCCGGGACCGATGCGCTGCTGTCCGGCGGCACGACGTCCATCGCCTACGAGACCGTCCAGGGCGCCGACGGCTCGCTGCCGCTGCTGGCCCCGATGAGCGAGGTCGCCGGGCGGCTGGCCACGAGTGTCGGCGCCTACCACCTCATGAAGAACGAGGGCGGCGTCGGGGTGCTGCTCGGCGGGGTGCCCGGGACCAGGCCGGCCAAGGTCGTCGTGCTCGGCGGCGGTGTGGTGGGCACCAACGCGGCGCAGATCGCCGTCGGGATGCGCGCCGACGTCACCGTCCTCGACCTGTCCCTGCCGCGGCTGCGCCAGCTCGACGACCTGTTCGGCGGCCGGGTGCGCACCCTCGCGTCGACCCCGTGGGCGGTCGAGCGCGAGCTCGTCGACGCCGACCTCGTGATCGGCGCGGTGCTGCTGCCCGGTGCGCGGGCGCCGCACCTGGTGACCAACGCCGCCATCGCCACGATGAAGCCGGGTTCGGTGCTCGTGGACGTCGCGGTCGACCAGGGCGGCTGCTTCGAGGACACCCACGCCACGACGCACGACGACCCGACCTACCCCGTGCACGGCTCGGTGCTCTACGCCGTGGCGAACATGCCCGGCGCGGTGCCGGTGACCTCGACCGCGGCGCTCACCAACGCGACGCTGCCCTACCTGCTCGCCCTGGCCGCCAAGGGCTGGCGCCGGGCGGTCACGGAGGACGCGGTGCTGGCCGCCGGCCTGACCACCCACGCCGGGTCGCTGGCCAGCGCCGCGGTGGCGCAGGCGCACGGCTACGACGTCGCGGTCCTCGCCGACCTGGTCGGCTGACACCGCGGTCGCGGCACACCGGCCGACGGGCGGGATGACCACGGGCGGGGGCGGTCGTCGGGCCATGATGGTCCTATGACTGCCCCCGCTCTCGACCCGGCCAACCCGTTCGCCCATCCGTCCTCGCTGCCCTACGGGCTCCCGGACTTCACCTCGATCCGGTTCGAGCACTACCGCCCGGCGCTGCTCGCCGGGATGGCGCAGGAGCGGGACGAGGTGGAGGCGATCGCCACGGACCCGCACCCGCCGACGGTCGAGAACACCCTCGTGGCGCTCGAACGCGCCGGAGCGGTCCTCGAACGGGTCGCGGCGGTGGTCTACAACCAGCTGTCGGCCGACGCGAGCCCGGAGCTCGAGGCGCTCGAGGAAGAGATCGCCCCGCTGCTGTCGGCGCACTCCGACGCGATCCACCTGGACACCCGGCTCTTCGCGCGGGTGGACGCGCTGCACGCCGCGGCGGAGTCCGGTGAGCTCGTCCTCGACGAGCAGGACGCCTGGCTGCTCGAGCGGGTGCACACCGACTTCGTCCTGTCCGGGGTGCACCTGGACGAGGCCGGCAAGGAGCGGCTGCGTGAGCTCAACTCCCGCATCACGACGCTCGACGCGGCCTTCGGGCGCACGCTGCTCGCGGCCACCAACGCCGCGGCGCTCGTGCTCACCGATGCCTCCGAGCTGGACGGTCTGAGTGCCCAGGAGATCGCCGCGGCGGCGCAGTCGGCGAAGGACCACGGGGTCGCGGGGTGGTGGATCGAGCTGGCCAACACCACCTCCCAGCCGCTGCTCACCTCGCTGAACCGGCGCGATGTGCGCGAGCGGCTGTTCCGGGCCTCGGCCGAGCGTGGCGCGGGCGGTGAGCACGACACCCGGCCGATCCTGCTGGAGATGGTTCGGCTGCGTGCCGAGCGCGCCCAGTTGCTCGGGTTCGCCCACCACGCCGCGGCGACGGTGGCCGACGAGACGGCCGGCTCCGCCCAGGCGGTGGCCGACATGCTCGCCCGGCTGGCCCCGGCGGCGGCGGCCAACGCGCGGCGCGAGCAGGAGCGGTTGCAGGTCGAGCTCGAGCGTGACCACCCGGGCGCCCGGCTCGAGCCCTGGGACTGGGCGTACTACGCCGAGCGCGTCCAGCGCGCCGAGCGTTCGCTCGACGACTCGGTGCTGCGCCCCTACCTCGAGCTCGAACGGGTGCTCGTCGACGGGGTGTTCGAGGCGGCCCACCGGCTGTACGGGCTCAGCTTCGTCGAGCGCCCCGAGCTTCCCGGCTACGCCCCCGGGGTGCGGGTGTTCGAGGTGCTCGACGCCGACGGGTCCGGGCTGGGCCTGTTCGTCGCGGACTACTTCACGCGCGACTCCAAGCGGGGTGGGGCGTGGATGAACTCGTTCGTCGACCAGAACCAGCTGCTCGGCCAGCGCCCCGTGGTCATCAACAACGCCAACGTGCCGCGTCCGGCGCCGGGGGAGCCTGCGCTGCTCAGCTGGGACTTCGTCATCACGCTCTTCCACGAGTTCGGGCACGCGCTGCACGGGCTGCTGTCCGATGTGCGCTACCCGTCGCGGTCCGGCACCTCGGTGCCGCGTGACTTCGTGGAGTACCCGTCCCAGGTGAACGAGATGTGGGCCTGGGACCGGGAGGTCCTCGCCTCGTTCGCCCGCCACCACGAGACGGGTGAGCCGATGCCGGCCGCGTGGCTCGACACGTTGCTCGCCGCGCGCGCGGACGGGCAGGGGTTCGCCACCACCGAGTACCTGGCCGCGGCGCTGCTCGACCAGGCGTGGCACCGGCTCGCCCCCGACGAGGTGCCGACCGACGTCGAGGACGTGCAGGCGTTCGAGGCCCGGGCGCTCGCGGCCGCCGGTCTCGACCTCCCGGCGGTCCCGCCGCGCTACCGCACCACCTACTTCTCGCACGTGTTCGGCGGCGGCTACTCGGCCGGGTACTACGCGTACATCTGGTCGGAGGTGCTCGACGCCGATACGGTCGAGTGGTTCGCCGAGAACGGTGGCCTGAGCAGGGCGAACGGGGACACCTTCCGGACCCGCCTGCTCGGTCGCGGCGGGTCGGTGGACCCGTTGGGGGCGTTCCGGGACCTGCGCGGCCGCGATCCGCAGATCGACCCGCTGCTCGTGCGCCGCGCCCTGGACGGAGCGGCCCGATGAGCGCAGCCGACGAGGTCGCCTCGATCGCCGCCGACCTCATCCGCTTCGACACGTCGAACTACGGCGACGGCTCGGGGCCGGGGGAGCGGGTCGCCGCCGAGTATGTCGAGGGTCTGCTGCAGGACGCGGGGCTCGAGCCCGAGCTCTTCGAGTCGGCGCCGGGCCGGGCCAGCGTGGTCGCCCGCTGGGCCGGGACCGACCCGAGCCGGCCGGCCCTCGTGCTGCACGGGCACACCGACGTCGTGCCGGCGCGCGCCGAGGACTGGCAGATCGACCCGTTCGCCGCCGAGATCCGCGACGGGCTGCTGTGGGGGCGCGGCGCGGTCGACATGAAGGGCATGGACGCGATGATCCTGTCCGTCGTGCGCCAGCGGATCGCCGAGGGGCGTCCGCCGGCCCGCGACGTGGTGCTCGCGATGTTCGCCGACGAGGAGCACGGCGGGGTCTTCGGCTCGCACTACGCGGTGACCCGACGCCCGGAGCTGTTCGCCGGGGCGACCGAGGCCATCAGCGAGGTCGGCGGCTACTCGGTGGACATCGGCGGGCGACGTGCCTACCTCATGCAGACCGCCGAGAAGGGCATCGCCTGGCTCCGGCTCGTCGCCCAGGGCCGGGCCGGGCACGGCAGCCAGGTGAACCCGGACAACGCGGTGGTGCACCTGGCCCAGGCGGTCGCGGCCATCGGGGCGCACCGCTGGCCGCTCGACCTCGGGCCCACGGTGCGCACCCTGCTCGAGGGTGTCGCCGAGCTCACCGGTCTGCCGTTCGACCCCGACGACGAGTCCACGGTCGACGCGCTGGTCGCCGCGCTGGGCCCGGCCGCCCGCTTCGTCGGGGCGACCGTGCGGCACACCGCGAACCCCACGTCGCTCACGGCCGGCTACAAGATGAACGTCGTGCCCTCGCTCGCGACCGCGACGGTCGACGGCCGGTACCTGCCCGGTGGGCAGGAGGAGTTCATGGCGCAGGTGACCCGGCTGGCCGGTGAGCAGGTGCGGGTCGAGGTCGAGCACCACGACATCGCCCTCGAGGCGCCCGTCGAGGGGTCGCTGCCCGACGCCATGGCTGCCGCGATCGCCGCGGAGGACCCGGGCGCCGTCGTGCTGCCCTACCTGTTGTCGGCGGGCACGGACAACAAGGCCCTCGCGGACCTGGGCATCACCGGCTACGGCTTCATGCCGCTGCAGCTGCCCGACGACCTCGACTTCCCGGCGATGTTCCACGGCGTGGACGAACGGGTGCCGGTGGCCTCGTTGCAGTTCGGCACCCGGGTGCTGGACCGGTTGCTCGACCTCATGTAGCTCCTCACAGGGTCGACAGGACCCGGATCACCCGTCGGCGCAGCACGACCTCGCGCAGCCCTCCGACGAAGATCCGGGTCCTGGCCAGCTCCCAGCGGCCGTACTCGGCCTCGTCGGTGAGCAGCCGCCGGGCGTCCGAGGGGCTCACGGTCGGTCCGATGGTCATCGTGCGGTACTCGTACTGCCCGCGGGACAGCGCCCGGGGGCGGCCTGGCGTCTCGTTCATGCGGCTCCCGTCGTCCGCCTGGTGCTCGGTGTGCCCATTGTGCCCATCGCGGCGATACGGTCTGGGCATGACCGTCGACCCGCGTGCCGCACTGGACCGCCTCATCGCTGCCCTCGAGGCCCACTACAACGCCGTCGTTGCGCGCAACGGCGAGGACGACCCGGCGGTCGACGACGCGTACGACGTGCTCGCCGACGCGTTCGAGGTCTACGACGACGCCCTGGGCACGGTGCACGGCGAGGCCACGCCGTTCTACCTCGCCGAGGAGGACGACGACGAGGACGACGCGGACGAGGACGACGAGGACGACATCGACGACGAGGACGGCGAGGCCGAGCTCGACGAAGACGCCTGAGCCCGCTGCGGCCAAGCCCCGCCGGCAGCTCAGTCGCGGCCGGTTCAGTCGCGGCCGGGCGTGAGCCGTTCGGGGTAGCCGACCACGGGTCGGGTGACCTCGTCGAGCGCCGCCACGATCTCGGCGGGCAGCGCGACGTCGGCGGCTGCGAGAGCCCCGCGCAGCTGGGTGGCGGTCCTGGCGCCGAGCAGGGCGGACGCGACCTGAGGACGTCCGGTCACCCAGGCCAGTGCGACCTCGAGCGGCGCCCGCTCGAGGCCCTCGGCCGCGGTGACGACTGCGTCGACCACTGCGGCGCTGGCCGCCCCGAGGTAGGGCTGGACGAACCCGGCCAGGTGGGCCGAGGCGGCCCGTGAGTCGGCAGGGACGGTCCGCCGGTACTTGCCGGTGAGCACACCCCGACCGAGCGGGGACCAGGCGAGCATCCCCAGCCCGAGGGCGGCGGCCGCGGGCTGCACCTCGCGTTCGACGCCGCGGGCGAGCAGCGAGTACTCGACCTCCAGCGCGGCCAGCCCCGGACCGTCCGCCAGCAGCCCCGCCATCTGCGCCGTGGCCCAGCCCGGGTGATTGGCCAGCCCGACGTACCGGCACCGTCCGGAGGCCACGGCCGTGCGCAGGGCGTCGGCCGTCTCCTGCACCGGGGTGCGGTGGTCGGGGCTCTGCACCAGCCACAGGTCGACGTGGTCGGTGCCCAGCCGACGCAGCGAGGCGTCCAGGCTGTCCAGCAGCGCACCGCGGGAGGCGTCCACCACGGGGCCGTCGGGTGTGCGCCGCACCCCCGCACGGGTCGCCAGGACCACGTCCCGGCGTGCGACGGTGCCGTCGAGCAGCTGGCCGAGCAGCGTCTCGGCCCCGCCGTCGGCGTAGCTGGCCGAGGTGTCGACGAGCGTCCCGCCCGCGTCGACGAACTCGCGCAGCAGCTCACCGGCCTCGTGCTCGTCGGTGTCGCGGCTCCAGGTCATCGTGCCCAGGCCGAGGGCGGAGACCCGAAGACCCGTGCGGCCCACCTGGCGCTGCTCCATGGACGGCACCCTAATCGGCGCGCCCCAGAGGGCTCGTAGCCCGCGCCGTTAGGGTGACCCCCCGTGAGCCATGGGATAGGTGGACTGGAAGCGGCGTTCCTCGGGCTGGTGCAGGGACTCACGGAGTTCCTGCCGGTGTCCTCGAGCGCCCACCTGCGGATCATCGGCGCCCTCACCGGGTCGGGTGACCCGGGAGCGGCCTTCACCGCCATGATCCAGATCGGCACCGAGACGGCGGTGCTGCTGTACTTCCGGCGCGACGTCGCGCGGATCGTGGCGGCGTGGTGGCGGGCGCTGCGCGGCGCGCTCGGCACCTCGTGGCGAGCGCGCCTCGGCGCACCCGAGGGCGGCGCCCGGGACCACGACGCGCTCATGGCGTGGTTCATCGTCGTGGGCTCGCTGCCCATCGGGCTCCTGGGGCTGGGCTTCCAGACCCAGATCGAGAGCACCCTGCGCAACCTGTGGGTCATCGTGGTCACGCTCACGGTGTTCGGTCTGCTGCTGGGGTGGGCGGACCGGGTCTCGGTGCAGCGGCGGACCGTCGAGGACCTGTCGGTCCGCGACGCCCTCGTCTTCGGGCTGTGGCAGGCGTTGGCGCTCATCCCCGGGGTGTCGCGCTCGGGCGGCACCATCACCGGCGGCCGACTCATGGGCTACACCCGCGAGGCGGCGGCCCGGTACTCGTTCCTGCTCGCGATGCCCGCCGTGTTCGCCTCGGGGCTGTTCGAGCTCGCCAAGAGCGTGGGGGACTTCGGCGTCGACGGCAGGCCTGCGCTCGGGGCCACCGTGATCGCGACGCTCGTGGCGTTCGTGGTCGGCTACGTCGTCATCATCGCGTTCCTCAAGATCGTCTCGACCTACAGCTACCGGCCGTTCGTCTGGTACCGGCTGGGTCTGGCGGCCGTGGTGGCGGTGCTGCTGCTCACCGGGACGCTGCCCGCCGACGCCGGCGTGGCCGCCTAGGCTGGCCGACGTGATCACCTGGGCAACGCCGAACGTCCCGTCGCTGCCCGGGAACGGGCCGACGGTCATGCTGCACGATGCGACGACGGGGGTGCTGCAGCCGGCCGCGACCGGCCCGGTGGCCACGCTCTACGTCTGCGGCATCACGCCGTACGACTCGACGCACCTCGGGCACGCGTCCACCTACCTGGCCTTCGACCTGCTGCGCCGGGCCTGGCTGGACCAGGGGCTCACGGTCCGGGCCGCGTCGAACGTCACCGACGTCGACGACCCGCTGCTCGAGCGTGCGGACGCCACCGGGGTGGACTGGCGGGAGCTCGCGGCCGACCAGAGCGCGTTGTTCGCCCAGGACATGGCGGCTCTGTCGGTGCTGCCGCCCGACGTGTACGTGGCGGTGAGCGAGTGCGTGCCGCGCCTGGCCGAGGTGGTCGAGCAGATGCTCGCGGCCGGTGCCGCCTACCGGGTGCCGACACCCGAGGTGGACGGGCCGGGAGACGTGTACGCCGACCTGGGCGTCGACCCCGCGTTCGGCTCGGTCTCCGGCTTCGACGAACCGACCATGCTGGCGCTGTCCGCGCAGCGCGGTGGTGACCCGCAGCGGGCGGGCAAGCGCCATCCGCTCGACCCGCTGCTGTGGCGTCGCGAACGGCCCGGCGAGCCCGCGTGGGAGGCCGGGGTGCTGGGTCGTGGCCGGCCCGGGTGGCACATCGAGTGCGCGGTCATCGCGCTCGACGGGCTCGGGCTGCCGATCGACGTCCAGGGCGGCGGCTCCGACCTCCTCTTCCCGCACCACGAGATGAGCTGTTCGCACGCCAGGGTCCTGGCACCGGGCACCACCCCGGCCCGGGTGCACACCCACGCCGGCATGGTGGCGCTCGACGGGCAGAAGATGAGCAAGTCGCTCGGCAACCTGGTGTTCGTCGGGCGACTGCGCGAGCAGGGCGCGGACCCGTCCGCGATCCGGCTGGCCGTGCACGCCCACCACTACCGGGACGACTGGGAGTGGACCCAGGTGGGTCTGGACGAGGCCCTGCTGCGGCTCGACCGGTGGCGCGAGGCCGCCGCGCGGCCCACCGGGCCTTCCGGTGAGCTGCTGCTCGCCGAGGTCCGGGCCGCGTTGTCCGACGACCTCGACTCCCCGCGGGCCCTCGCGGCGATCGACGCGTGGGCGGGCACCGACGGCGACGACCCGCAGGCTCCCGCCCTGGTCACGATGGTGGCCGAGGCCTTGCTCGGGGTGCGCTGGTAGGACGCTGCCTCCACGGCGACCGGGCTCAGGCCCCCGAGTCGCGCCGGCGCAGGTAGCGCTCGAACTCCTGCGCGATGGCCTCGCCCGAGGCCTCCGGCAGCTCCGCGGTGTCCTTGGCCTCCTCGAGCTGGCGCACGTAGTCGCCGATCTCGCTGTCCTCGCCGGCCAGCTCGTCGACACCGTGCTGCCAGGCCACCGCGTCCTCGGGGAGCTCGCCGAGCGGCACCGGCTCCCCGAGCAGCGTCTCCAGGGCACCCAGCACGGCCAGGCTCGCCTTGGGTGAGGGCGGGTGCGCGACGTAGTGCGGTACGGCCGCCCACAGCGAAGCCGCGGCCACCCCGCGGCCCAGCGCCTCGTAGGCGAGCACACCGACGATCCCCGTCGGGCCTTCGTAGGTGGTCGGCTCAAGGTCCAGCCGTGCTCGCAGGGCGTCGTCCTCGGAGGTGATCGTGATCGGGATCGGCCGGGTGTGCGGCACGTCGGCGAGCAGTGCACCGATCGTCACGACCGTGCGTGCCCCGAGGCCCTCGGCGATGTCCAGCAGCTCGGTGCAGTACCTGCGCCAACGCATCGACGGCTCGATGCCGTGCACGATGACGACCTGTCGTCCGGCCGGGGTTCGGGCCACGGCCACGGTGGTGGTGGGCCAGGTGATGCGCCGCACGCCGTCCGGGTCGACCCCGACCGACGGCCGGTTCACCTGGAAGTCGTGGTAGTCCTCCGGGTCGAGCTCGTCGACCTGGACGGCGTCCCACACCGCGTGCAGGTGAGCGAGCGCGTCGCTCGCGCAGGAGCCCGCGTCGTTCCAGCCCTCGAAGGCCGCGAGCACGACGGTCTCGTCCGGCGGCAGGGAGCGGGAGACGGGCGACATCATCGTTCCAGCCTAGGCCGCACCAGGGCCGTGAGCCCGGGCGACAGGCCTCACGCCCCGACGCCGAACGCGCGGAGCACCGAGGCTGGGTCGACGGGCGGCGGCGTCCCGCCGAACTGCGGGCACAGGTCCCGGAACGAGCACCAGGAGCACAACGGCGACGGCCGGGGCTCCCAGCGGCCGCTGGCGGCCACCTCGAGGACCGACTGCCACAGGGCGCGGATGCGGGTCTCGAAGGTCGCCATCTCGGCCTCGGTCGGCTCATGGGTGACGACGGTGCCGTCGCCCAGGTACTCCAGCTGGAGCGTGCGGGGCAGCACGCCGCGGGTCCGCCAGACGACGAACGCGTAGAACCTCATCTGGAACAGCGCATCGGCCTCGTAGCCGGGTCGCGGGGAGCGCCCCGTCTTGTAGTCGACCAGGCGGACCCAGCCGTTCGGTGCCACGTCGACCCGGTCGATGATCCCGCGCAGCGCCGGCCCGTCCTCCAGCTGGTGGTCGACCCGCAGCTCCCGGGCCCGCGGCTGCAGCCGGGTCGGGTCCTCCAGCTCGAAGTAGCGGTGCAGGAGCGCCCGGGCCGAGGTGAGCCAGGCCGCGAGCTCCTCGGGGGAGTCGAACAGCCCGGCCAGCCCCGGATCGCGGGCCAGGAGCCGCTGCCAGTGCGGGTCGAGCAGCTCGAGAGCCGCCTCGGCGGTCCGTGCCTCGGCGGGCAGGTCGAACAGCGCCTCCAGCACGGCGTGCACGAGTGTGCCGCGGGTCGCCGCGGGGCTGGGCGGTTCGGGGAGCCGGTCCACCACCCGGTACCGGAACATGAGCGGGCACTGCTGGAAGTCCTTGGCCCGCGACGGTGACAGGCCCGGCGCGCGCACCGGCGGTTCGGGGACGAGGCCGGATGCGTCGGCTGCGTTCGATGTCAGGGGTTCCGTCGCGCTCTTGGGTCCGTTCGGCGGGGTGGTCACAGCAGTCAGGCTAGGGCGCACCGCCGACAGACGGTCCCGGTCGACGCGCCGCCTAGGCTTGCCCCGTGACCCAGCCCCAGCCCTCGCAGGACCGTCCACGCGGCTGGGTGGTCGGCCGCGTCGCCGGGGCCCCGGTCGTGCTCGCACCCAGCTCCCTGCTCGGTGCGGTCGTCCTCACCCTGGTGTTCGCACCGTCGTTGGCCGGGCTGGGGTCGCGTGCCTACGTCGTCGCCGCCGCGTTCGTCGTGCTGCTGTTCGCCTCGGTGCTGGTGCACGAGCTGGCCCACGGACTCGTCGCCCGGCGACGCGGTCAGCAGCCGCGGGCCTTCGTGCTCACGCTGTGGGGCGGCCACACGACGTTCTCCGGTCCCGACCCCGGGCCGGCCACCACGGCGCTCGTGGCCGTCGTCGGGCCCGTGGCCAACCTGCTGCTCGCGGCCGTCTTCCTGGGCCTGGCCAGGGTCGCGCCAGCGGGGTCGCTCGGGGAGTGGCTCATGTACTCCGGAGCGTTGTCCAACGGTTTCGTCGGTGCGTTCAACCTGGTCCCAGGCCTGCCGCTGGACGGTGGGCGCATCCTGCAGGCCGCGGTCTGGGCAGGTACCAAGGACAGGAACACCGGATCGGTGGTGGCCGGCTGGTGCGGCCGCGTGGTCGCGATCGGCACCCTTGGCCTCGCTCTCGGGGTGCCGCTGGCGGGCGGGTCCTCGCCGAGCCTGTTCACCATCGCGTGGGCGGCACTCATCGCAGCGTTCCTGTGGAGCGGAGCGAGTCAGTCGATCGCCGCCGGTCACCGCGGCAAACAGGTCGACACCCTCAGCGTGCACACCGTCGGACGCCCCGCCGTCGGCGTCCCATACGACGTGACGGTGCTCGAGGCGGGGCTCCGGGCCCAGGCGGCCGGTGCGCTCGACGTCGTGCTCCTGGCACCCGACGGGCGGCCGGCGGCGTTCGTCGACACCGCCGCCGCGGCCTCGGTCCCCGCCGAGG
>NZ_VWSD01000428.1 GCF_009829685.1 Cellulomonas citrea
AGCCCAACCACGCCTCTCGCGGTCGGCCTCCCTATCGGGCGAAACCAACCGTGCAGACCGACCCGGGCTGAGCCACTTCATGACGGACATCAGCAAAGCTCGATCCCTCGACGCCGAGACATGGCGCGCCCTTGAGCTCGATACGCTTTCGGCGATCATGCCCGTGGATCGTCGCGACCGGCTGGCGCAGCTCCTCACCGACGATGACGTCGCGACGCTCTCGCACCTCGCACGCGAGGGCACGGGCGAAAATAGCCTGCGGGCTCTGGCTTCCGACCTGGCCTATCTCGAGGGATGGGCGACCGCCGCCACCGGCGATCCGCTGCCATGGCCGGCGCCAGAAGCGCTGGCGCTGAAATTCGTCGCGCATCACCTCTGGGACCCGGCGCAGCGTGAAGTCGACCTCCGACACGGGATGCCGGCTGACGTCGCGGTTAAGATGCGGGAGGACGGGCTGCTGCGCAGCGAAGGCCCGCACGCGCCGAGCACCGTGAAGCGGCGTCT
>NZ_VWSD01000429.1 GCF_009829685.1 Cellulomonas citrea
CAGTTGAAAGGCGTTCTTAAATGCCATGAGTCCGGCTATTTTAAAAGAAATATCATTGCTGTCAACAGGGTGCATCCTGCCATCAAATACCGAAACTCTTATATCTCTTACGTAGGAACCCGTTAAAGGCCCTTCCTGCATTTTTTCCATTACGCCTTTAAGTATGGAAGGTAAAAAGCGCTGGTCAATTGCGCCTCCTACAATGCAGTTGTAAAAAACCAGCTTACCGCCCCAGGGAAGCTGTTGTATATCTCTTCCTCTAACATTCAGGCCTGAAGGCTCCGGCATGCCTTCGTACCAGGGTTCTATCCGCATGTGTACTTCTCCAAACTGCCCTGCGCCGCCAGATTGTTTTTTATGCCGGTAAACAGCTTCGGCTGCGGTTCTGATGGTTTCGCGGTAAGGAATTTTAGGCGCCTCAAAAACAACATCTACCTTATACTGGTGTTGCAGTTTCCATTTGATAACTGCCAGGTGCATATCGCCCTGGCAATAAATGATCGT
>NZ_VWSD01000430.1 GCF_009829685.1 Cellulomonas citrea
GGTCCTGCCGCGCGAGGTGCTCGGCGACGGCGCGGTCGAGGGGCGCGAGACCCGGTGGGAAGACGGCCGCATCGTCGACGAGCCGGGCAAACAGGTCTCGCTCGGCGGGCCTCTCCGCGCGGACGGCAAAGCGCGTTGACATGTGGCGCAGGCTACTGGATGGTGAAGGTAGAGAGACACTTTCGTCCGCCCAGCGGACACTTCGTTGATGGGTTCCAGGAGGATCGAGCATGGCCTACTACCAGCGCCTCGGCAGCGTGCCGGGCAAGCGGCACACCCAGCACCGCAACCCCGACGGCGGCCTCTACTACGAGGAGCTGATGGGGGAGGAGGGGTTCGCGTCCGACTCGTCGCTGCTCTACCACCGCGGCATCCCGTCGCAGATCAGCGACGCCCGCGCTTGGGACCTCGGTGACCTCGACACGACCCCCAACCACCCGCTGATGCCGCGGCACCTCAAGCTGCACGACCTGTTCGAGGCGTCCAGCGCCGGTGTGGACGTGG
>NZ_VWSD01000431.1 GCF_009829685.1 Cellulomonas citrea
CGCTATGCGCGCTAGGTATAGCGACCAGCGCCTTTTCGCAAGCATGTTTTTCGGATTGGTCCGTAAATCGCCGTTGCCGGAAGGGCCCCGCCAGAGCATAGCTGAGGGTCAAATAGTCCCATGGACAAGAAATCGCTTCATTGCTTCATCACGGTGTACGGCGATCTGCGCCGCTGCTTCAGCCGCGCGGAATATTTGCGTCCTTTATCCTCTCTAAACCTTCTAGCGAATAACAACTGAATTGAATGGGAATGCGCGGTGATGGATACGCGCCAAGAATACATGCGATAACAACGATGCGAGTAAAAACTGATGCCTTCTGCCACGAACAAGATCGCGCTGTTTATTGACGGTGCAAACCTTTACGCAACAGCGAAGACCCTTGGTTTCGACATAGATTATAAGCGGCTGCTCCTTGAATTTCAGAGTCGTGGCACTCTCGTTCGGGCATTCTACTACACGGCCATCATCGAGGATCAGGAATACTCGTCGATCCGTCCGCT
>NZ_VWSD01000432.1 GCF_009829685.1 Cellulomonas citrea
TGCGGGCATGACCACCAATCCGTTTGCCAGCTTCGAATAGCGTAACGGCATGATTGCTTGCGAGTTTGTGGGCGGCGCCCATTCCGGAAATGCCTGCGCCAATGACGGCAATGTTGCGGCGCATGATGTTGCCTCGCGGTGCGAGGGTCGGTTCTTCGAAGGGCATAGGGGCTTAGGGTCCTGTAGATTTACTTCCTTGTGGAGGTAATACGATGCAACCACGAGGCCAGATTTAAAAAAGGCTCAAAGAAATTTTGATCCAGTGCGAAATTTGCCTCGTAACATCTTTATGCTAACTGAGATACAATCACGCGAAAGCTCGATCAGACCGA
The DNA here is from genome assembly GCF_009829685.1 of Cellulomonas citrea. Classification (GTDB taxonomy): domain Bacteria; phylum Actinomycetota; class Actinomycetes; order Actinomycetales; family Cellulomonadaceae; genus Cellulomonas; species Cellulomonas citrea. Next base: position 333 of record NZ_VWSD01000432.1, read on the forward strand.
CACGAAACCGTGTTGGCAGCGAAAGTATTGTTCTCAATATTGCGATGGATAAGCAAAGACCAATCCAAAAAACGTTGTCTGGATCAGACCCTGACTGGGTTGCGCTGATGCAGCGTGTCCGGGATCATCAGGACCGCGCCGCATTCAGTGATCTGTTCACGCATTTCGCGC
>NZ_VWSD01000433.1 GCF_009829685.1 Cellulomonas citrea
TGAGGCATGCCACGACACGCCGCAGAAGCCGGGATGGTGCCGACACATCCGCTTTGCGCGCAGCATTGAAAGCGCCATTCTCACTCGCAGCGCCGCGACTGTGGCCGAGCCGAGCGAGGCGCCCGGTTTTGTCCTTGTCCCGCTTGAGCCCACAGCGCAGATGCGGAAGGCCGCTGCCGATGCTTGGTTGGACTGTGATAGCAGGATGGTTCTCAACAAAGCTGCAGCTGCTCTGAAGGCAGGCATCGCCGCAGCTGCTAAACACGCGGGGGTCAAATGATAGATTTCGATACGTGGTGGAACTCTGCTGCGGCAGATGAGTTTCGCGCCCAGCATGAAGACATGGACGGCAATGCCTTCCGGCCTGTGTGGGATGCAGCTATACAAGCCGCCCAACAGCAGGCCGAGCCGGTGGGGGATGAGCGCAAGGCGTTTGAGACGTGGGCGCAGAGCAAGAATATGCACTTAGCCAAGGGGAATTGTGGTTGGTATATTAGTGCCC
>NZ_VWSD01000434.1 GCF_009829685.1 Cellulomonas citrea
TCCTGCTCAGCCTGGAGGCCTATTCGCTGCTGATCGGCTCGTTGCTGCTCTTCGTGGCGCTAGCGGGGGTCATGTATGCGACCCGTCGCATCGACTGGTCGAGCGTGCGGACCGGGACAAAGGACGAGGAAGAGCTGGCCTGATCCGCGCACATAAGCGAAAAAGGGCGCGGTCTCGCGGTCGCGCCCTTCTTTCTGTAATCGCGGGGCAATCAGCGCACGTTGGTGATATCGTCGCATGCACGATCATCGCCTTGGAGACCGAGGCGCAAGGCCTGGCTGCGCTGGGCGCTGGTCCCGTGGGTGAAGTTCTCACTCGACACGCGGCCACCGGTCAGGCGGTCGTCGCCGATCGCGGCGGCGGCTTTCATGCCTTCCTCGATATCACCGGGCTCGATGAGGTTGCGGTTCTTGCCCGCCCAGACGCCGGCGTAGCAATCCGCCTGCAGCTCCATGCGGACCTGCAGGGCATTGCCCTGCGCACGCCCGACCGACTGCTGCG
>NZ_VWSD01000043.1 GCF_009829685.1 Cellulomonas citrea
GGGCCGGTCGCACCCGTGGCGCGCGGCGCACCCGCCGCCACACGGCCATGCCGATCCCGGCCCCGAGGTAGAGCAGCCCGGCGAGCAACCACGGGCTCACCTCGCCGAGCAGGAGCTTGGCCAGCGGTGCGCTCGCGCCGAACAGCACCGCGGACACCAGCGCAGCCCGGACCCCCGCGTTGCGCAGACCCCGCCCCGGCTCGTTCACCCGCCCATTGTCAGGGTCGAGGTGCCGCGGCCCCTCCGGCCAGCCACCCCGCCAGCCGGTCGGGCGGCGGATCGCAGCCGGGCAGAGACATCCAGCTCACCCGGGTCTCAAGGCCGCCAGTTGGAGCGTCCTCGAGAGGGTGGGAGCCACCGTCCGTTCGGCGACAGCCCACGTGAGACCCAGGTTCGCAAGGGTGTGGGAATGTCACTGGGGCGCGTCCGTACGGGTGCGGAGTATTGCTTGAGCGTTCGACCCGGGCCGATCGACCCGCGTGCGATCGACCCGGGTCAGTTGCTCAGTTGGGGTCGACTTCGGCGTCTGACGGCTCATCGAGGATTGCCAGGGCGTCCTCCAGTGCTCCGCGGGTGCGCTTGAGGCGATCCTCGTACCGTGCCACGTCTGCGACTGGGGTTCCCGCCGCAGCCAGGCTCACCAGGAAGGCATCGCCGTCGGCGTTCGGGTCCTCGATGGCCCTCAGAGCCTTGTAGATGGGGTTGCTCTGGTCGGCCAGAATGAGACGGACTTCCTCCCACTTCCGGGGCGCCTTGTTGTCGTCGATGGTCACGGAGGGGAAGTAGGCGATCCCTTCACGCTCGAGACCCTTGGCGATGTCCTGCAGGACGTACGGACCGAGCCTTGCCTGATTGATGGCCTCCCGGAGTTCCCCGAGGGTTGCGGTGGCGACGCCGCCGCTGGACTTGATTCGCTTCTTCATGAGGTCATACGTGGCCATGGGAAGAGCCCCCTAGATCTAGTGATGTTGACTTGCTGGAGACCTAAGCATATGTGAAATTATTTGCCAGGTCAACAGGAGAGACAACAAAGATCCGACGGAGAGGTGATCCCGATCCCCTGCGGACAGACTCGGTGTCGCCTCGGAACGTGCCCTCGTGTGGTGGTGGATGCCGTCGAGGGCTGCCTTCGCGCCTTGGCACCGCGCAAGCGGTCAGTAGTGGAACTCGCGCTCTGGTGTCGCACGAGTCCTCGCCGGAGTGCTCAGGACCGCGGGCCTGGCGCGTGTCACCGGTCACGCAGAGCAGTGGGCAGGACCCTCGGCGCGCGTCTCGACTGCACCTGCTGTGTGCCACGGCGGGGCTCGGCCAAGTTCAGAGCGCGAGGGCGCTGCGACGCGAGGTGTGCACTCCTCCTGTCGGAGCGCCCTCTCGTCGGTGGGTCAGGCGATCCCGGCCGTGGCAGTTAGCCGCCCGGCCAGCCACCCCGCCAGCCGGTCGGGCCGGTTGCTGATGATCGCGTCGACCCCGAGGTCGACGGTCTGGCGCCACATCCAGTCCTCGTCGAGGGTCCACACCATGACGGCCAGCCCGGCGGCGTGCAGCCGGGCGACCAGGCGCGGGTCCGCCTGGAGCATGAGGCCGCTCGGGTTGCACGTGAGCACGCCGAGCGCCGCGCAGGCCTCGAGCAGGTCGTCGGCGGCGTCCTCGACGAGCAGCCCGCGGCGCAGGCCGGGCGCGACCTCGCGGATGGCGGCCACCGAGGTGCGGGAGAACGACTGCCCGATGCTGCGCGGGCCGAGCCCGGCAGCCAGCAGCGGGTCGAGCGCGAGCCGGGTCTGGGCGGGCGTCCAGTCGCCCTTGAGCTCGATCAGCAGCCCGACCTGCGGATGGGCGGCGACCAGGTCGAGCACCTGCGGCCACAGCGGCACCCGGGCGCCCGCGAACGCCGGGGCGAACCACGACCCGGCGTCCAGGGCGCCCAGCTCGGCGGCCGTGAAGCCGGCGACCGGTCCGGTGCCGTCGGTGGTCGCGTCCACCTCGTCGTCGTGGATGACGACGACGACCTGGTCGGACGTGAGCTGCAGGTCGAGCTCGATCGCGTCGACCCCGGCCCGGCAGGCGGCCTCGAACGCCGCGAGCGTGTTCTGCGGCGCGACCCACGAGCTGCCGCGGTGTCCGATGACCGCCGGCCGGTCGCCCGGCCCGAACAAGGCCGGCCCGAACAAGGCCGGCTCCGACGATGAAGGCTGTGCCGACGGCGTGCTCATCCCCCCAGTCTCGTCCCCAGGAAGTCCACGAGGGTCCGCAGGTACTCCGCGCGCGGCACATCGGTGGACAGCGTGAGGTCGTGCACCCCGCCGTCGATCGACACCTCGGTGACGTCCGGGCCGACGCCCAGTCCCAGGTGGGCCATCGGCACGACGTCGAGCACGGTGTCCTGCGAGTCGAGGTCGGGGTTGTCCAGCGCGTCCAGACCGGACCGTGCGCTGTGCGCGAGCAGCACCGGGACGGGCACCGCGAGGCCCCGGCCGACCCGGCGCTGACCTGCGCGGACGGCGGCCAGCCAGGCGGCCCGTGCGGGCACGCCGTCGGGGGTCTTGAGCGTCGTGTCGAACGTCCAGCGCTCCAGCAGCCGCGCGGCGTACCGGGACGGCGCGTGCGACATGGCCCGCAGCGGGGTGCGCCGGGCGAGGGCCGGCAGCGCCGAGTCGGCCAGCGGCTGGATCCAGGAGTTCGTCACCGAGAAGAACGGCGAGTCGAGCACGAGCGCGTCCGGCCCGCCGCGCGCCCGGTGCGCGTGCGACCACAGGGACGCGACCAGACCACCCGTCGAGTGGGCGTGCACCACCACCGGCACCCCGGGGTGCAGCTCACGTGCGGTGCGCACGGCGCGGCCCAGGTCGTCGGCCTGCTCGCGCAGGTCGGCCTGGTAGTGCGGCACCTCCTCCGGACGCCACGACCGGCCGCAGCGGCGCGCGTCGACGGCGAGGAACGCCCACCCGGCCTCGGCCAGGGTGTCGACCAGGTGGGTCTGGAAGAAGTAGTCGTTGTAGCCGTGCAGGTGCACGACGACGCCGCGCGGGTCGGCGGGCCCGTCGGCCGGGCGCACGAGGGTGAGCACGGGGTCGTCGCGGCCGGCCACCGCCAGCCGTGAGGCGAGCGAGGCCTCGGGCGGCACCCAGGCCGGCAGCCGGCAGGCCTCGTACCCGGCCAGCAGCAGGTCCGGCACCCAGGTCCCGACGGGGCCGTCGTCGTGCGTGACGGCCGCCTCCAGGCTCACGGCACCGCCACCAGCGAGGCGACGTCGGCGCGCCCGTCGACCCCGAGCCCGCGCGGGAACCGCACCGGCACGAACAGCGCCAGGCCCAGCGCCAGCACGGCGACCACCCCGAGGATCCCCCAGTACTGCTCACCGCCGATCGAGATCGCGACCGAGAACGCGGCCGGCGCGATGAACGTCGCGGCGCGCCCCGTCGTGGCGTACAGGCCGAACATCTCGGTCTCGCGGCCCGGGTCGGACAGCCGCGCGAGCAGCCCGCGCGACGCCGACTGCGCCGGTCCGACGCAGGCCGACAGCGCCAGCCCGAACACCCAGAACACAGGCTTGCCGTAGGAGTGCAGCGCGAACACGGCCGACCCGGCGATCACCAGCACGACGAGCGAGGACGTGACCACGCGGCGCGGCCCGAACCTGTCGTCCAACCAGCCGACGGAGATGGTCGCGGCCCCGGCCACCACGTTCGCGGCGATGGCGAACAGGATGACCTCCTGCGAGGTGAAGCCGAACGAGCCGGCCGCCAGCACCCCGCCGAAGGTGAACACCCCGGCCAGCCCGTCGCGGAACACCGCGGAGGCGATGAGGAACTTGAGCGTCGCGCGGCGGGTGCGCCACAGCGAGGCGATGTGCCGCCCGATGGACCGGTACGCCTCGACCATCCCGATCCGGCGCGGCGCGACCCCGGCGCGGTCCGGCACGACGAGCAGCACCGGCAGCGAGAACACGAGTGCCCACAGGCCCGCGACCAGCATCGACACCCGGATGTTGAGCCCGTCGGCCGACGTGACGCCGAACCAGCCGACGTCGGGGTTGATGAACCCGACGAACAGCACGAGCAGCAGCACGATCCCGCCGACGTACCCCGAGCCCCAGCCGATGCCGCTCACCCGGCCGATGGTGCGCGGGGTGGTGATCTGCACGAGCAGCGCGTTGTAGGCCACCGACCCGATCTCGAAGAACACGGTCCCCACCGCGAGCAGCGTGATCCCGAGCAGCACGTTGCTCGCCATGGCGCCCGGGGTGGGCGTGACGAACCACATGGCGAGCACGCACAGCGCGACCACGCCGGACGCGATGCCGAGCAGCGGCTTGCGCCGGCCGGCGGCGTCGGCGAGCGTGCCGAGCGCCGGGGCGAGCACGGCGACGAGCACCCCGGCGATCGCCAGGCCCCAGCCGAGCCACTGGCTGTGCAGCGCCTTGGCCGCCTCGACGTCGGCACCGGTCTCGGCGAACGACGACCCGGTGAGCCACACGGTGAACACGAACGTCGTCACCACCGCGTTGAACGCCGACGACCCCCAGTCCCAGGCGGCCCAGGCGACGATGTGGGAGGTGCGAGGCGACTCGCCGACCTGCGACGCCGCAGAGGTCGGGTCCGGTGTGCTCATGTCCGGATGCTAGGACCGCCCGGCGTCCCAGGGGCAGCCTCCCGGTGAACGCGCGGTGACCTGGCGCGCGGCGGGGCGTGCGACCGGGCGCGTGCCCGGGCCGTCGCCCCTAGCCTCGGGGGGTGGGTGACGATGCGCTCGGTGCCTCGCGGGACCTCGGTGTCGAGGGTCTGCACAACCTCCGGGACCTGGGCGGGCTGCGGCGGCGCGACGGTTCGACGACGCCGTCGGGCGTCTTCTTCCGCTCCGAGGTGCCCGACCAGGTGACCGAGCGCGGGTGGGCCCGGCTGCACGCCCTGGGGGTGCGCACGATCGTCGACCTGCGCCAGCCCGTCGAACGCGACCGCAGGCCGACGGCGCCGCCGCGGGTGCCGTCGTCGGACGCGTCGGGTACCGGCGACCCGTCGGTGGTGGGGTTCGACGTGGTCGAGGTGGACCTCGACCACCGGGAGGACGAGGAGTTCTGGGCCGACTACTGGGACAACGGCCTGGTGGGGACGGCGCTGTACTACCTGCCGCACCTGGCGCGGATGCCCGAGCGCGCGGGTGCGGCGCTGGCTGCGGTCGGCGGTGCGCGGCCCGGCGGGGTGCTGCTGCACTGCCTGGGCGGACGCGACCGGACCGGTCTGGTGTCGCTCCTGCTGCTGGCGGCGGCCGACGTCGAGCCCGACGCCGCCGTCGACGACTACCTGCAGACCGTCCGCACCGCCGACCGGGTCGCAGCCGCGCGGGGCCGCCCGAACCGGGAGCCGGAGCTCGAGGCGTTGTGCGCCCGGTACGGCAGCAGCACCGAGCAGGCGGTGCGCGACGCCTACGCCGGCATCGACCTGCCGGACCTCATGGACCGCGCCGGCCTGGACGACGCCCAGCGGCGCGCCCTGCTCACCTGGCGCGGCGCCCTGGTCTGAGCCCGCTCGTCTCGCCTGGCCCGACCCCGAACGTCACACCTGGCTGAGCACCGCCGCGAGCAGGGCGGCGCGCTGCGTGATCGAGGAGAGCAGCACGTGCTCGGTGACGGCGTGCGCACCGGCCCCGACCGGGCCGAAGCCGTCGAGCGACGGGATCCCTGCCCCGCCGGTGAGGTTGGTGTCGGCGGCCCCGGTCGCGGCCCGGCCGCTGATCTCCTGGCCGAGGTGCGCACCGGCCGCGACGACGGAGGCCAGCAGCGTGTCGGTGGCCTGCGACGGACCCCAGGCGGGCCGGCGGGTGAGCACGGACGGCGCGACGAGCGCACCGGGCCGGACCGGCGTGAGGTCGGCGAGCTCGGCCAGCACCGCGGTCTCGGTCTCCTGGTCGAGGAACCGCAGGCCGACGACGGCGCGGGCGGCGTCCGGCACGACGTTGGTGCGTCCGCCGCCGTCGATCACCCCGACGTTGGCGAGCACCTGCGGGTACCGGGCGGTGAGGGCGCGCACGGTGAGCAGCTGGTCGGTGAGCTCGTCGATCGCGTTGATGCCGGCGCCCGGGTCGAGCGCGGCGTGCGAGGCGCGGCCGGTGACGGCGAGCTGCCACCGGGTGGAGCCCATCCGGCTGGTCTTGAGGGCGCCGTCGGGGTGCGGCGGTTCGAGGCCCAGCACGTAGGCGGCGCCGGTGGCCTGCGCCACGACGGTGGCGGCCGAGGACGGTGAGCCGATCTCCTCGTCGGGGGTGAGCAGCAGCCGCACGGGCCGGTGGTCGTGCCCGGCGAGCAGGGCGAACGCCGACAGGGCGGCGACCAGCCCGCCCTTCATGTCGAACACGCCCGGGCCGTGCAGCACGTCGCCGTCGCGGTGCAGCGGCACGGCGCCGGTGAGCGACCCGACGGCGTGCACGGTGTCGTGGTGGGCGAGCAGCACGGCGGGTGCGGCGGCGGCCAGCGGTCCGCGGCCGGCGACCTCGACGACGAGCACATCGCCCTGCGGCAGCGGCACCCGGCGGGACGTGGCGCCGTAGGCCCCCGCCTCGGCTGCCACCCGCGAGGCGAAGCCGTCGAGCGCGGCGCGGTCCCCGGTCGGCGTCTCGACCTGCGCCCAGGCGATCAGCCGCTCGACGTCCTCGTCGGCCCGCTGTCGGGCGCACTCCATCAAGCTGCTCATGGATACGCAACGTATGCCACGGGCGCTGGCGGGGCAATCCTGCTGAGACGCCGCTGTCCGGCCGTAGAGCCGTGACGTATGATCCCACCGGCGGACCTCGATGGCCCGTCGGCGCGGGTCAGGTGCAACAGGGCCCGGCGTCGTCCCCCGGGTCCGCGCGGCGGCCCCGGTGCAGCCGGTGCAGGGAGCGGAAGATGGTGAGCACGGTGACCGCAGACAGGTCGCTCGACGCGGCGCCCGACGACCTCGTCGTCATGGGTCTGAGCGACTCGTCGCACCTGCAGGCGGCGGCACAGCTCTACCGCGAGGTGTTCGGGTACACCGACCCGGCGCACGGGGTGAACCCGCGGCTGCTGTCGGCGCTCGCGGCCAACGGCGGGTCCGTCGTCGGGGTGCTCACGCCGGACGAGCGGGTGGTGGCCTTCGCGTACGGCTTCGCCGGCGCCGACGAGCAGGGCCGCACCTACCACTACTCGCAGGCCGCCGTCGTGGCTGCGGACGTGCAGGGCCGGGGTCTGGGCCGCCGGCTCAAGCGCGAGCAGGCGCGCATCGCCCTCGCGCACGGTGCGCGCACCATGCGCTGGGCCTACGACCCGCTCATCGCCCGCAACGCGCACTTCAACCTCGACGTGCTCGGGGCCAGGGCGCGCTGGTTCCACCCCGACTTCTACGGGCCCGGCACCGACCGGCTCGTCGTCGAGTGGGACATCACCGACACGACGCCGATCACCGCGGGTGTGGACCACCACGACGCCGAACCGCCGATCGTCGACCCCGAGGGGCGGCGCTGGGGCGTGCCGCAGCCGGCTGATCGCGACGCCTGGTACCTGCCGGTGCCTGCCCGCATCAACGAGCTCACCGCCCGCGACCCGGAGGCCGCGCGGATCTCGCGCGCCCGGGTGCACTACGCGCTGCCCGAGCTGTTCGGCCTCGGGCTGGTCGCGGTGTCCTGCCGCCGGGTGGACGAGCTGACCTCGGTGTACCGCTTCGAACCGGCCGCCGACCACCCGTCGGCCGCCACGGCATGACGGCCGTGGGCGCGGGGGCGCCGGCCCCGGTCGACGGTGCGCAGGACGGGACGGTCGACGACAGGTTCGCGTCCCGGCTGGCCGGCCGGCCCAGCGCCGAGACCCTGGTGCGCCGCCTGGTCCAGGCCGAGGACGGCCACCTGGTCACCACCCTGGGCCAGGTCGCCGAGTCCGGTGCGCTGCCGGCCGCGGCCTCGCTCGTCGTCGCGGCGCGGCGGCGCTACGTCACCGGCACCGGCAAGTCCCTGGCGTTCGCCACCCTGCTGGCCACCGACCTGGCGGTGAGCTGCTCGCACGTGCACCTCATCGACGACGCGACCGTGCCCGCGCTCGACGTGCTCGCCGAGGTCACCGCGAGCGATGTGCTCGTCGCGTTCTCGTTCCGCCGCTACCGGCGCGAGACGGCCGCGCTCGCCACGGCGTTCGCCGCCGCGGGTGGTTCGCTCGTCGCGATCACCGACTCGGCCGACGCGCCGCTCGCGGCCAAGGCGGCGGTCACCGTCGTCGTCGACACCGGGTCGGCATCGTTCGTCGACTCCCCCACGGCCGTCGTCGCGGTCTCGCACATCCTGGCCACGCTCGTGGGCGCCTCGGCCAAGGGTGCCCGCCGCCGGATCGCCGCACGTGACCAGCTCGCCGCCGACCTGGGCCTCTACCTCGCCGGGGACGCCCATCCCGGCCCGACCTCGGAGGACTGAACCATCCGCGTCGTCGCCGCATCCCTGCACCTCGTGCGCCTGGACCTGGTGCACGAGTTCCAGACCAGCTCGCACCGCAAGGGCCACCTCGACCACATCCTCGTGCGCCTCGTCGACGAGGACGGTGCCGTCGGCTGGGGCGAGATCGCCTCGGCGGCCGACCCGTACTACAACGCCGAGAACGTCGAGACCTGCTGGCTCGTGGCCCGCGACTACCTGCTGCCCGCCGTGCTGGGCGCGCACTGGGACCACCCCTCGCAGGTGAGCGCGCTGTGGCGCAAGGTGCGCGGCAACGAGTTCGCCAAGGCCGGGGTCGACGTGGCCGCCTGGTCCCTGTTCGCCCAGGCCACCGGTGTGCCGCTGGCTGCCGCGCTCGGCGGGACGCGCACCGAGGTCGTCGCCGGGGTGTCCCTCGGCATCGAGCCGACCATCGACGCGCTGCTCGAGCAGGTCGCGCTGCACGTCGGGCACGGCTACCCGCGGGTCAAGCTCAAGATCGCACCGGGCTGGGACGTCGAGCCGGTGCGTGCGGTGCGTGCGGCCTACCCGGACCTCGACGTGCACGTGGACGCCAACGGCGTCTACACCGAGTCGGACGAGCACCTCGCGGCCCTGCGCGCGCTCGACGAGCACCGGCTCACGATGATCGAGCAGCCGTTCGCCCCGCGCGACCTGCTCGCGCACGCCCGGTTCGCCGCCACGGTGACCACGCCCGTCTGCCTCGACGAGTCGGTGGAGTCGCTCGCCGACCTGCGCCTGGCGCTCGAGCTGTCGGCCGGCCGGGTGCTCAACATCAAGGTCTCCCGGATGGGGGGGCTCACCGCCGCCGTCGCCGCGCACGACCTGGCCTCGGCGGCCGGGCTCGGCGTGTGGTGCGGCGGGATGCACGAGTTCGGTGTCGGCCGCTACGCCAACGTCGCGCTCAGCTCGCTGCCGGGCTTCACGCTGCCGTCCGACGTGTCCGGCTCGGACAAGTACTACGCCCGCGACGTCGTGCTGCCCCCGGTGGTCGCCCATGCCGGCCGGGTGAGCGTCCCGACGGTCGCCGGGCTGGGGGCGCAGGTGGACGAGGAGTACCTGGCCGCCTCGACCCTGCGGGTGCACGAGGTCGCCGTCGCCTGACGGCCTGACGGCCCCGCGAGGCCGGACGGAAGCCCCGCCCAGGTCAGGGCATGAGCGCGGTGGCCACCTCGAGGGCGGCGGCCGAGCGTTCCTGCGTCGTACCGCCCAGGTCGGCCATCCCCTGGCTGGCGAGCAGCACCGCCATGACGGCGAGCCGGAACCGGAGCCGGTCGGCCACGGAGGCGTCCGGCGGGGTGGCGGCCTCCCAGAGCTCGTGCTTGTAGCGGCGGGCGAGGTTGACGTGGTCGGGCAGCGAGTCCAGAGCGGTCTCGTTCACCTGGACGCACCGCATGAGGTCGCCGAGCCCGTCGGAGGCCGCGGCCGACAGCCGGGCGATGAGCTCGAGGCGCACCTCGCGGGTGTGCGGCTGCTCCCTGATCCAGGCGACCAGCTCGTCGAGCCGCACCATCGCCTCGCCCATGAGGCTCTCGAGGATCTCGTCCTTGGAACGGAAGTGGTAGTAGACGGCCGCCTTGGTGATCCCGAGGTCCTCGGCGATCTCCCGCAGCGAGGTCTTGTCGTAGCCCTGCTCGGTGAACCGGCTGAGGGCGGCCTGCTGGATCTGCCCGCGGGTGTTCCCCCGGCGTCGGGTGCCGGCCTCGGCCGTCGTGGCTGCCATGGTCGTTCGCCGACCCTTCCTTGGTCCGTCTCTCGCCGCATCGCTGCGCGCAAACTGACTTGACGGCTAGTAAGTACCGTCGTACGGTCACATCAACTTACCGGCCGGCTAGGAAACAGACTAGCCCGCCCACCCCCACGAGCGGTGCAGCTCGCCCCCCTCCTTCGGAAGGCCAGCCATGGACCCCGTACGCCCTGACCCCGCTGGGACCCCCAGCCCCGCGCACCCCGGGACCGCACCGACCGGCCCCGCGCCCGCGATGACCCCATCCACCGACCCCCGCCGCTGGTGGGGCCTGGTCGGGATCGGCCTGGCCCAGCTCATGGTCGTCCTCGACATGACCATCGTGAACATCGCCCTGCCCTCCGCCCAGCACGACCTGGGCATCTCCGACGCGGACCGGCAGTGGGTCATCACGGCCTACACCCTGGCCTTCGGCGGGATGCTGCTGCTCGGCGGGCGGATCGGCGACCTCATCGGACGCAAGCGCGCCCTGCTCATCGGGCTCATCGGGTTCGCCCTCGCCTCCGCGATCGGCGGGCTCGCCGTCAACGCCGGCATGCTGCTCGGCGCCCGCGCCCTGCAGGGCGTGTTCGCCGCGCTGCTGTCACCGGCCGCGCTGTCGATGCTCACCGTCACCTTCACCGAACCGCGTGAGCGGGCCCGCGCCTTCGGCATCTACGGCGCCATCGCCGGCGGTGGCGCCGCCATCGGGCTCATCGTCGGCGGGCTGCTCACCCAGTACCTCGACTGGCGCTGGTGCCTGCTCGTCAACGCACCGATCGCCGTGGTCGCCGTGCTCGTCGCTGCGTTCTTCCTGCACGACCACCGCCCGACGTCGGCCCCCCGGCTCGACGTCGCCGGTGCGGTGCTGGCCAGCGGCGGGCTGCTCGCCATCGTCTACGGCCTCGGCGAGGCCGAGCAGCGCGGCTGGACCTCCGCGCTCGTGCTGTCCATGTTCGTGCTCGGCCTGGCGTTGCTGTCGCTCTTCGTCGCCGTCGAGCAGCGGGTCGCGCACCCGCTGCTGCCGCTGCGCGTGGTCCGCGACCGCAACCGCGGTGGTGCGCTCGGTGCCATCGGGCTCACCACCGTCGGGATGTTCGGGGTGTTCCTGTTCCTCACCTACTACCTCCAGGTGGTCCAGGGCTACTCCCCGGTGCGCACCGGGCTGGCCTTCCTGCCGATGACCGTCGGCATGATGACCGGGTCGCTGGCCATCGCCAGCCGGCTGCTGCCGCGCGTCGCCCCGCGCCGGCTCATGGTGCCCGGGCTGACGATCGCCGCCGCCGCGCTCGCCTACCTCACCCAGATCCAGGTCGGCTCGTCCTATCTGGGCCACGTGCTGCCGTCGCTGTTCTTCCTCGGCCTGGGGATGGGCATGAACTTCATGGCGGCGATGAGCACGGCCACCTTCGGGGTCGAGCCGCGCGACGCCGGGGTGGCCTCGGCCACGATGAACACGGCGCAGCAGGTGGGCGGCTCCATCGGCATCGCCCTGCTCAACACGGTGGCGACCTCGGCCACGGCCCGCTACATCGCGGCGCACGGGGCGGCCGACCCCACCGCCGTCGCGGTCGCGGCCGTGCACGGGTTCTCGGTCGCGATCTGGATCTCGGTCGCGATGCTCCTGGTCGCGGCCGTGGTGGCCGGGACGACGATCACCGCCGGGCCGTTCAACCGCCGGCCCCGGGCCGACGAGCCCCAGCCCGAGGACCTCGCCGTCCTCGTCTGACGCCCGGCGCACTGCGACCCGCCCCTCGCACGAGGGGCGGGCCGCAGCGGTGTCAGGCGCGGCGCGCGATGAGCCTGGTGTTGATCTGCTCGGTGAGCGCGGCGTCGAACGCCTTCGGCACGCCGTCGACCGCGTTGATCGGGACGGCCAGCCGCACCGAGCTCATCAGCCAGGCGGCGTCGGCCGCGGCCAGCTCCTCGACCCGCACATCGCGCACCTCGCTGCGCAGCCCGAGCTCGGCCGCGAAGGCGAACACGTCCTCCTGCGTGGTGCCGGCGAGGATGCCGGACTCCGGACGCGTGGTCACGAGCGTGTCGCCCAGGCGCAGCACGAGCGAGCTGGTCGGGCCCTCGAGCAGGTAGCCGTCGGTCGTGGTGAACACGACGTCGGCTGCACCGCGCTTCTTCGCCTCGCGCAGCACCGACTTGTTGACCGCGTACGAGAGCGTCTTGGCGCCCTGCAGCAGCCACGGCGCGGTCTGCGCGATGTCGAGCGCGTACCCGCGGGACAGCAGCACGACGGGCAGGCCCTCGGTCCGCTCGTCCTCGTGGTCGGGGGACACGTCGGCGTACACCCAGCCGATGGGACCCTTCGGGTTCTCCTCGTCACCGCGGGACAGCGTGTACTTGACGAACGCATCCGAGGAGTCGGCGAGCGCGCCGACCGCCTCGGCGATCGCCTCGCGGTAGACCTGCAGGTCCGGCACGGGCAGCTCGAGCATGGCCGCCGAGTGCGCCAGCCGGGTGAGGTGGCGCTCGGCCGACTGCACCACACCGTCGCGCACGGCCGCCGTCTCGAAGATGCCGTCACCGCGGGTGACAGCAACATCCGTGACGGGAAGCTGCGCGGAACCGGCCGGGACCAGCCGGTGGGCGGGCGCTCCTGGGTGGCTCGCGCTCGGGTGATCGATCATGACCAGAACGGCGGTGCCCATCGTGTTCCCCTCGTGGCGGCGCCGGCCCTCGCAGCCGGCGATGGCCAGGATACGACTCGTATGTTGCGTTCTGGTGACCGTGAACGGATCGTGGGACGACGGTCAGCGCCGAGCCGGCTTGCGGACCGCCTTCTCCACGACGCGCCACAGCTCGGCATAGGCCTGACCGGCCGGGGTCGCGGCGGCGAACGAGCCCAGCGGCGCCCGGTGCTCCCCCATCCGCTCGACCACGACGGAGGCCGGGACCGCGACGTCGGCCACCTGCGCGCGCTGCACCGGCAGCTCGGCGGCCGCCTCGCGGTGCCCCTTCTTGCGCCGGTCGACCTGGGTGAGGAACGCGAGCACACGCGGCGGCCGGTCCTCGGACTCGACGAGCTCGAGCACCTGGTCGAGCGAGCGCAGCGCGAGCGGCGACGGCACCAGCGGCACGACGACGAGGTCGGCCGCATGCAGCACGTTGCGCGCCAGCACCGACGACCCGGGCGGGCAGTCGAGGATCACGTGGTCGTACTCGCCGTCGAACGCGGCCAGGGTGAGCTCGACCCGACGCTCGGACTTCTTCGCCCCGTCGAGGGTGAGCTCGAGCTCGCGGTAGGTCGCGTCGGCCGGCAGCACGTCGAGCGTCTCCCACGCCGAGCGGCGCACCGCCCCGCGCACCGGCGTCTGCCCGGTGACCAGGGCCTGGGCGCCACCGCGCAGCTTGGGCTTGACCTGCATGAGGTAGGTCGCACCGCCCTGCGGGTCGAGGTCCCACAGCAACGTGGACCCCGCACCGGCTGCCGCGAACGCGAGGTTGACTGCGGTCGTGGTCTTCCCGACCCCGCCCTTGACGCTGTACACCGCGATGGTCTTCATGGCTGGCCCGCCTCCTTGGGCGGGACGCTACGCGATCGGGGTGAACGACGGGCGACGAACGCGGTGCAGGCACGCCGACGCCGGTGGGGCGTCTGCCCTGGGGCCGCCGCTGGTCAGAAGCGGTCCGGGTCGCCCGCCCCGACCCGCACGACCTGCGGCTCGCCCTCGGTCCAGTCGACCACCGTCGTCGGGGTGGTGCCGCAGTCGCCGCCGTCGACCACCGCGTCGAGACGGTCGTCGAGCTCCTCCTTGATCTGCCAGCCCTCGGTCATCGGCCAGTCCGCACCCGGCATGAGCAGGGACGAGGACAGCAGCGGCTCACCGAGCTCGCGCAGGATCGCCTGGGCCACCGGGTGCTCGGTGATGCGCACGCCGACCGTCCGCTTCTTGGGGTGCGCGAGGCGCCGGGGCACCTCCGGCGTCGCAGGCAGGATGAAGGTGTACGGCCCGGGGGTCGCGGCCTTGATCGACCGGAATGCGGCGTTGCTCAGCGTGACGAGCTGCCCGAGCTGGGCGAAGTCGGCGCACACGAGGGTGAACTGGTGCTTGTCGTCGACGCCGCGCAGCGCCCGGATCCGGTCGGCGCCGTCGTGGTCGTCCATCCGGGTGCCGAGCGCGTACATCGAGTCCGTCGGGTAGGCGACCACGGCCCCGTCCCGCAGCATCGCCACCACCTGGGAGATCGCGCGCGGTTGCGGGTCGGTCGGGTGGACGTCGAAGAAGCGGGCCATGCTCGCCAGGTTAGGCGCCTGGCAGGCGCTGCGCACCGTCGGGGCGACGGCCCCTGGCGTCCTCGCGGCGGGGCCCCGCACCCGGTTCCGGGCCAGGGCTCCGGTCAGGCCGGGACCAGGTGCTCCGGGCAGACCTCGAAGCGGTCGGGCTCGATGGTGAGCGCGGCCCGGCCGCCGGTGAGCGAGCGCAGGTCGAGCACGTACCGGGTGAGCTCGGCCGCCGGCACGGAGGCCTCGATCTGCACGAGGCCGCCGTCCAGCGACCGGGTGTCGTTGATCCGCCCGCGCCGGGTGGACAGGTCGCTCATCACATCGCCCTGCACCGTCGTCGGGACCGTGACCAGCACCTTCGAGACCGGTTCGAGCACCACGGAGCCGCCCGCGGCCAGCGCCTCGCGCACCCCGAGCGCCGCGGCCGTCCGGAACGCCATGTCCGAGGAGTCCACCGGGTGGGACTTGCCGTCCAGGATCTCGACCTTGACGTCGACGATCTCGTGGCCGTGCGCGCCACCGGCCATCGCCTCGACGACACCCTTGTGCACGGCGGCCATGTAGTTGCGCGGGATCGCGCCGCCGACCACCGCGTCGACGAACTCCAGACCGGCGCCTCGCGGCAGCGGCGACACCCGCAGCCCGACCACCGCGAACTGGCCGTGCCCGCCCGACTGCTTCTTCACCTTGCCCTCGGCCTGCGCCGGGCGCCCGATCGTCACCCGGTAGGCCACCGGCACCGGGGAGGTCGTCACGTGCACCGTGAAGATGCGCGCCAGCCGCTCCAGCGCGACGGCCAGGTGCGTGTCGCCGAGCCCGTGCAGCACCGTGCGGTCCCCGACCCGGTCGACCGTGAGCGTGCGGTCCTCGGCCACCAGCCGGGCCAACGCGGCCGAGAGCCGGTCGTCGTCGGACTGCGTCACCGGTTCCAGTGCCAGCGCGTACACCCCGGGCCGGGCGGGCAGCGGCCGCGGGCGCAGGTCCTTGCCGGCACCGCCCTTGGGGCTGAGCAGCGAGCCCGCCGGGGTGGACGCGAGCTTGGCCGCCGCGACCACCTGACCGGGTCCGGCCGCCTCGACCGGGACGTGCTCCTTGCCGCGCAGCCGGAACAGCCCCGGGATGCGCTCCTCGGCGTGCGTCGTCGCGTTGATCAGCCGGTCGCCGGGGCGCACCGTCCCGGACAGCACCCGCACGAGCGTGACCTGGCCGACGAACGGGTCGGCGAGCGTCCGGAACGCGTGCACGAGGACCACCCCGGACGGGTCGGGGGCGACCTCGACCTCGACGTCCCCGGCGAGCACCCGCGGCAGCCGGTCCGCCAGGGACGGCGCCAGCTCGCACACGAGGTCGGCCAGCCGGTCCACCCCGACCCCCGACAGGCCCGAGGCCACGAGGACGGGCACGGCCTCGCCGTCGCGCACCTCGTGGGCGAGCGTGCGCTCGAGCTCGGCGACGCTCGGCTGGTCACCGGCCAGGTAACGCTCGAGCTGGTCGTCGTCGTGCGAGACGATCTCCTCGGTGACCTGCTCGTGCAGGCGGTGCTCCTCGTCGGCCACGGACTCGGGCAGCGGGACGTGGTGCGCGCCGGCGGCGTCGTAGGTGACGCCCTCCTCGGCCAGCACGTCGGCGAGGGCGGTGAACGACTCCTCCTCGGCGACCGGCAGCTCGAGCGGGACCAGGGAGTCGCCGAACGCGGCGCGCAGCTCGTCGAGCACCCGGTGGAAGTCGGCGCGGGGCTTGTCCTCCTTGGTGACCACGACGAGCGTCGGCACGCCGGCGGTCCGGGCGGCGTCCATCGCCAGGTGGGTCCCGGCCTGGACGCCGTCGACCGCGCTCACGACGACGAGCGCGAGATCGGCCACCGCGAGCGCGTCGTCGACCGCACCGGCGAAGTCGAGCGAGCCGGGGGTGTCCAGCAGCGTGAGGTCGTAGGTGACCCCGTCGTCGGCGGTCCAGGTGAGGGGCACGACACCGAGGGCCAGCGACATGCCGCGGGCGATCTCCTCGGGCTCGTGGTCGGACAGCGTGGTGCCGTCCTCGATGGTCCCGGCCCGGGTGAGCACCCCGGCGCGCAGCGCGAGCGCCTCGACGAGGGTGGTCTTGCCGGCGCCGGCGGCACCGAGCACCGCGACCGTCCGAAGGTGTGCTGTCGCGTCCATGGATCGTCTCCCCGTTGAGCGATATGGCTGCGTTCAGCCTACTGAGGGCGACCACCGCACGTCAGGACGAGCGTCCCTGGAACGCCGCAGGCCCGGCGACGGACGAACCGGTGCCGGGCCTGCGGGCAGAGCAGCAGGTCAGCGTGCGTCGAGGATGTCGACCACGAAGACGAGCGTGGAGTTCGCCGGGATGGTGCCCTGCGCGTTGGCGCCGTAGCCCTTGTCCGGCGGGATGACGAGCAGCACCTGGCTGCCGATGGTCTGCCCGGTGAGCCCCTCGACCCAGCCCGCGATCACCGAACCGGTGTCGAGCTTGAAGGTGGCCGGGGAGCCGGTCGACCACGAGGAGTCGAACTTGGTGCCGTCCCACAGCCACCCCGTGTACTGCACGGTCAGCGTCTGGCCGGTCTGCACGGCGGGCCCGGCGCCCTTGATGAGCGGCTGGGCGACGAGCGTGGTCGGTGCGGCACCGCTCACCGGCGTGAGCGACGGCTCGCCGGAGTCGGACAGCGTCACGGTGGGCAGACCGGCCGCTGGGGCGACGGGCTCACCGGTGGCCTTGGTCGGCACCGTGTAGGCGTCGATGACGTCGATCACGTAGACGCTCGTCGTGGGGGCCGCGGTGCCGCCCTGGGTGCTCGACGGCACGGCGACCAGGATCCGGGCCCCGACGTGCGCGGACAGCAGCACCGTGTTGAGGTCGGCCGCCATGTTGCTGTTCCCGGCGGGCAGGGTCTGCGCCCCGGTGCTCCAGGTGCTGCCGAGCGTGCTCCCGTCGGCGCCGGAGACGGCGACCTCCTGGACGGAGACGATCTCGCCGCTCGTGATCGGCGCGCCGGTCCCGTCCTGGACCAGCAGCGTGGTGAACCCGTTGACGGTGAACGGCGTCGCGGGCAGCGTGACCGTGGGCTCCTTGCCGAGGTCACCGGTGACCTTGACGCCCTTGAGGACGGCGAGGTCCTGGGGGTCGGCGGCCCAGCTCACGGAGGGGGTGGGGCTCGGGGCTGCGCTGGACCCGCCGGTGCAGGCGGCGAGACCGAGCGCTGCGGTCAGGACGAGTACGGCCAAGGGGGCGGCGCGACGCACGAGAAACCTCACGGATCGGGAGTCCGCGCCGAGCGGCGCGACCTGCCCACGGTACGCGATCTGCGCGCGCGAACCGGGCCGTGCGGCCGGACTCACAGCCGGACGAGACTCACAGCCCGGCGGAGCCGAAGGACAGCCCGAGCAGGTAGGTGAGCCCGGCGGCCCCCCAGCCGATGGCGAGCTGGCGCAGCGCACGCGCCGCGGGTGAGGACCCGGACAGCAGCCCGACGACGGCACCGGTGGTCAGCAGCGCGGCGCCGACGAGCCCGGCCGACCAGGCGACGGCCACCCCGCCGGTGGCACCGAGCAGGTAGGGGATCACGGGGATGACGGCGCCGGAGGCGAAGAACAGGAAGCTCGCGGTGGCCGCGCCCCAGGCGGTGCCGATCGCCTCGTGCTCGTCGCGCTGGGGGGCCAGGTGCGCGCCGGACGGGTCCGGCAGCGCGGTCGAGGTGCGCAGCAGCTGCCCGTTGATGGCCTCGAGGCGCTCGTACTCGGCGAGCGAGGCGAGCACGGTGGCGGCCCGCTCGGCGGCGGCGTCCTGCGTCATGCCTCGGGCCCGGTAGACCAGGGCGAGCTCGTTGGCGTCGGTGTCGAGCAGCGGCAGGGCGTGGCCGGCGTCGCTGGCCGGGCGGGAGGCGTCGAGCAGCTCACGCTGCGAGCTCACCGAGACGTACTCGCCGGCACCCATCGACGCAGCACCGGCGAGCAGCCCGCCCAGGCCGGTGAGCAGCACGATCGAGGGCGAGACGCCGCTGGCGCCGACGCCGAGCACGAGGGCGAGGTTCGACACCAGCCCGTCGTTGGCGCCGAACACGGCGGCCCGGAAGGTGCCGGACATCTGCTGGCGCCCTCGGGTCGCCAGGCCGCGGACCACCTCGGCGTGGATCCGCTCGTCGGCGGCCATCTGGGGGGTGGCGTCGGTGTCGACGTCGTAGGTGGAGCGGGCCTCGGCACGCTGGGCCAGGGCGAGCACGAACACCGAGCCGAACCGCCGGGCGAGCCAGCCGAGCACCCGGGTGCGCAGGGCGCCGGCGCGGTGAGGCCCGGCGTGCTCGCCGAGCAACGCGAGCCAGTGCGCCTCGTGACGACCCTCGGCCTCGGCGAGGGCGAGCAGGATCTCGCGCTCCTCGCCGGTGCGGCGCGAGGCGAGGTCGCGGTAGACGGCGGCTTCGGCGCGCTCGTCGGCGAGGTGCCGGCGCCACCGTCGCAGCTCGGCGGAGGTGGGCGTGGACATGGCGCGATGATCCCACGGGCGCTCTCCGAGGTCGTTGTGCCCGATATGCCCGAAATCCACGAAATGTGTCGCAGATCACACAGCGGACTCATCGGGTCGGCACACGCGGCTCCCACCTGGAGATCGAGGCACCGCCGTTCGTGCGTGTCACATCGTGCAATGACCTTGTGACACGGCGTTCACACTCCGCGGGTGACAGCGCGCTCGTGCGCTGCACACACTGGCGCCACCTCGTCCGCCCCCAGACGGACGAGGTGCACACGGCCTCACCGGCAGCACCGGGGCCCGTCCCACTGCATCGCCAACGGCGTCGATCAGACCCGCGACGAGCAGCAAGGGAAGTGCGATGTTCATCTTCATCCTGCAGATGCGGCAGATGCTGACCGCCCAGAACGAGCTCTACCTCTTCGCCGTCTTCTCCGCCCTCGTCTGGGCGCTGTGGGTGCTCAAGGTGGTGCTCTCGAGGCGCTACCGCCCCGTCACCGCCGCCTACGCGACCACGACCTCCGTGGTCGTCCCGGTGGTCGACGAACCCGAGGACCTGTTCCGCGACGTGCTCACCCGGATCGTCGCGCAGGGCCCGACCGAGACCATCGTCGTCATCAACGGCAGGCCGAACCCGGCCCTCGAGGCGATCTGCGACGACTTCGCCCCCGCCGTGCGCTGGGTGCACACCCCGATCCCCGGCAAGCGCAACGCGGTCAAGATCGGCACCGAGCAGTCCGTCGGCGACATCACCGTGCTCGTCGACTCCGACACGATCTGGACCCCCGGCACGCTCGCCGAGCTGGTCAAGCCCTTCGCCGACCCGGCCGTCGGCGGCGTCACCACCCGGCAGCGCATCCTCGAGCCCGAGCGCTCCTGGATCACCCGCTGGGCCGACTGGCTGGAGAACAGCCGCGCGCTGTACTCGATGCCCGCCCAGTCGGTGCTCGGCCAGATCGGCTGCCTGCCCGGCCGGACCATCGCCTTCCGCCGGCGCATCCTCATGGCGGTGATGGACAGGTTCATGTCCGAACGCTTCCTCGGCGTCTTCCTCGAGGTCTCCGACGACCGGACGCTCACCAACCTCACGCTCAAGGCCGGGTACAAGACCGTCTACCAGGCGACGAGCCTGGTCTACACCGACGCCCCGCTCCAGGTGAAGAAGCTCTACAAGCAGCAGCTGCGCTGGGCCCGCGGCAGCCAGTACAACACCCTGCGGATGCTGCCCTGGATGCTCGGGCACGCCCCGGTCCTGGCGATCTTCTTCCTCACCGACATCGCGCTGCCGTTCCTGCTGCTCGGCACCCTCGGGGGCTGGGTCTACCGCTCGGCCACGCACACCGGGGAGAACCTCTACGCCGCGATCCTGGCGACCTACACCGGCATGTCCGGCTGGGTCTGGGTGGTCGGGCTGATGCTCGTGTCCTCGGTGCTGTCCATGTCGATCCGCCAGGTGCGGCACCTGCAGGAGAAGCCGTCCGACGTCCTCCGGCTCCCGCTGTTCATCATCGTGTCGACCCTGTTCCTCATGCCGATCCGCCTCATGGGCTTCTTCCGGATGGCGCACGCCGCCGGCTGGGGCACCCGGGCCGGCGCCTACGCCGGCGGTGACCTCATGGCTCAGCTGGAGGCCTCGTCCGCGCGGCCCGCACCCGTCGACCTCGTCGACCGGACACCATCGCACGGCACCCCCGTCGCGCAGGTCCGGGCGCACGGGGCCGCAGAGGTCGGGCCCGACGGGCGCGAACGTGCGGCGGCGCCCCTCGCG
>NZ_VWSD01000044.1 GCF_009829685.1 Cellulomonas citrea
CCCGCCGGACCGTCGGTGGGCCGGGCCAGGCCGGGCACGCCCCGGGCGCACCAGCACAGACCGCCACCCCGGCACCCGTGCGCCACCCCGCACCGGGCCCGGCACAGGCCCGCCGTGACCTGCCTCCGCTGCGGCTCCGGTGGACCCGCATCGCACTGGTCGGCATCGGCCTGCTCGTCATCGCCCTGCTCGGCGCACTCGCCGCGCACTCCGCCCGGGCCGATCTCTCACCCGGTTCCCCTGTGACGTCACATGTCCTCGCGGAAGATGCACCGATACCCTCATCCGCAAGCCCCGTGCGCGCCGTCGGCGCGAGCGACGACCGTGGAGGACTGCTGTAGTGGACGAGCCGAACCGGATCCTCGCCGGACGTTACGAGGTCGGCGAGATCATCGGGCGCGGCGGGATGGCCGAGGTTCACATCGGCTACGACCGTCGCCTGGGCCGCACGGTCGCCATCAAGGTGCTCCGTTCCGACCTCGCCCGTGACCCCTCGTTCCAGAACCGGTTCAGGCGGGAGGCCCAGGCCGCCGCGGCGCTCAACCACCCGGCCATCGTCGCCGTCTACGACACCGGCGAGGAGTCGGTCACCGAGCCGAGCGGGGCCGTCTCGCACGTGCCGTTCATCGTCATGGAGTACGTCGAGGGCCACACCGTCCGCGACATCCTGCGGGACGGGTCGGCCCTGCCCATCGACGAGGCGCTCGACATCACCTCCGGTGTGCTCTCGGCGCTCGAGTACTCCCACCACGCGGGGATCGTGCACCGGGACATCAAGCCCGCGAACGTCATGATCACCCCGACGGGTGCGATCAAGGTGATGGACTTCGGCATCGCCCGGGCGCTGGCCGACTCGGCCGCCACCATGACCCAGACCCAGGCCGTCGTCGGGACCGCCCAGTACCTGTCGCCCGAGCAGGCCCGCGGTGAGCAGGTGGACGCCCGCAGCGACCTGTACTCGACCGGCTGCCTGCTCTTCGAGCTGGTCACCGGCCGGCCGCCGTTCGTCGCGGACTCCCCTGTCGCCATCGCCTACCAGCACGTGCGCGAGCAGGCACCGCTGCCCAGCAGCCTGTCCGACGACGTGCCCGAGGCCCTCGACCGGGTGATCGCCAAGTCGTTGGCCAAGGACCGCGAGTCCCGCTACCAGACGGCCGCCGAGTTCCGGGCCGACGTCGAGGCCGTGCAGCGCGGCGGCACGGTGCTGGCCCCCGCGGTCGGTGCCGTCGTGCCGGACGCCGGTGCCGCCACCCAGGTGATGGCACCCGCGTCGCCGGCCACCCAGGTGCTGCCGCCGTCGCAGCTGCCGTGGGGCACCACCGGCGCCGCGGCACCGACCGCCGTGGCGACCGAGGGGGAGGAGCCCAAGCGGAACAAGGCGCTGCTCATCTCCCTCATCGTGGTGGGTGTGCTCGCCGCGGTCGCGATCGTGTGGCTGCTGCTGTTCAACAGCACCAAGAGCACGGCGGTCAAGGTCCCGGCCGTCGCCGGGATGACGGCGTCCGCGGCCGAGTCCGCGTTGAAGAACGACGGGTTCCTGGTCGAGCGCCAGGAGGAGGCCTCCCCGACGTACCCCGCGGGCCAGGTCACCCGGACCAACCCCGCCGAGGGCACCCAGCAGGAGAGGGGCACGAAGGTCACCTACTTCGTGTCGACCGGCCCGGCGACCACCAAGGTCCCCGACGTCTCGGGCAAGACCCCCGACCAGGCGATCGCGCTGCTCAAGGCCGCCGGCCTCACGGTGGCCGACAACCGGGTCAACGACGACAACCCCAACTTCCTCGCCGGTCAGGTCACCAAGACCGACCCGGCCGCCAACGCCCCGGCCGCCGAGGGGCAGCCGGTGACGCTCTACGTCTCGACCGGCAACGTGGTGCTCACCGATGTGACGGGCAAGCCCCAGAAGGATGCGGTGGCCGCGCTGCAGGCGCTCAAGCTGGCTCCGGTCGTCGAGCAGAAGGAGAGCAGCACGGTCGCCGTGGGCACCGTGATCTCGACCAACCCGACCGCCGGCACGATCATGCGCCAGGGCCAGAGCGTCACGGTGACGGTCGCCTCGGCGCCCTCGACCGCGGTCGTCCCGCAGGGCCTGGCTGGGCTCAGCTACAACGACGCGGTCAAGCTGCTCAGCCAGGCCGGGCTGACCAACGTGACCCGGGTGGACGCCCCGTCCGATGTGCAGAGCAAGGGCAACGTCGTCTCGACCAACCCGGCCGGCGGCGCCACCGTCCCGCTCACGCAGCAGATCACCATCACGGTCTCGAGCGGGCCGGCGCCGACCTCGAGCCCGACCTCGACCGGGAACGGCTCAGGCGGCAACGGCCCCTGAGCGTCGCGACACGAGTGACCCGCCCCCGTACGCCGGCACGTCCGGCGGGCGGGGGCGGTCTCGTTCGGGGAGCGGTCGGCTCAGGCACGCACGAGCGGGCGCAGACCCTCGGCACGCGTGAGTGCC
This sequence comes from Cellulomonas citrea, assembly GCF_009829685.1. Classification (GTDB taxonomy): domain Bacteria; phylum Actinomycetota; class Actinomycetes; order Actinomycetales; family Cellulomonadaceae; genus Cellulomonas; species Cellulomonas citrea. Next base: position 2,456 of record NZ_VWSD01000044.1, read on the forward strand.
TGCGTGTCGCCGCAGATCGCGAGCCAGTTCGCCAGGATCCGGTGGCCACCCTCGGTGAGCACCGACTCGGGGTGGAACTGCACCCCGTGCAGCGGGAGCGTGCGGTGCGCCAGGCCCATGATGATGCCGTGGGCACGTGAGGTGACCTGCAGCTCGTCGGAGAACGTGCCGTCGACCACGGCCAGCGAGTGGTAGCGGGTCGCCGTGAACGGCACCGGCAGACCCTCGAGAACCCCGGTGCCGTCGTGCTCGATGAGGCTGGTCTTGCCGTGCATGAGCTCGGGGGCGTGCGTCACCGTGCCGCCGAACACCTCGCCGAGCGCCTGGTGCCCGAGGCACACCCCGAGCATCGGCGTGCCGGCGGCCGCGCAGTCGCGGATCACCTGCAGGCTGGCCCCGGCCTGCGACGGTGTGCCGGGCCCGGGGGAGATGAGCACCCCGTCGTACCCGGTGCGGTCGGCCAGCGGGGGCACCGCGTCGTTGCGCACGACGTCGACCTGGGCGCCGAGCTGACGCAGGTAGCCGACGATCGTGTAGACGAACGAGTCGTAGTTGTCCACGACCAGGATCCGCGTCATCACTCACCCACCGTGGTGTTGTTGAAGGGCATGAGGGGGGCCAGGGCCGGGTACACCCAGGTGAAGCAGGCAGCGAGCACCGCGGCCACGAGGACAGCCGCGATCACCACCCGGACGGGGGTGGGGCCGGGCAGGTGCCGCCAGATCCAGCCGTACACGAGCCCTATCCTGCCGCAGCCAGCAGCTCGGCCGGCGTGCCGGACGAGACAGGCGCCCAGGACGAGAGCGTCCCGTGCACGACGTACCGCTCCCGCGCGGAGAACATGGGGTGGCACGTGGTGAGCGTGATGCTGCGCTCGGTCGGCGTCACACCGGGCTGCCCGGGGACGGGTGCGATCACGGAGACGTCGGTCGGTGCCACGATCTGGGTCGACGTCACCGTGTAGACGTACCAGGTGTCGGCGGTGCGCACCACGAGCGCGTCACCGACCTGGAGCTCGGCGATCCGGTTGAAGGGTTTGGCGTAGGTGGTGCGGTGCGCGGCCACGGCGAAGTTGCCGACGCCGCCGGGCATCGCGGTGCCCTCGTAGTGCCCGATGCCGAGCACGTCGAGCACGGTCGCCTTGTCGGTGCCCTCGCTGATGGGCCGGGCGGGCTCCCCGGTCCAGCGCGGCACCTGCAGCGTCGCGAAGGTGGTGCCGTGCGCCGGCTCGGCGAGCACCGGCGGGTCGTCGTGCCGCGGGGTGGCGACCTGCGGGGTCGCCGCGCCGGACGGGGTCGGCGCCGGGGTGAAGCCGAGACCGGCGACCACCTGCGCCTGCTCGCGGTTGCCGACGACGTCCGTCCACCACAGCTGCCACACGAGGAAGCCGAGCAGCAGCAGCCCGAGGGTGATGAGCAGCTCCCCGAGGACGCCGATCGCCGCGAAGACGGTGTCGCCCGCGCGCCCGGACCGGCGCCGCCTGCCGTGGGTGGCCGTCACGGCGTGGCCGCAGGGGTGGGGGTGGCGCTCGGGGCGGCGGACGCGCCAGTGATCGGGTCGATCCCGGCCGGCAGCGTCGCGAAGGTGAGGTCGGTGGCCCCGGAGTAGGCGGCGAGCGTGAGCGAGCTCCGGCCGTCCACCCGCCAGCCGAGCCCGACCTGGGCCGCGTCGCGCCGGTAGGCCTGGATGGCGGGGGACGCCGCGAGCGCCGCACGCATCCCGTTCTCGTCGCCGATGGCGCTCACCTTGTAGGGCGGCGAGTAGAGCCGGCCGTGCAGCCGCAGCACGTTACCGACGCACCGGATCGCCGAGGTGGTGATGAGCCGCTGGTCCTGGATGGCGACGGCCTCCGCGCCGCCGGCCCACAGGGCGTTGACCACGGCCTGGATGTCCTGCTGGTGCACGACGAGCACATCGGCGCTCACCCCGTCGCGGTGCGGGGCGTCCGCCGGGGCGTCGTCGAGCGTCACCTCCAGACCGGGTCCGACGACGGGGGTCGACCCGGCGGCGACCTCGTCGGCCGCGGAGCCGTCACCGACCTGCGGGACGTCCGCCTCCTTGGCGGTGAGCTCGTCGACCTGGGCGCGCAGCTCGTCGACCTGGGTGGCCTGCAGGGCGACCCGGTTGGACTGCGCCTCGGCGAGCTCGGCGAGGTCCTGCGGGCTGCGCCGGGCACCGGTGGCGTTCGAGGCGTTGGCGACGAACAGCAGGCCTGCGGCGGCGAGCACGGCGCCGACCGCGACCGAGCCCCGGCGCAGCCGGCGTCCAGGGCGGGCGTGGTCGTTCAGGGTGCTCACCCCCGGCTGGGTCCCGTGCGGTCGGCACTACGCTAGGTCACCAGCCGCATGGACCGGTCATCGGGTCCGGGCGAACCGCGTCGTCGAGCACCGGCGGCGGACCACCTGACAGGAGCTGGCGACGTGCCCAAGTCGAAGCCGCCCCGCGAGCGCGCGGCGTACACCCCCCCGCCTCGCTCGAAGGCCAAGGTCCCGAACCCGCCGTGGTTCGTGCCCGTGATGGTGGGCCTCATGCTCGCCGGGCTGATCTGGATCGTCCTCACGTACCTGTTCCAGGCCCGGTACCCGATCCCCGGGATCGGTCAGTACAACCTGGCGATCGGTTTCGCGCTGCTCCTCGTCGGCTTCGGGATGACGACGCGCTGGCGTTGACCCCCGGTCCAGCAGGGCTCGTCGGCCGCCCCGAAGGGCGAATGACAACGGTGTAGTTATCCACACCTTTGCCCACCGCTGGGGACGACGACGGCTACGCCAGCCCGACCGACCGGTAGATCGAGACGGTCAGCGCCACCAGACCGACGAGCACCGCGACGCTCGCGCCGACCCCGACGAGTCGACGCCGGTCCCGCGGGGCATAGGCGTACGCCGCGCCGAGCAGCGCACCGGCGGCCAGCCCGCCCAGGTGCGCCTGCCAGGCGATCCCCGGGACGACGAACCCGATGACGACGTTGAGCACGATGACGCCGACGATCCCGCCGGCCGAGCGGCCCGTGCGACGCAGCACGACGAGCACGGCGCCGAACAGGCCGAACACCGCGCCGGAGGCGCCGAGCACCTGGGTGTTCCACGCCTGCGCCGTCCCGGCGAGGTCGGCCGCCACGAGCACGCCGACCGACCCGGCCAGCGCGCTCACCAGGTAGAGCGTCACGTACCGCAGACGCCCGAGGCTCACCTCGAGGAACGGCCCGACCATCCACAGCGCCACCATGTTGAACACGATGTGCAACAGGCTGGCGGGGGAGTGCAGGAAGGCCGTGGTGACGAACCGCCACGGCTCGATCGACCCGACGACGGGGGTGAAGACCCAGGCGGTCGTGAAGCCCGGCACCAGGCGCTGCAGCAGGTAGACCACGACGCACGCGGCGATGATGGTGATCGTCGCCAGCGGTCGCTCGTCGACCCGTCCGTCGCCGAAGGCCGCGCGCGGCGCCGTCGTCCGCGACGCGGCGGCCACGCAGTCGACGCACTGGACGCCGACCGGCGCCGGTCGCTGGCACTGCGGGCAGGTGGGCCGCCCGCAGCGCTGGCAGCGCACGTACGCCACCGTGCCGGGGTGGCGAGGGCAGACCGGCGCCGGCGGGACGGCCTCGGGGCTGTGGATGGTCAGTCCTCGATGGTGACCGAGGTCAGCACGATGTCCGTGGTCGGACGGTCGCCGGGGCGGGTGGGCGCGGTCGCGATGGCGTCGACCACGGCACGGCTCTCGTCGTCGGCGACCTCGCCGAAGATCGTGTGCTTGCCGTTGAGCCACGGCGTGGCCGCGACCGAGATGAAGAACTGCGAGCCGTTGGTGCCGCGCAGGGCGCCCGAGATGCGGTCACGCTGCTTGCCCGCGTTGGCCATCGCCAGCAGGTACGGCTTGCCGAACGTGAGCTCGGGGTGGATCTCGTCGTCGAACTGGTAGCCCGGGCCGCCGGTGCCGGTGCCGAGCGGGTCGCCGCCCTGGATCATGAAGCCGTCGATGACCCGGTGGAAGATCACGTCGGTGTACAGCGGATCGGTGCGGGCGGCGCCGGTCCGCGGGTCCTTCCACTCCTGGGTGCCCGTGGCCAGACCGACGAAGTTCTGCACGGTCTTGGGGGCGTGGTTCTCGAACAGGGTGATCCGGATGTCACCGGCGGTCGTGTGCAGGGTTGCGAGCATGGTGACAAGTCTGACATGACGTCCCCGCGCTCCCCGGGTGCTGGCCGCACGTTCGCCCAGGGCCGAGCCGCGGCTCTGCACCGCACCGTCCGTGGTGGCAGAGTGGGAGGTCACAGACCTGACGACGCGACGGGGTGCAGCATGGGACACGGCTCGTTCGGCAAGAAGCTCGACGTCGACACCGAGCAGCTCAAGGAGCGTGCGGCCGAGCTGGCCGCCCTGGCCTCCGAGGCGAAGGCCTCGGCCGGGGTGGCGGCGGCGCACGCCTCCGAGGGGGCCAAGGTGGCGGCGACCAAGGCGGGGGAGGCCGCCGCGGTCGCCAAGGAGTGGACGGCGCCACGGGTCGAGGCGTTCATCGAGTGGCTCACCCCGCGCCTGGAGCACCTGTACACCGAGGGCGTCAAGGCCGCCGCACCGCAGGTGGAGAAGGCCGCCGAGAAGGCGGTGCCCGCGGTCGACGGTGCGCACGACAAGATCGTCGACGAGCTGCTGCCCAAGCTGGTGGCTGCGGTGAACGCGGCGGCCGAACGTGCCGCGGCTGCGACGACCGAGGTGGCCGATGCCGCCGCGCAGAAGGCGACGGCCGTGGCGGAGACCGCCGCCGACGCCGCGTCGACCGGCAAGTCGCACAAGGGCCGCACCATCTTCCTCACGGTCGCGGTGATCGCGGGCGCTGCGGCGGCCGGCGCCGCCTGGGTGCGCTCGCGCTCGAACGTGGACCCGTGGGCCGAGCCGTGGGAGCCGACCGACACCCTCGGCGGCACCACGACGCACTCGGGTCTGGGCGAGGCCGTCGGCGAGGCGGCGGATGCGGTGGGCGAGGTCGCCGGGACGGCCGTCGCCAAGAGCCGCGAGGCGACCCGCAAGGCGACCGAGAAGCTCGCCGAGGCGCGCGAGGAGATCGAGGACAAGCTCACCGAGGCCACGGCGGCCGCGACCGAGTCGGCCAAGAAGGTGACGCGCCGGGCGAAGTCCGCGGCGGCCTCCTCGACCGACGAGGGCAAGGCTGACGAGGGCAAGGACGACGCACCGGCCAAGGACGCCGCGGACGGATCGCAGGACTCGCCCGCCTGAGCCGCAGCGCGACCCTGCGACGGGGGCCGGAACCGCAGCCGCGGTCCGGCCCCCGTCGTGCGTCCGACGGCGGGCGTCAGCGCAGGAAGAGCGCGCGCAGCCGCCGGGTGGTGAAGGTGATGCCGAGCGCGATCATCACGGCGAAGTAGGCGACGTGACCCCACGGCGACGACCCCGGTATCCCGGTGGTGAGCCCGCGGACCAGCTCGACCGCGTGCCACAGCGGCAGCGCGGTGATGACGTGCTGGAGCAGCGGCGGGTACACCGACAGCGGGTAGAACGTGGCCGAGAACAGGAACATCGGCAGCATCACCAGGTTGATCCAGTCCATCTGCTGGAAGGTGGACATGAAGCTGGTGATCGCCATCCCGACGCTGGCGAACGCGAACGCCACGAGCACCAGGGCGGGCAGCGCGAGCAGCGCCGTCCAGGACAGGTTCAGGCCCATCACCTGCATCACGGTGAGGAAGCCCACCCCGTAGACCGCCCCGCGCAGCAGCGCGTAGCCGATCTCGCCGAGGGCCACGTCGAGCGGGCCGATCGAGGTGGCGAGCATCGCCTGGTACAGCTTGCCGAAGTGCATCTTGAAGAAGACGTTCCAGGTGGAGTCGTACACCGCGCCGTTCATCGCCGAGACCGCGAGCAGCGCCGGGGCGATGTAGGCGGCGTAGGCCACCGTGCGGCCCGGCGCCACCTCGACGTCGCCGATGTAGGTGCCCAGGCCGTAGCCCATCGCGAGCAGGTAGAACACCGGCTCGAAGAACCCGGACAGCACGACCATCCAGGTGGAGCTGCGGGTGGCCAGCAGCGCCCGGCCGAGCACCGCGCGGGCGTTCCCGGCGTACAGCGCACCGACGCCGCGCGGGACCCGACGACGACGCACCGGCAGCGCGTCGTCGTGCCTCGGCGCCTCGCCCTGCACGGGGGCGGTCATCGCAGCCTCCTGACGAACACGCGGCGGCCCACGACCCAGCCGCCGGCGGCCATCGCGACGAGCACGAGCAGGTGGGCCCACATCGGCCACGCCCCCGGCGGGGACCCGTAGGACAGCGCCCGCCCGACCTCGGCCGCATGCCACACCGGGGACACCCAGCCGATCGGCTGCAACCAGATCGGCAGCGTCGCCAGCGGGTAGAAGGTGCCGGAGAACAGGAACAGCGGCGTGAAGATGAAGCGCTGCACGACGGCGAACTGCCCGGTCTCCTCCTTGATCGACGCCGAGTAGGCGAGCAGCGGCAGCCCGAAGGCCAGCCCGCCGAGCACCGCGACGACCGGGGTGAGCAGCGCACCGAGCACCGACCCGGTGGCGCCGAACAGCACGACGAGCACGCCGTAGGCCACCACGACGAACCCCATCCGGCCGACGACGGCGATGACGAGCCCGGTCGCGATCTGGTCCGGGCTCACCGGGGAGGCGTTCATCGCCCAGAACAGCCGGCGCCACTTGAACCCCTCGAGCACCGCGTAGGTGAACTCGTCGAGCGCGACGCCGATGGCGGCGCTGGCCATGAGCGCGGGCGCGACGAACCACAGGTAGCTCACCGGACCGTGCGCACCCGAGGCGACCGGCTGGTCGAGGAACGCGGCCAGGCCGAGCCCGATGCCGAGCAGGTAGAGCAGCGGCTGCCCGATCCCGCCGATGACGATGGTGCCCCCGTAGGCGCGCATGGACCGCAGCCGGTGCTCGGCCACGTACCACGCGCCGAACCGACGCGGTCGCACGGCTGCGGCCAGCGCCTCGTCCCGGACGGAACCCTCGCCGGTCGTCGCAGGTGCCTGCTCGGTGCTCATTCGATGAGGCTCCGCCCGGTGAGCCGCAGGAAGACGTCCTCCAGGGAGGAGCGCCGCACCAGGCTGGTCGTCGGGTCGAGCCCGCGCGAACGGACCTGGGCGAGCACCGCCTCACCGTCCTCGGCGTAGAGCAGGACACGGTCGGGGAGCACCTCGATGCGCTCGGCGAGGTCGGCCAGGTCCACCGCGGCCTGGGCGTTGCGGCTCGACCCGAACCGCAGCTCGAGCACCTCGCGCGTGGAGTAGGTGCGGATCAGCTCGGCCGGGCTGCCCTCGGCCATGATCCGGCCGTGGTCGACGACGACGAGCCGGTCGCACAGCTGCTCGGCCTCGTCCATGTAGTGCGTCGTGACGACGAGGGTCGTTCCGCGCTCCTTGAGCCGGAACAGCCGGTCCCACAGCACGTGCCGGGCCTGAGGGTCGAGGCCGGTCGTCGGCTCGTCGAGCATGAGGACGGCCGGTTCGTTGATGAGCGCACGGGCGATGGTGAGCCGGCGCTTCATCCCGCCGGACAGCGCGTCGACCTTCACCTTCGCCTTGTCGGCCAGCTCGGCGAAGTCCAGCAGCTCGTCGGCCCGGCGGGCGCACGCCGCGCGCGGGATGCCGAAGTACCGGCCGTAGACGATGAGGTTGTCGCGCACGGTGAGCTCGGTGTCGAGGTTGTCCTCCTGCGGCACCACACCCAGCCGGGACCGGATCTCCGGGCCGTGCGTGTCCGGGTCCAGGCCCAGCACCGACAGCGTGCCCGAGGTGCGCTGGGACACCGCGCCGATCATCCGCATGGTCGTCGACTTGCCGGCGCCGTTGGGCCCGAGCAGCCCGAACGACTCCCCCGGCGCCACCTGCAGGTCGATGCCGCCGACGGCCACCAGCTCCCCGTAGGTCTTGGTGAGCGCACGGGCCTCGATCACGGGGTTCACAGCCAGCACCCTAGGTGAGCCGACCCACACGTCCGCCACGACTTATCCCGACCGGTGGTCCGGAGCCCGTGGCACAGTGACCGGGTGGACGACATGACCCTCTGGCCGCCCCTCGGTGTGCGTGTGAGCAGCGGGGACACCGAGCTCGTCTACGCCGACGACCGGCTGCTCCTGCAGGTCGCCGCCCTCGCCGCGGACGGTGTGCACGACGAGGACACGATGCCGTTCCCGGTCTCCTGGACCCGGGGCAGCCCGCAGCAGGTGGCCCGGTCGGTGCTCACCTTCCAGTGGGGAAACCGGGCCGCGATGAGCCCCGAGCACTGGCGGCTCGAGCTCGCTGTGCTGCACGCGGGCACCCCCGTGGGGATGCAGGGCGCCGTCGCCCGGGACTTCACCGTGGCCCGCCAGGCCGAGACGGGGTCGTGGCTCGGCCGGGCCCACCAGGGGCAGGGGATCGGACGGGCCATGCGGCTGCTCGTGCTGCACCTGCTGTTCGACGGCCTCGGCGCGCAGTCCGCCACCACGAGCGCGTTCGACGACAACCCCGCCTCGAACGCCGTGACCCGCGCCCTCGGCTACCGGCCCGACGGGCACGAGCTGGTCGCCCGGGAAGGACGGCCGGCCCGGGTGCTGCGGTACCGCCTCGACCGGGCCGACTGGCTGGACCGGCCGCCGGCGCTGCGCCCACCCGTCGAGATGGCCGGGATCGAGGCGCTGCGCACCTTCCTGGGCCTGCCGCACGGACCGGACTGACCGCAGGGGCCCGTCCGGGGGTGCTCGGGACCCGGCGGGCAGCGACCCGGGACGACCGGCAGTCGGAAGGCCCGCGCGTCGGACCGGGTCGAAGGGTACGGTTCCGGCCATGCTCCTGGTCGATCTGCAGACGCGTGTTCGCATCGCCCTGACCAACACGTTGGTCAACGAGTGGTCGCTCTTCAGCCCGACGAGCGGCACGTCCAGCCCGTCGGAGCGGACGATCTCGTTCCATCTCGGCTGGAACCTGCGCCCGCTCGTCGAGCGCACCTGGAACATCGACTGCGAGTACGACCGCTCGGGCATGGCCCTCGAAGAGGTCGTGCAGTTCAACGACGAGACCGCCGGTCGGCGCATCCCCGACCTCATCGTGCACCGCCGCGGCCGCCTCGGCCCCGAGGAGAACCTGCTGCTGCTCGAGCTGTCCGCCGACCATGCGACGCGTGGCACCGCGGCAGGCGACTTCGGGCACGCCCAGGCGATCCAGAAGCGGTTCGGCTACGCCTACGCGGTGCTGCTCGACCTGCACCTGGGGGACGACCCGTCGGTCGCCGCGCCCCGGCCGACCTGGCACTGGGCGACCCTCGAGGGCGGTCCGGTCACCCGGGAGCCGCTCGACGTCTACACCCCCGAGGTCCTCGCGGACATCCTCGGCCGCGGATCGGCCCGCCTGCAGGCCTGACGGCCCGCACCGCTCGCGACCGACCGACCGACCAGATCGTCGGTCGGCTGCTCAGTCCTGGGACCTCCTCGCCGATCTACAGGGTGAGATCGATCGAGGAGTGAGCCATGACGGGGCTCGGAGGAGCTCTCGCCACGGCGGGAACGCTGACAGCCGCTGCGGCGGTGGTCGAGGTCGTGCGGGGGGTGCGACGTCGGAGCCTCCCGCTGTCGCTGCCGCGCGCCGTCATGTGGCTCGGCCTGGCGATCTGCGTGATCGCCGCACCGATCGCCCTGGTCACCGGCCGAGCGACCGCCGCCTACCTCATGATCCCCGGCAGCACCGTGCTCGTCGTGGGCGTCGTCTGGCAGGTCCTCGTGCGCGTCGGGCTCGGTGGGCTGATGCGGCCGTCCTGGGTGGCGATCGGCCTGAGCATCCCGGTCACGGTGCTCGCCCTGTCGGCCTCTCCGCTCGTGCTCGAGAAGCTGGAGCCCTCCCCGACCAGCGGCTGGCTGTTCGTCCCGGGCCCGCTGCTCTGGCTGCTCGTGGTCTGGATGTGCCTCATCCTCCTGGTCGTCGCCGTGGTCGAGGTCTCGCAGGCCGTGCAGGCCGTCGGACCGCTGCGGGTGGACGTCGTCGTCGACGGCGTCCGCGTGGTGGTCGGCTGCACCCTCTGGTTCGGCCTCGTGGTCGTCGAGCCGTGGCGTCCCCTGCTGCCGCTGGCACCGATGGCGATCGCCCTCGGCATGCTCGCCGGCTGGCGCTCCGGCCGGAACGGCTCCAACGCCCGCGGCCTGCAGGTCTCCACCTCCCAGGTGCTCGACCGCATCAGCGACGCCGTCGTCGTGCTGGGCCCGGACGGCTCGGTCGCCGACGCGAACGACCGGGCACGCTCCCTGCTGCTCTTCGGCCCGGGCGACCGCCCGGGGCTGCAACGACGAGCCCTGCTCGACCAGGAGCTGCGCGTGGGGATCGCCCAGGACGGTGAGCGCACCGTGACCCTCGTCGACGGGCGCGTCGTGCGGGTGCGCGTCACCACCGTGCGCGAGCTCGGCTACCCCGTCGCCCGGATCGTGACGGCACGCGACATCACCGAGCTGGAGCGGCTGCGCGCCGAGCTGCACGAGCAGGCCAGCCGAGATCCCCTCACCGGCCTGCGCAACCGGCGGCACCTCAGCAGCCGGCTGAGCTCGGCGATGGCCGACGCGGCACGCACGCACACACCGTTCTGCCTGGCGATGGTCGACCTGGACAACCTCAAGCAGCTCAACGACGGGGCCGGGCACCTGGTCGGCGACCGTGCGCTCATCGCGGTGGCCGGTGTGCTGCGCGACGACAAGCGGCGCGACGACGTCGTGGTCCGCGCCGGCGGCGACGAGTTCATGGTCATCATGCCGGGCACCTGCCGTGACCACGCGCGGGAGCGTGCCGAGGCCTGGCGGGCGGCCGCCGCGGCGGTGGACCTCCTCGGCGGCGACGGGGACGACGCGGGGCGACCCGCCGTGACCCTGAGCATCGGGATCGCGCAGATGACACCGGGGATGCTGGCGGAGGACCTGGTCAACGCCGCCGACGAGGCGCTCTACGTGGCCAAGACCTCGGGCCGCGACCAGGTGCAGCTGACCGGTGCGCCCGACTCGGTGACCCCCGCATGATGACCGTGACGGTTCTCGACGTCGTCGCCGTGGCGGCCTCGTGCATCGCGCTGGAACGGCTCGGCGAGATCATCCGGCACCCGCGCGGCGTGCTGCGCGGACCCCTCGCCCTCGCACTCGTTGGCGTGGCCACGTGGACCCTGGCAGCCACCGGGGTGCACCTGGGTGTGCTGGGCACCGCCGGGGTGCTCGTGCTCGCGGCACTGGAGATGATCGGGTCGTGGATGGTGGTGCTGTCCGGGACCTGGGCGGCGCTCATCATCAGCTACCGGGGCCACCTGGTGACCCACCAGCTGCTGCTCATCTCCTGCGTCCCGGTGATGGCGATGGTCGGGCTGCTGGCGACGCCGTCGACCCGGTCGCTCGTCGTCGTGCGCATCGAGCAGGTGGACGGCAGCACGGTGCTGCAGTGGGGACCGACCTTCTGGGCGTTCACCCTCATCGCCGGGGTGTTCGTCGGCATCATCTGCGCGCTGGGGGTGGGCGCCACGGTCGCGACCGTCCCGGGGCAGCGCGCAGCGATGGTGCTGCTCATGGTGATGATCGCGCCGGCCGGTGTCACCTGGGCGTTCTTCGTCGCCGACCCGGTCTCGGGGCGGTGGTCGGTGGTGCCCCCGCTGCTGCTCGCGCTCGCGATGCTCGGCTGGACCTGGATGCAGCGCAGGCTCCCCGGCCTGGCCCACCTGCCGATCACGGCGGTCCGGGTGATGCGCGAGGTGCAGAACGGGGTCGTCGTCCTCACCCCCGACCTCGTGGTGCTCGAGACCAACGCGGCGGCCCGGGCCATGATCGCCGACGGTCCGCACCGCCGCGAGGAGGACCTCGTCGGTCGTCGCTGGGAGCAGGTCGTCGAGCCCGCGCTGGCGGCGCTGCCCGGTGTCGGGCAGACGCTCCGCGCGACCACCCGGCAGGGTCGCGTGCTCGAGCTCACCGTGGAGGACGTGGGGGGCGACGGCACGCTGCCCGCCCTCGTGATCGCGGCCGCCGACGTCACCGAGCTCACCCGGCTGCGTGCCCACCTCGCCGACCAGGCGACCCGCGACCCGATGACCGGGTGCCGCAACCGCCGGTTCCTCGACCAGCGGATCCCCGCGCTCGTCGCACGCTCCGCGCAGCACCAGGACGCGAGCGTCCTCATGCTCGACATCGACCGGTTCAAGGCGGTGAACGACCAGTACGGTCACGCGATGGGTGACCGCGTCGTCATCGCGGTGGCCGAGGAGGCCACCGCGGCGCTGCCCCCCGGGGGGGACCTGGTGCGCACCGGCGGCGACGAGTTCCTCCTGCTCCTGCCGGACACCGATGTGAGCGGGGCGCGGGCGATCGGCGACCTGGTCCGCCGGCGCTGCTCCGAGCTGCAGTTCGCCACCCACGGGGCGCCCGTGACAGTCACGGTGAGCGCCGGCGTCGCCCAGTGCCGTCCGGGCATGACGGCTGACGACCTGCTCACCGCCGTCGACCGGGCCCTGTACCGCGCGAAGAACGACGGCCGGGATGTCACCCGCGCCTGACCGAGGCGCCGACCGGCACGGCCGGGTGCTTCGCACCACAATCGAGGTTCAGGCGCACCGGTGCGTCCGCCGAAGGGAGCCGTCGTGACCGATGTCGACACGATCAGCGCCGATCCGTCGCGCGACGCCCATGGCGCGGTGACGCGACCGGCGCGCGACCCGCGCCCCGGCAGCCAGGACGACCGCTGGCCCGACTGGCTGTCGTCGACCTGCCTGGCGCTGGCGACCCTCGTCGTCGTCGCCTCGGCGGTGCCGGGCCTGCGTCACTACTTCGCCAGGCCGGACGACGTCGTCTCGATCCTGCTGCTGCCGGTGCTGCCGAACCTCACCTACGCCGCGCTCCTCGTCGTGCTCGCCGTGGGCCTGCGACGACGGATGCGGTCCGCGTGGCGGGCGTTCCTGCTCCTGCTCGTGCTGCTCCCCGCGCTGGGACGGGTCCGGGACGTGCTGCTCGGCGAACGGGTGGTGCTCAACGTGATCGGCCTGGTGGGGACTGTGGTCTTCCTCGTCCTGGCCTTCCACGCCGGTCGGCAGTTCCCGGCGAGGTCGCCGCGGGCCTCGGGCCTGCGGGCGCTGCTGCTGTTCGTGGCCGGGGCCCTCGCGGTCACGGCGTTGGGGGCCAAGCTGCTCATCGCCTCCGGGGCGATCACCGACGTGTCGGCCGCCTGGGAGGCGATGAGCGATGTGCTCGCCGGTGACCTGGGCTTCTTCGGGTCGGACGCGACCCGGCACGCGCACTGGTGGGTGCGGCTGGTCATCGGTCTCATGGGGGCGCTCGTCGTGCTGGGCTCGGCGGTGGTCTGGCTGCGGGCGCCGCGGTCGGCCCGGCGGCTCAGCGCGGCCGACGAGGCACGGGTGCGCACGCTGGCCCGGCAGTTCGGTGACGAGGACTCGCTCGGCTACTTCGCGACCCGTCGGGACAAGGCCGTCGTGTGGGACACGGGCGACGCGTCGACGGCGCACGCCGGGGTCTCCTACCGGGTGGTCGGTGCGGTGAGCCTGGCCAGCGGCAACCCGGTGGGCGACCCGCTGCACTGGCCCGCGGCGATCGACGCCTGGCGGGCCGACGCCCGGGCGCACGGCTGGTCGCTCGCGGTGATGGCGGCCGGTGCCGCCGGGGCCCGGGCCTACGGCGACGCCGGCCTCACGGCCTACCAGATCGGCGACGAGGCGATCCTGGGCCTCACCGACTTCCAGCTCGTCGACCCGGCGCTCAAACCGGTGCGTCAGGCGGTGCAGCGGCTGCGCCGACGGGGCTACGTCGCCCAGGTGCGCACGCACGCCCAGCTCGAGCCGGCCGACTTCGACCGGCTGGCGGCCTCGGCGGCGCGCTGGCGTGGGGACGGCGGGGACGAGCGTGGCTTCTCGATGGCGCTCGGCCGCCTGGGCGACCCGCTCGACGGTGAGTGCGTGCTGGTCGAGGCGTTCGACGCCGAGGGCACGCTGCGTGGCTTCCTGTCCCTCGTGCCCTGGGGTCGCGGCGGCCTGTCGCTGGACCTCATGCGCCGGGACCCGACCGCCGACAACGGCATCGTCGAGCTGCTGGTCACCACGATCGCCGAGCAGGCCCCGCGGCTGCAGGCCCGCCGGCTCTCGCTCAACTTCGCCATGTTCCGCGAGGCCTTCACCCGTGGTGAGGAGCTGGGCGCCGGACCGCTCGCGCGGCTCGCCCGTGGCGCGCTGCTGCTGGCCAGCCGCACGTGGCAGCTCGAGTCGTTGTACCGCTCCAACGCCAAGTACCAGCCGACGTGGCAGCCGCGGTACATCTGCTTCGAGTACACCTCTGACCTGCCGCGGGTGGGACTCGCGGCGGGCAGCGCGGAGGGCTTCCTCACCCGCCCGTCGATCCGCACGTTGCTCACCCGGCCCCGCAGCGCCGACCCGGCCGCCCTCACCCAGGCCGCGCAGGACTACGCCGACGCCGTCCTCGCGCTCATCCCGGCCGAGCCGGACGCGGTCGAGCAGATCATCGCCGCCCGCGCCCTGCCCGACCAGGAGCGGGTGCGGCGCGCCAAGCTCGACGCGCTCACGGCGGCCGGTGTCGAGGCCTACCCCGTGGGGTACCCGCGGTCCGCCACGGTGGCCCAGGTCCGCACCGACGCGGCCGGGGTGGACGCGCTCGGCACCGACCCGGTGTCCGTCACCGGACGGGTGATGCGCAAGCGCGACCACGGCGGCCTGTGCTTCCTGTGGCTGCGGGACGGGTCCGGGGACCTGCAGGTGATGGCCTCGCGGGACCGGCTGGGCGCCGATCAGCACCGGCTGTTCCGCGCCCTCGACCTGGGCGACCACGTCGGGGTGACCGGCCCCGTGGTGCGCACCCGCAGCGGGGAGCTCACCGTCGACGCCCACTCGTTCGCGCTCACCAGCAAGTCGCTGCGCCCGCTGCCGGACAAGCGGCACGGGCTGGTCGACCCCGAGGCCCGGGTGCGGATGCGCTACGTCGACCTCATCGTGCGCCCGCGGGCCCGTGAGGTGGCCTACGTGCGGTCGACGGTGGTCCGCTCGATCCGGGAGTCGTTGCAGGCCCGGGGGTTCGTCGAGGTGGAGACCCCGATCCTGCAGCTCGTGCACGGCGGGGCCAACGCGCGCCCGTTCCGCACCCACATCAACGCCTACGACCTGGACCTGTCGCTGCGCATCGCCACCGAGCTGCACCTCAAGCGGCTCGTGGTCGGGGGGATGGAGCAGGTGTTCGAGCTGGGCCGGCAGTTCCGCAACGAGGGCGCCGACTCCTCGCACAACCCGGAGTTCACGTCCCTCGAGGTGTACGGCACCTACGGCGACTACACGACGATGCGGGTGCTCACCCAGGAGCTCATCCAGGAGGCGGCGGTCGCGGTGTTCGGGGCACCGGTCGCACGGCGCCAGCAGCCCGACGGACGCATCGAGGAGGTCGACCTGTCGGGCACCTGGCCGGCCGTGCCGATCTGCACCGCCGTCTCGAACGCGCTCGGTGAGGAGGTCACCCCCGACACCCCCTCGCACGTGCTCCTGGCCCACGCCGCCCGGCTGGGCCTGGAGCTCGACCCGGCGTCGAGCTGGGGTGCGGTGCTCGAAGAGGTCTACGGCGAGCTGTGCGAGTCGCGGACGACGCTGCCGGTGTTCTACACCGACTTCCCGCGCGACACCTCACCGCTCACCCGGGCGCACCGCGACGACCCGCGCCTCGTCGAGAAGTGGGACCTGGTGATGTGGGCGTCGGAGCAGGGCACTGCCTACTCCGAGCTCATCGACCCCGTCGACCAGCGGGCACGGCTGGTGGAGCAGTCTCTTGCGGCCGCCGCCGGTGACACCGAGGCGATGGAGGTGGACGAGGACTTCCTGCGCGCCATGGAGTACGGCATGCCGCCCACGGGCGGGATGGGCCTGGGCGTGGACCGCCTCGTCATGAACCTCACCGGGCTGGGCATCCGGGACACGATCTTGTTCCCTATCGTCCGGCCGAGCTGACCGCCCGGCGCTACCCGCCGACGACGCCGGCCGAGACCCGCTGGCCGACCCCGCCGTCGACGACCACCTCGACCCCGTCGGGGATCTGGCCGGCGAGGGAAGCGACGAGCTGCGCCGTGTCCGGCAGCGGACCCGGCGCCTCGACCTGGACCACCGCGGTGGTGGACTGCACGGCGACGTCGACCACCCGTCCACCGGGCACCTGCTCGACCCAGGCCGTCGCCGCGTCCTGCACCCGGTGCGTCCAGACGGCGACCAGCCACGTGCCGGCCGTGTTCGCGGCGAGCGGGACCACGACGAGCAGGGCACCCGCGGCGATCGCGACGTAGGCCCGGCGGCGCCGGAACCCGACAGCGGTGAACGCCCCGTAGCCGCAGGCGGTGAAGACAAGTGTCCCGGCCAGGACGAGTGCCACGACATTGGACGCGAACAGCACGAACGCGCCCAGCGCGAGGGCGTAGAGCCCCTGGCCCAGGCACACCCCGACCACCCCGAGCGGCGGCACGAGCGAGATCGCGATGGCGACCCCGGGGAGCACGTCCGACACGTCCTTGCGCGCGAGCCCGACGGCGCCCGCGAGCCCAGTCGCCAGGGCGGCGACCATGTCGAGCAGCCCCGGTGAGGTGCGGCCGAGCACCTGGGTGTTGGTGAGCAGCGACGTCGTGCTCGGCAGCAGCAGCGACGCGAGGTAGCCCACGAGGACGACCAGCACGGTCCCGCCCGCGACCATGGCGAGCGACCGCCCGACCAGACCGCCCTGCCCGCGCACGACGCCGATGGCCACGCCCATGATGGGCACCGACAGCGGCGCGATGATCATGGCGCCGATCACGGTGGCGGTGGAGTCGGCGAGGACGCCCGCCACGGCGATCACGGCGGCCAGCGTGAGCATCGTCCAGAAGGCCGAGACCTTGGACGTGCGGTCCCCGGCGAGCAGGTCCAGCCGGTCGACGAGGTCGTCGGCGTCGCGGACCTGATGGGCGGGCAGCACGTGCTGGCGCAGGGAGCTCATGCCGGGATGCTGGCAGCACCAGCGGGCCGCCGCACGCGGCCGGGTCCGGCGTGTGGTGGAGCCAAGGGGACTCGAACCCCTAACCCCCTGCTTGCAAAGCAGGTGCGCTACCAATTGCGCCATGGCCCCGACAGGTGGCCGGGGCCACCCGGTGGTCGGGCGAGGGTCAGTCGAGCGGGTCGGTGACCTCGGCCCACAGGTCGCGCTCGTCACGGTCCTGCACGTAGCGCTGGTAGGCGAGATAGGCGACGCCTGCCAGCACGGACAGCACGAGGAACTTCTTCATGGGGTCCTCCGAACCTCGACCAGTGGGCCTAACAGGACTTGAACCTGTGACCTCTTCCTTATCAGGGAAGCGCTCTAACCGTCTGAGCTATAGGCCCGTGCACCGCATGGCGCCGGACGAGACTACCCCAGCGGCAACCACTCGCCCAAACGCGGCGTCCGACGGGGTCAGTCGTCCGTCATCGTGACGTGCAGGCCCCCCACCAGGGCGGCGACGATGTTGTACAGGAACGCGCCGATCGTGCAGAGCGCGGTGAGCAGGAACACGTCCACCACGCCGACGAGCATCGCGCCCGCCGCGATCTTGCCGAAGCTCAGGTAGCTCATCACCTGCAGCGCGCTGTCCGCGCCCGCGACGGTGGTCATCAGGTCGTTGAGCTTGGCGAACACGTGCAGCCCGTCGAGCGTGAACCAGACGACCGACGCCGCGACGACGCCGATGATCCCGAGCGCGAAGGACAGCAGGAACGACAGCTTCATCACCGACCACGGGTCGACCCGCGAGATCGCCAGACGCACCCGGCGAGGACCGGTGGGGCGAGGAGCCCCGGGCGCCGGGCGCGGCGCCTCGGCCGCGCCGGGCCACCCGGCGATCGGGACGTCGTGCGCGCCCGGGACCGCAGCCGGGGCAGGCTTCGTGGTGGTCATCTCGTCGTCCTCGGGTGCGGGTCGGGTGATCGAAGCGTACGCGGACGACACAGTGGTCGAGGTCGCGCGTCCAGCACGACGGAACCAGTTGCCGGTCGCCGTGACGGCGGCGGCCAGTGCCGTCTGCGGCTCGTCGTCAGCTGCCTCGCCTGTGCCCGGCTCGGGTGCGCCCAGCTCGGGTGCGCTCGGGTCGGGTGCGCTCGGGTCCGCCGCGTCCTCGCCGGACGCCTGCAGCGCCGCGG
>NZ_VWSD01000045.1 GCF_009829685.1 Cellulomonas citrea
TGAGCAGCCCGGCGACCGCTGCGGCGGCCAGCTCGCCGACGGAGTGACCCGCGGCGACGTCGACCCGGCCCGCGGTCAGCTGCGGCCAGGCCTCGTCCGGGTCGGCGTCGAGCACCACCCGCAGCGAGGCGAGCGCGGTGGCCACGAGCAGAGGCTGGGCCACCGCCGTGTCCCGGATGGCGTCGGCGTCGCCCGTCGTGCCGTAGGACACCAGGTCCACCCCGGTGTGCTGGGAGGCGCGGTGCACCGAGGTCGCGAACGAGGCGATCTCGAGCCACGGCGCGAGCATGCCAGGGGACTGGGCGCCCTGACCGGGGCAGACGACGACGAGCACGCCTCCACTGTGCCTGCCGCCGCGGTGGGTACCCGGTCACGGCGGCGACCAAGGATGTCGACGAGCCTTGTCGGTGCCCTACAACGCCTCGGGGGCCGCCGGGGTGCTGGGCGGGTTCTCCAGACGTCCCAGCGCGAGCGCGATCTGCAGGACGTAGGAGTCGCGTGCGTCCAGGGGGTCCCAGCCGGTCACATCGGCCACCCGCCGCAGGCGGTAGCGCACGGTGTTGGGGTGCACGTAGAGCTCGCGGGCGGCCGCCTCGAGCGAACGACCGGTCCCCAGATAGGCCCACAGCGTGTCCAGGAGTGCACCGGTGTGCGCCTCCAGCGGTGCGTACGCTCTGGTCACCAGCTCCCGGCGAGCATTCTGGTCCCCGATGAGCACGCGTTCGGGCAGCAGGTCGCCGGCGAGCACGGGGCGCGGTGCCTGCGGCCAGGCCGCTGCTGCCGTCAGGCCGGCCAGCACCTGCGCGGCCGACCGGGCGCACTCGGCGAGCTCGGACGAGAGCGAACCGGCCACCGGGGTGCCGATCACCACGGGACCTGGGCCGAACCGCGGCAGCAGCCCGTGCGCGGCCGCCACGAGGTCGCCCTCACCGCCGAGGAAGAGCACGAGCCGGTCGTCGTGGATGCCGACCAGCGCGTCCTGCGCGGCGCGCCGGGTGGCCCGACGCAGATCGGCGGCCCAGACCTCGTCGAACGGGCGCGCCGACGTGCCGGCCACGACGAGGGTGCTGCCCCGTCCGCTCCAGCCGAGGGCCGCCACCCGGGAGCGCAACGAGTCCTCGACGTCCCCCCGCACGAGGGCGTCGACGACGAGGGCCTCGATCCGGGCGTCCCAGGCACCGCGGACCTCCGCCGCCCGGGCGTACACCTCGGCGGCGGAGAAGGCGACCTCGCGCGAGTAGCGCAGCACGGCCTCGCGCAGGTCCCGCTCCTCACCCGGTGCGGCCAGCCGGGCGGAGTGCGACTCCACGACGTCGACCGACAGCCGGACGAGCTGCAGCGTCTGCTGCAACGAGATCGAGCGGGTGAGCTGGGGCGGGGCGGCGGCGAAGATCTCGCCCACACCGTGCGGGGGCTTGCTCGGGTCGGAGAACCAGGTGACGAAGGCGGCGATCCCGGCCTGGGCCACGAGGCCCACCCAGGAACGGTCCTCCGCCGGCAGTGCCCGGTACCAGGCAGCATCGGACTCCAGCCGGCGCATCGCCGCGGCGGCGAGCAGGCCGGAACCGTCCCGGACCCGTCGCTGGGTCTCGGCCGCGCTCGTCGTCGTCGGGGGCGTCGTGGCCATGGGGGGAGCATAGGCAGGCTTGTCGGAACCGCACAAAGACCCTGAGGGTGCTGGCGTGAACGGACCCGTCGTCCCGGGGGTCGTCGTGGTCGTCTGCCGCTATGGTCGGGTGATGGCCTTGCTACCCCGACTGCGCGAGCTGATGCGCCGTCCGACGTCCGCTTCGCGGGTCGGCGCCCGCCGGCCGACGAAGGCCGGACGGCGCGGTGACACGCTGCACGAGGACGCCCTGCGCTCCATGCTCTCGGACGACCCCAACAACGAGCGTGCGTTCTCGGCCCTCGCGGAGATCGTGCGTCGGCGCGCCGCGCAGGCCGTCGAGGCCGACCGTGACCCGTTGACCGCGGACGGTGTCGAGCAGGAGCGGCAGCGTGCGGAGAACCTGGCCGTGTGGGCGCTCGGCGAGGAGCTGGCCGGCAACCCGCGGGCCTGGTACCCGCTCATCGAGCTGGCCCGGCTGTCGGTCGTGGACGACCACGAGGGCGGTCTGCGCCGTCTGGTCACCGCCGCCGATCGCGACCCGACCGGTCGGGCCCTGGCCGCCGGCATCGAGCTGCTGCGGCAGGACGGTCAGCCCGGTGAGGCCCTCGGTCTCGGCGTCGGCCACTGGCGGGTGCGTGAGCAGGTGCCCGAGGTGGGCGTCCAGGTGGTCCTGGCCGCCATCGAGGCCGGCCGGCCGCACGAGGCCCGCCAGCACCTCGAGGCGCTCGCGCAGCACCCCGACGCAGCGGCCGTCGAGCTACTGGTGCCCGAGCTCACCCGGGCGATCGACGCGGTCGAGCGCGTCTAGCGTTCTCGCCGGCCCGAGGTCGGCTGCACGGTCGCCCGTGGTACCCGACCGTCACAGGAGTGCCTGCGACGAGGACACCGGTCACGGGCGTCCCACCGTCGTGGGTGTGCGCCCCGGACCGGGACGCACACCCACGACGGTGGGGTCAGGACTCGCCGCCGGCGTTCCCCGAGGTGCCGGCCGTGACGTCCTCGAGCCGGTAGCGCTCGATCGCCTCGGCCGGGGCCGAGGCGGGCACCTGGCCGGCCGCGGCGAGCCGCTGCAGGACGCGCACCGCGGTCGACGGACCGTCGATCTTGAAGTGCCGACGAGCCGCGGCGCGCGTGTCGGAGAAGCCGAAGCCGTCCGCACCGAGCGTCGCGTAGTCACCCGGCACCCAGGCGCGGACCTGGTCGGCCACGAGGTGGTCGAAGTCGGTCGTCGCCACGAACGGGCCGTTGGCGTCGCGCAGCTTGGCCGTGAGGTAGGCCTCGCGGGCCGGCTCGCCCGGGTGCAGGTAGGCGGCCTGGTCGGCGGCGAGCCCGTCCCGACGCAGCTCGCCCCAGCTGGTCACGGACCAGACGGCGGCACGCACCCCCCAGTCCGCGGCGAGCAGCTCGCGGGCCTCCAGCGCCCACGGGACCGCGACACCCGACGCCAGGATCTGCGCCTGCGGCCCCTCGCCCTCGACCGGGGCGATGAGGTGGATCCCACGCAGGATCCCCTCCACGTCCACGTCCTGCGGCTCGGCGGGCTGGCGGATCGGCTCGTTGTAGACCGTGAGGTAGTACAGGACGTTCGGGTCGCGCCCGTCGTCGCCGTACATCCGCGCCAACCCGTCGCGCACGATGTGCCGGATCTCGTACCCGTAGGCCGGGTCGTAGTGCACGACGTGCGGCATGGTGCCCGCGATGAGCGGGGAGTGGCCGTCGGCGTGCTGCAGGCCCTCACCGGTGAGCGTCGTGCGACCGGCCGTGGCACCGATGAGGAAGCCGCGGGCCATCTGGTCGCCGGCGGCCCAGAACTGGTCACCGGTGCGCTGGAAGCCGAACATCGAGTAGTAGAAGTAGAACGGGATGAGCGGCTCGCCGTGCGTGGCGTACGCCGTCCCGGTCGCCTGCAGCGCCGCGGCCGCACCGGCCTCGTTGATGCCGACGTGCATGATCTGACCGGACTCGGACTCCTTGTAGCTGAGCATGAGCTCGCGGTCCACGGCCATGTAGTGCTGGCCGACCGTGTTGAAGATCTTGGCGCTCGGGAAGATCGAGTCCAGCCCGAAGGTGCGTGCCTCGTCCGGGATGATCGGCACGAGCCGGCGTCCCAGCTCAGGGTCCTTGAGCAGGTCCTTGAACAGCTGGACGAGCGCCATCGTGGTGGCGACCTCCTGCTGGCCCGAGCCCTTGGCGAGCCGGTCGTAGGCCTTGGCCTCCGGCAGCGCGAGCGGCTTGTACGTCGACCTGCGCTCGGGCACGAACCCGCCGAGCTGACGGCGACGCTCCAGCATGTACTGGATCGCCTCGTCGCCCGCACCCGGGTTGTAGTACGGCGGGACGTACGGGTTCTCCTCGAGCTGGGCGTCCGTGATCGGCAGCTGGAGGGTGTCGCGCAGCGTCTTGAGCTCGTCGACCTTGAGCTTCTTCATCTGGTGGGTCGCGTTGCGCCCGGCGAAGCCCGAGCCCAGCCCGTAGCCCTTGATGGTGTGGGCCAGGATCACCGTCGGTGCGCCGGTGTGCTCCCGCGCCGCCTTGTAGGCCGCGTACACCTTGCGGTAGTCGTGCCCGCCGCGCTTGAGCGCCCAGATGTCGTCGTCGGTCATCTTGGCCACGAGCGCCTTGGTGCGTGGGTCACGACCGAAGAAGTTGTCCCGGATGAACGCGCCGTCCTCCGCGCGGAACGTCTGGAAGTCACCGTCCGGCGTGATGTTCATGAGGTTGACCAGCGCGCGGTCCTTGTCCGCGTTGAGCAGGACGTCCCACTCGCGGCCCCAGATCACCTTGATGACGTTCCAGCCGGCGCCGCGGAACTGCGCCTCGAGCTCCTGGATGATCTTGCCGTTGCCGCGCACCGGGCCGTCGAGGCGCTGCAGGTTGCAGTTGACGACGAACGTGAGGTTGTCCAGACCCTGCTGGGCCGCGTGCTGGAGCATGCCGCGGGACTCCGGCTCGTCCATCTCGCCGTCACCGAGGAACGCCCACACGTCCTGCTGGCTCGTGTCCTTGATGCCGCGGTTGTGCAGGTACTTGTTGGTCCACGCCTGGTAGATGGCGCTGGCCGGGCCCAGACCCATCGACACGGTGGGGAACTCCCACAGGTCCGGGGCCAGGCGCGGGTGCGGGTACGAGGGCAGCCCGCCGCCGGGGTTCGACAGCTCCTGCCGGAACCCGTCGAGCTGCTGCTCGGTGAGGCGGCCCTCGAGCAGCCCGCGCGCGTAGACCCCGGGGGAGGCGTGCCCCTGGAAGAAGACCTGGTCGCCTCCGCCCGGGTGGTCCTTGCCGCGGAAGAAGTGGTTGAGGCCGACCTCGTACAGGGTCGCCACCGACGCGTAGGACGAGATGTGCCCGCCGACCCCGATCCCGGGGCGCTGCGCTCGTGTCACCATGACGGCGGCGTTCCAGCGGATCATCCGGCGGAACGCGCGCTCCATCGTCTCGTCGCCGGGGAAGTACGGCTCGTCGTGCACCGCGATGGTGTTGACGTAGGGGGTGTTGAGCGAGGTGGGGATCGCCACGTTCCGGGACCGGGCCTGCCGCAGCAGGCTCATCATGATGTAGCGCGCACGAGGCCCACCCTTGGCCTCGATCAGCTGGTCGAGGGACTCCAACCACTCGGCGGTCTCGTCGGGGTCGATGTCGGGGACCTGGCTGAGCAGGCCGCCGATGAGGGGGGCCGTCTCGTCGATGGAAGCCACTCGGTGCTCCTTGGCGTCTGGGCACGACCGGCGCTGGTGGCACCGGGTCGCGTCTGCGGGCCTGCCGCGTCGCCACCGGTCGAGGCGGGGTGCGTGCAGGCGGTCGTCCCCATTCTCAGACCACGCCAGGCCGAAAGTCACATGCGCGTCCACGGCGCACCGTCATGGGCCCTTGCCAGGGACGGCGGCTGTGCTGTGGGCTACGGTGTGCCAGATCGGGACGGCGCTCGCCGTCAGGTGAAGGGAGCACTGCGCACGTGTCTGCGAGCACGGACGATTCCACCAGCCCCGTGAGGCGGCTCGGGTTCGTCACCGGCCAGGTCATCCAGGAGTTCGGCTACGACGACGACGTCGACTTCGAGCTGCGCACGCAGGTCGAGGAGATCGTCGGCGCCGAGCTGGTCGACGAGGACTACGACGACGTCACCGACGGGGTGCTCATCTGGCACCGCGCCGACGACGGCGACCTCGGGGACACCCTGGTCGATGCGATGACCGTCCTGGACGACAACGGACCCATCTGGGTGCTCACACCCAAGGCCGGGCGCGAGGGGCACGTGCTGCCCTCCGACGTCGAGGACGCCGCGAGCACGACGGGGCTGCACGTGATGACCACGTTCTCGGTCGCACCGGACTGGGCGGCGACGCGGGTCGCCTCGCGCGGGCGGGGCAAGTAGGGCGCTCGCCGCTGTCTCAGGGCCGGGGTCGCGGGACCGGGGTCGTGGGACTGGGTGCTGGTCGCGGCGCCTGGCACGCGGACGCTGCGGTAGATCCGCAGCGCCGCACCCGTCTCGCGCCGCGGTCAGGTGGGTGCAGGGTGGGCCCGGCCGGGATCGAACCGACGACCTCCGCGGTGTAAGCGCGGCGCTCTGACCAGCTGAGCTACAGGCCCCTCACGAGTGCCCGCCCAGGGTACCGGCCGCTCAGGCGCCCGGGAACGGGGCCACGAGCGGGACCGGGACCGTGGACGCCGTCACGATGCGGTGCACGAGGTCGAGCTTGCGTCCGACGGCCGGCGGGATCGAGAACGGGTACAGGTCACCTTTGCCCATCGCGCGGTTGGCCCGGTTGAGCTCGTAGGACACCCACTGCCAGTCCTCCAGCGCGACGGCCATGGGCACATCGGCGTAGGACGTGCGCGGCATGATGTCCTGGGTCCGGGTGCCCATGAGGGCCGAGGCGTCGATCCGCACCCCGCCGTGCGCGATCGTGCCGAGGGTGTCCAGCACGTGCTGGTAGTGGGCGAACGTCTCGGCGAAGTCCTCCCAGGGGTGCATCGTCGCGTACTCCGAGATGAAGGTCTCCTGCCAGCCGGCCGGGGCCCCGGTGGCGTAGTGCCGCGCGAGGGCGTCGGTGTACGACGCGCGCTCGTCGCCGAACAGGGCGCGGCACTCCTCGAGGAACGCGCCGCCGGGCCGTTCGACCAGCTGCCACTGGTAGTAGTGGCCGACCTCGTGCCGGAAGTGCCCGAGCATCGTGCGGTAGGGCTCGCCGAGCTGCACCCGCAGCTGTTCGCGGTGCGCGTCGAGGGACTCCGCCAGGTCGATGGTGATGACGCCGCCCGCATGGCCGATGGTGACCGGGCCGTTGCCGGACTGGGACGAGAGCAGGTCGAACGCGAGGCCGCCGTCGGTGCGCCAGTACGGGTCGACGGGCAGCCCGAGGTCGGCCAGGCCCACGAGCAGCCGACGCTGGGCCTTGCTGGTCTCGGCCAGACGTTCGAGCGCGGCCGCGTCATCGGCCTGCGGACGACGACGCGTGAGCCGGCAGGAGAAGCACGTCGTGCCGTCGTCGTCGGCGCGCAGGGACCAGTTGCACTCCTGATCCCGGTGGGCGCACGCGACGAGAGCGGTGCCGTGCTCGTCCAGGGCGGCCGGGGCCGGCACCATGGTGAGCGTCGCGGTCGCCAGCATCATCGGCGCCTGGCAGGCACGGCACCGGGTCGACTCGAGCCAGGCGGGGAACCCGCACGACGGGCAGCGCAGCAGCCTCACGGCGCGACGGTACCGCCCGGCGGGTGCCTCGGCCCGCGCCGGTAGGCTCGCGCCGTGCGCGCAACCGTCATCCACGCCCCCCGTGACATCCGCCTGCAGGACGTGCCGGACCCGGTGGTCCAGCGGCCCACCGACGCCGTCGTGCGGGTGGTCGCGGCCTGCGTCTGCGGGTCCGACCTGTGGTCCTACCGCGGGGTGCGTGACGTCCCGCAGCCCGCGCGGATCGGGCACGAGTTCGTCGGCGTGGTCGAGGAGGTCGGTGCGGATGTGCGCACGGTCCGCCCCGGGCAGTTCGTCATCGCCCCGTTCACGGTGCACGACGGGACGTGCGTGCACTGCCGCAACGGGGTGTTCACCTCGTGCGAGCGGCTCAGCTGGTGGGGCGGCCCGGACTTCGAGGGGCTGCGCTCCGACGCAGGCCAGGGCGAGTACGTCCGGGTGCCGCTGGCCGACGGGACCCTCGTGGCGACCCCCGAGGTGCCCGACGACGCGATGGTCCCGGCGCTGCTCACGCTCTCCGACGTGATGGGGACGGGCCACCACGCGGCGCGTGCGGCCGGCGTCCGGCCCGGGAGCACCGTCGTGGTCGTCGGCGACGGGGCGGTCGGGCTGTGTGGGATCCTCGCCGCGCGTCGGCTCGGCGCCGAGCGCGTGGTCGCGATGTCCCGGAACCCTGCCCGTCAGGAGCTGGCGCGACGGTTCGGCGCGAGCGACGTGGTCGCCGAGCGCGGTGCGGAGGGCGTCGCCCAGGTCAAGGACCTGCTGGGTGGCATCGGCGCGGACGCCGTGCTCGAGGCAGTCGGCACCAAGGAGTCGATGCAGCAGGCGCTCGACAGCGCCCGGCCGGGCGGCACGGTCGGCTTCGTCGGGGTGCCGGCCGGCGGCCCGGAGCTGCCGGTGCAGCAGATGTTCTCCACGAACGTCGGCGTGCGCGGCGGGGTCGCACCCGTGCGGGCCTACATCCCCGAGCTGCTCGCGGACGTGTGGGCCGGCACGTTGGACCCCAGCGGCGTGTTCGACCTCACCCTGCCGCTCGACGAGGTCGCGCAGGCCTACGACGCGATGGACACCCGCCGGGCGGTCAAGGCGCTGCTGCGGCCCTGACGCCCGGCGGGTGTCACCTGCTCGTGGTTGACGGCGGCTACTCGTAGCTGACGGCGTCGAGCACCTTGAGGCGTGCTGCCCGCACGCCCGGCCACAGCGCGGCCAGCACACCGACGAGCACCGCCAGCCCCACCATGGCGGCCAGGCTGGCCCACGGCACCGCGAGCTGGGACAGACCCTGGTCGGCGTAGACCGTCGGCAGCGCCGAGGCCAGGCCCACCCCGACCGCCAGGCCGACGAGCGTGCCGGTGACAGCCGTGAGCACCGACTCGACCGTCACCGTGCCGGCCAGCTGCAGCCGGCCCAGACCGACCGCGCGCAGCAGCCCGATCTCCCGGGTGCGTTCGACGACCGACAGCGCGAGCGTGTTGACGATCCCGAGCACCGCGATGACGATCGACAGTCCGAGCAGCGCGTACAGGATCGTGAGCACCCGGTCGACCTGCGAAGCCATCGAGTCGACGAACTGCGCCGAGTCCATCACGGACACCACGACGTACGGCTTGACCAGGTCGACGAGCTCGGTGCGCACCGTCGCCGAGTCGGCACCCGGCGCGAGCGTGACCAGGACCGTGCTGGACCGCACCTGCTGGCTCGGCACGAGCGTGGCGAGCGTGCCTGGCGGTGCCTGGATGTCGCCGAGCACCGCGGAGTCCTGGATCGCACCGATGCGCAGCGTGGTGCTCCCGACCGGGCCGGTGAAGGTGAGCGTGTCGCCCACCGCCCAGCCGGCCTTCTCGGCCTTCTGCTTCTGCACGAGCACGTCACCGGCCCGCAGGGCTGCCGCCGCGTCACCCTGCACCATCGGCACGTTCAACGAGGTGCCGATGAGCGCGGGATCGGCCTCGGCGACGGAACCCTGGGTGCCGTCGACCTGGACCGCCGCGTACGGCAGTGGGGAGACCGTGGCCACGCCGTCGAGCTGCCGGGCGCCGGTGACGACGGCCTCGCTCACGTTGTCGGGGTAGTCGGCCCGCAGCACGTAGTCGGCGGTGATCTGCTGGTCGATCATGCCGGTCACCGACGCCTGCGTGGAGGCGGCCAGCACCGTGGTCGCCCCGACCAGGGCCATCCCGATGGTGAGCGCGCCGGCCGTGTTGGCCGCACGGCGCGGGTTGCGTACGACGTTGCCCGCGGCGAGCCGGCCGATGGGCCGCCACCAGCGCACGAGCGGCACGGCGAGCAGCCGCACCACCGCGGGCACGACGACCGGACCGAGCACGAGCACCCCGATGAGGGTGGCCGAGGCACCGATGCCGAGCACGAGGTCCGTCCGGTCGGCACCGGGGTGACCGGTCGCCCAGACCACGCCGAGCACGCCCGCGACCAGCAGCAGCACCCCGGTGAGCGCACGCCAGCGCAGGGACCGCTCGGTGATCGAGGTCTGCTCGGCCATCGCCTCCACGGGTGCCACGAGGGCGGCCCGACGCGCGGGCAGCAGCGTGGCGCCCAGGCAGGTGAGCGTTCCGAGGGCGACGGCGATCGCCACCGAGCCGGGCCGCAGCGGCACCTGGTCGCTCAACGTCATGCCCATCTGCGCGAACACCGATCGCAGCGCCTGCACGAGGCCTAGCCCCGCCAGCACGCCGATCGCCGAGCCGACCAGTCCGATCACCCCCGCCTGGATGAGCAGGGAGGCGAACACCTGAGCCGGTGAGGCGCCGACGGCGCGCAGCAGGGCGAACTCCCGCATCCGCTGGCGCACCGACATGGTGAACGTGTTGGCGATGATGAACGCCCCCACGAACAGGGCGAGCGCGGCGAACACCAGCAGGAACGTGGTGACGAACCCGAGCTGCTTGTCGATCTGGGCGGTGGTCTGCTCGATGACCTGGGCGCGGGTGACGACCTCGGCGCTGGTGGCCGTGCCGGTCCCGGCGCTGGCGAGGGTGTCGGCCACGTGGTCGCGCAGGGTCTGCTGCGAGACGCCCTGGTCGGCATAGACCGCGAACGAGCTCACCGTGCCGTCCACGACGTACAGGCTCTCCAGGGTCGCCTCGTCGAGCACGACGATGGTGGCGCCCGCCATCGGCGCGGCGTAGTCCACCGAGCCGACCACGGTCACCTGCCGCGGCTGGCCGAAGGCCAGGACCCTCGTGGTGTCCCCGACGGCCAGGCCTGAGGCGGCCAGGGTGTGGGACTCGAGGGCGATCTCGTCCGGACCGTGCGGTGCGCGCCCGGTGAGGGTCACCGTGTGGTCGTCGGGGTCGAAGCCGACGGCCATGCTCGGCGCCTGGGAGCTGCGCACGGCCGTCCCGTCGGCGCCCACGAGCACGATCGGTCCGCTGATCGAGGGCAGCACGCGGTCCACGCCGTCGGCGGTCGCGATGGTGGCGGCCAGGCCCAGCGGCAGCCCGCCCGCGGTGACCGCGGAGCCGCCGTCGGTCACCTGGGTGTCCGAGGGGGGGACCCGCACGTAGACGTCGGCCGTCGTGGAGGCGGACACGATGTCGTCGAAGGTGCCGGACAGCATCTCGCGCAGCGAGAACGTCCCGGAGACGAAGGCGACGCCGAGGACGACGGCGAGCACGGACATGCCGAAGCGCACGAGGTGCGCCCGCACACCGCGCAGGGCGATCCGGAGCATCAGTGGGTCTCCTCGGCGGTGATCCGGCCGAGGGTGGCCAGCACGGAGTCCTGCGTGGGGGCGCGCAGCTCCTCGACGATCCGGCCGTCGGCCAGGAACAGCACCCGGTGCGCGTACGAGGCGGCGCGCGGGTCGTGCGTCACCATGACGACCGACTGGCCGCGCTCGTCGACGCTGCGGCGCAGGAAGCCCAGCACCTCGCCGGCGGACTTCGAGTCCAAGTTGCCCGTCGGCTCGTCGGCGAACACCACGGCCGGCCGGCTGATGAGGGCGCGGGCGCACGCCACCCGCTGCTGCTGCCCGCCGGAGAGCTGGTTCGGGCGGTGGTCGAGCCGGTCACCGAGCCCGACGGCGGCGACGACGTCGTCGAACAGCTGCTGGTCGACCGGGCGGCGCGCGATGTCCAGCGGCAGCCGGATGTTCTCGGCGGCGGTCAGGGTCGGCACCAGGTTGAACGCCTGGAAGACGAAGCCGAGACGGGTGCGGCGCAGCCGGGTGAGGGCGCGCTCGCCCATCGCGCTCACCTCCTCGCCGTCGACGACGACCGTGCCCGAGGTGGGGCGGTCCAGCCCGGCGAGGCAGTGCATGAGGGTGGACTTGCCGGACCCGGACGGGCCCATCACCGCGGTGAGCTCACCGCGGACCAGGTCCAGGTCGACGCCGTCGAGGGCCCGGACGGCCGTGCCGCCCGAGCCGTAGACCTTGGTGAGGCTGCGTGTGGTGGCGATGGGGGTCGGTGCAGGGGCGGGTTCGCTCAGGCTCATGGGACGACCCTGTCAGAGGCTGGGGGTCGCTGCGGCCCGGGAGGTCCCTGGTCGAACCCTGAACCTCGTGGTGGTCGACCCTGAGCGACCCTGCCCTGCTCGGCGCCGGTACCGTGCACACCATGGCTGACCACCCCACGCTGGCCCAGGTCGTCGAGGCCCTCGACCGCAGGTACCCGCCCTCGGGCGCCGAGCAGTGGGACCGGGTGGGGCTCGTCGTGGGCGACCCGGCAGCCCGGGTGCGGCACGTGCTGCTGGCGGTCGACCCGGTGCTCGACGTGGTCGAGGAGGCCGAGCGGCGCGGGGCCGACCTCATCGTCACCCACCACCCCCTGCTGCTGCGGGGCGTGCACTCGGTCGCGGCCTCGTCCGCCAAGGGAGCGCTGGTGCACCGGCTCATCCGCTCCGGGATCGGCCTGTACGCCGCGCACACCAACGCCGACGTCGCGAACCCCGGTGTGGCGGACGCCCTCGCCGACGCCCTCGGCCTGCTCGACGTGCGCCCGCTGCTGGCGGCACCGGGGCCCGCGCTCGACAAGCACGTGGTGTTCGTGCCCGTCGAGGCGGCGAACCGGCTCGTCGACGCGTTGTCCGCGGCCGGTGCAGGTGCGCTGGGGGAATACTCCCGCTGCGCCTGGACCAGCACCGGGACGGGCACCTTCATCCCCTCGGACGTGGCGTCCCCGGCGATCGGCACCGCGGGTCAGATCGCCGAGGTGGTCGAGGCGCGCGTCGAGATGATCGCCCCGCGGTCGCGGCGGGCCGCCGTGGTGGCGGCGATGCGGGCCGCCCACCCGTACGAGGAGCCCGCCTTCGACGTGCTCGAGCAGGCCGGTCTGCCGGGCGGCACCGGGACCGGGCGGCTCGGCCGGCTCGCCGCGCCCGAACCGCTGGCGGTGTTCGCGGCTCGGGTCGCCGCCGCCCTGCCGCCCACCGCGGCGGGGGTGCGCTACGCCGGGGACCCCGACGGGTCGGTGAGCTCGGTCGCGGTGCTCGGCGGGTCGGGTGACGGGTTCTTCGACGCCGTGCGCGCCTCGGGCGCCGACGTCTACGTGACGGCCGACCTGCGGCACCACCCGGCCTCCGAGGCCCGCGAGCAGGCGCTCGTCGAGGCTGCGACCGGCCGGCGGGCCGCGGCGACTCCCTACCTGGTGGACGTCGCGCACTCGGCGAGCGAGTGGCTGTGGCTGCCGGGGGCCGCGGCGACGCTGGTCGCGGACCTAGGCGGTAGCGTGACCACCCACGTGAGCACGTTGCGCACCGACCCGTGGACGGGCCACGTCGCCTCACCGACGTTCGAAGGAGCCCCGTGACGAAAGCCCCGGCCGCCGACCAGGCCCGCCTGCTCGCCGTGCAGGACCTGGACACCCAGCTCGACCAGCTCGCGCACCGCCGCCGGACCACACCCGAGCTCGCGGTGGTCGCCGAGCTCGACGCCCGGCTGGCCGATCTGGACGCTGCGCTCGTGATGAGCCGGACGGCAGCCAACGACCTGCGCCGTGAGCTGAAGAAGGCCGAGGCCGACGTCGAGCAGGTGCGCTCGCGCGCCCAGCGCGACCAGGCCCGCCTGGACTCGGGGGCGGCGAGCGTCAAGGACGTGCAGGCGCTGTCCGCCGAGCTCGAGCACCTGGCCCACCGGCAGACCGAGCTGGAGGAGGTCGAGCTCGAGGTGATGGAACGCCTCGAGGCGCACGAGTCCGCGCTCGGCCACGAGCAGAGCGCCTACGACGACGTGGTGGCCCAGCAGGTCGCTGCCCGCGCCGCGGTCGAGGCCGCGCTCGCGCAGATCGACGCCCAGGTGGCGCAGGTGCGCACCGAGCGTGCGGCCGCCATCGCCGGCCTCGACGCGGCCCTCGTGGCGCTGTACGAGAAGCTGCGCACCCAGCTGTCCGGCCGCGGTGCCGGCAGGCTGGTCGGCAACCGCTGCGACGGCTGCCGGATGGAGCTCAACCCGTCCGATGTGCACCGGATCTCCTCGGCCGACCCCGACGAGGTCGTCCGCTGCGAGGAGTGCGGCCGGATCCTGGTCCGCTCCTGACCGTGCGCGCGGACCGGTCGTCGGCCCCGGGGTGCTCCGGGGGCGCGTGCGGCCGGTAGGCTGGCGGTGCGGATGAGTCAGTCAGGCGGCCGCGTCGGGCCTCGACCGAGACCCGCCGAGGAACGTCCGGGCTCCGTAGGGCAGGGTGGTGGGTAACACCCACCCGGGGTGACCCGCGGGACAGTGCCACAGAGAACAGACCGCCTCCACGGCCCGGTTCGCCGGGGCGAGGAGGTAAGGGTGAAACGGTGGTGCAAGAGACCACCAGCGCACCGGGTGACCGGTGCGGCTAGGCAAACCCCACCCGGAGCAAGGTCAGACAGGGAGCGTTCGAGGGCGGCCCGCCCGAGTTCCCGGGTAGACCGCTGGAGGCGTGCGGCAACGTACGTCGTAGATGGATGGCCGTCACCGGACCGCGGGAGACCGCGGACCGGGACAGAACCCGGCGTATCGACTGACTCATCCGCACTTCAAGCACCTGACCTGCATGTTCGCCTGCTACACGGGTCGCGCGGGGGCTCTCTGGGGCTCCTGTTGTTGCAGCGTGTGGCTGCGTGTTGATGCGCGTAGCCCCCCCACAACCCCTGGATCGCCGTCCGCCAGTCGATGCCTTGACTGTAGGTGGTATATTTCCCGGTATGTTTTCACCCCGCGATCCGGACAAGGTCCTTGGCGAGGTCGGTTCGAAGGTCATCGAGGCGATCGCCCGAGCGACCGACGGCGCACGCGCCGACTGGCAGGACCTGCGGCAGTTCAAGCCCTCGTGGATCCCGCCGATGAGCCAACGTGGAGTGTCGAACATCCTCCACGAACGGATCTGGGCTCACTGCGTGGATCTGCTCAGCGGGCTCGATGACGAGGGCATCACGCTCATCGACAAGGAGCCGGTCCGGGAAATCGTCCTGCAGCTCCCGGCGGGCCGAACCTATCGCCTGCGGGTCAAGCGCCACAGCACGTCGATGGCGATCTCGTCATACCCCACCCCTGCAGATGTGGAGTTCTGGTCAGGGTCGCGACAGGACTCCTTCGACGGCCTTGAGGAGATCCATCTCGCGGCCGGGTACCGCTGGGACTCCGAGCTGCGATCGATGGCTGAGACCGTCATCTCGTTCCGTGAAGGCAAGCACAGCCCGCAATGGATGGTCGAGATCGCAGCCGCAGAGCCGGGATCGTCCGTCGGACCGATCGTGTGGAGCCCCATCACTCCTCGGCTCCCCGACATCGACCTGCGCCGTGCCTCCGGGATCGACGAGGAGCGCGAGTCGCAATGAGTCAGCTCGGCGAGGTCATCTCGACCGCCCGCCGCGCCAAAGGTTGGACCCAGGAGACGTTGGCCGAAAGGGCCGGGGTCACTCAGGCGACCTTGTCGCGGTACGAGAGCGGACTTCGGACCCCGGACGATGAGGCCCTCGCACACGTCGCGAGGGCACTCGGCGTCACGCCCGCACTGCTGCGTGAGGCAGGTCGGATCGAAGGCGGCATCGCCGTCAACGCGCACATGCGACGGCAGAAGACGACTCCCGTCACCGTCTGGCGTGAGCTCGAGGCTCAACTGAACCTGGTTCGCCTACACGCGGCACACCTCGGCGAGGAGGTCGCTCTACGAGCGGAGCGGTCCGTCCCTTCGTTCGACACAGATGAGACCTCTCCCGCTGATGCCGCGCGACTGCTGCGCGCCCAGTGGCGCATGCCCGTCGGGCCGATCGGTAACCTCACAGACTGGATGGAGTCCGCCGGGGTCCTGGTCGTCGAGAGCAACTTCGGTGCCGGCCCCCGCGTCGACGGACTGTCGCAGTGGGCCAACGAACATCCAATCGTCATGATCAACGCGAACATGCCGACCGATCGACTCAGGTTCACCCTCGCCCACGAGCTCGGGCACCTGGTGTTGCACTCGATCTACATCGACGACCAAGCGGAGCAGCAGGCCAATGAGTTCGCGGCCGAGCTCCTCCTTCCGGCTGAGCAGATCTCGCACTACCTCAGGCGGTTGCGCATCGGCGACCTCATCGAGCTCAAGAGAACCTGGGGTGTGTCGATCGCTGCCCTGGTCGAGCGCGCCCACGGCCTCAACCTGATCACCGGACAGCAGCGCGCATCGATGTACAAGATGCTCAATGCTCGCGGACTTCGGAACCCAGAACCCGCCTCTGAGGACATCGC
This sequence comes from Cellulomonas citrea, assembly GCF_009829685.1. Lineage (GTDB taxonomy): Bacteria > Actinomycetota > Actinomycetes > Actinomycetales > Cellulomonadaceae > Cellulomonas > Cellulomonas citrea. The sequence continues at coordinate 15,955 of NZ_VWSD01000045.1, forward strand.
TCCTGAACACCCTCGCCTCGGCGCGCACATCGGTGAGTCTCTCGCCGCCCGTGGTCTGACGCCCCCCGAGATCGCCGAGATCGCGGGGTTCGCGACGCCCGCCGACAACTTCCTGTTCTCCGGCCGCGGCCTTCGCGTGGTTTCCTGAGCCGCCACACAGCCCCCAAAGACCGCGAACCCACAGGTCATCGGCGCTGGCCACTTCGCGTGGCGCATCTACTGGCTCATCCGCCCCCTAGGGGAACTAGGCTCAAGAACGTCCTAGTCAGGGGGAACTGGTCAGAAGAGAGTCCGCTGCAGCACCGTTATCAGGCGCTTCATCGACGGCCTCACCGCTGCGGCTCTGACCGGTGCGTTAGCTGCTCGTTCGCCGCTCTCACGCCGAATCTGTTGCCGATAACCAGGCCACCGCTCTCGACATCGTCCGCCGTTGGTCGTGAAGGCGACAAGCGGCGTCGGGCCGGTGATGGCGCCAACGGTCGAGCCCGTGGATCGGGTCCCGCAACGGCATAGCCGCATCGGTCTTTTGGGACGGCGCGAGAACGGCGAACTGGGCGGCCTCAAGGTGTAGCAGCACCCAAGACGCGGCAGGGCAGCATAGGACGTCGAGTCGCAACAGCGCGCAATCATGAGCTCGCGCTCCCAGGGGGTCCCTAGAGCATCAGTCGTCGGACTGCGCAACCAGAGTGGTGAGACGTTCGCTCAACTGCTTTCGCAGCGTCGCGCGCTCCGCGGTTCCGACGCCATAGTGAAGATACCGAATTGACCTGAGGTCGAAGGGGACATCATCGGGGTCCTGAGTAAGGAGCACAGTCCGTCTTGGGAGCGCGTGGGCGAGTCCAGCCTCGTAGAACACATTCGTGTTCTTGCCAGTCAGGTCGGCAATGACGACAGTCGAACGCCACAACAGGGAGAGAACATCTCCCATCACAAGGTCGTGATCCCAGATGTCGTCAGCGCGTGCGCAGTGAAGACCCGCGTCGGCGACCGCCAGTTCGATCGTCTCGTAGACGACGTCAAACATCCGGGAAAATGGCATCATCACAGCGACGAGGGATGTGTCCCGAGGCTTCCCTACTGGAAACTGAACTGCCCCCGATGAGCGGAAGTTGCCGGAGCCGCCCCGATGCAGATTCATCTGATGTTCGAGGAGGACTTCGAACAGGTCGACATCCTTGACCGCCCAGTGTGTGCGAGTGAACTCCCAACTCGTGGGATCGACGCCCAGTTGACCGGCGAGGCTCATAATTGTGGAGGACGAGATGGGTTCCAGGTTCGAGTTTGGCACAAATGTAAATCGGTGGCCGGCGTCGGAGCGACGGATGGATGCAATCGATCCAACCCGGGCCACTTGTTCGTGCGTCTCATCCTTCACCTCCGGCATGCGCAGGGCGGGAATGTGCTGTAGCCTCGAAATGTGGTCGCCGTCGAAGGGCTTCCGAGCTTCTTCGTCGGTGTACTCGAATAGTCGCCCCTGAGGTACGACGTCACCATTCAACCCGACCAGTAGACTGAACATCGATCTTGCCTCCCGCTGGACCATGCCTCTCGATCTGAAGCCTAGCTAGAAGCGGGTCGTTGGCTGTTCACGGTGTCGCTCTGGTGGGCGTGTCGCTCCTGGAGTGGGTGTCGAGGCGTCCTGCAGCGGGGGCGTGTTCCCCAGGTCTTCTTGGGGCGCTCAAGACGAGCGGTCGTTGGTTCACCGAATCCCCGTGGGAAGGCGAGTGTCGGATGGGGATGCCTGCGCCCCTCGCGACCGAACAGGCCCAGGGCACGCCGTGCCGATGCGCCCGCCTTGCGAGGCCGGGCCCAAAGGCCCACCGACGCGGTACGGTCTTGCCGCGCAGGTGGGAGGTCGGGATGCACGAGCTGGCCCGCGGTGTGCTGGTCACGGCGACCGGCGCCCAGGTCGACGGTCACGTCGAGGACTCGACGTCGAGCACGTTGGTGCTCCGGTGCCGTTCCGCACTCACCGACCTGGCGCCGGGCGCACCTGTCGAGCTGCAGCTGCTCGACGAGGTCCGCGGCGAGGTGCGGTACGGCGCGACGGTGCTCGCGGTGGAGGACGACCTGGTCGAGGTCGGCCACCTCGTCCAGCTCTCGGTCCGGCAGCGTCGGGGTGCCGCCCGGGTGCGGGTGCACATGACGTGCCGCGGCTCCATCGGACGGGCGGGCCGTGAGCCCGGTGACGACGAGACCTCGGTCATCGTCTCGGTCCTCGACATCAGCGCGACCGGCGTCCGGCTCCTGCTGCCGTCCGACCTGCCGCTGGGCACCCTCGTGCACTTCGAGTTCGGCGTGCTCGGCGGTCTGCTGCCGCTCACGGCCAGGGTGCTGCGTGGTGAGGAGTCGATGTCCGGCTGGCGCTACGGCTGCGAGCTCGTCGGCCTCACGGCCCGGCAGTCCGAGCAGATCTTCCGGTTCGTGCTGCTCACCCAGGGCGAGCAGCGCCGACGCGAGCTCGAGGGGTCGAGCGCCTCGTCCGACTGAGCGCCGCCGCGCTCGCGGCCCCGGGGGAGTTCAGCGCCGCTGGGCCGCCAGGCTCGCCGCGCCGACGATCCCGGCCGCGTTGAGCAGCCCGGCGGGCACGATGGGTGCGCGCAGGTCGAGCAGCGGCAGGAACTTCTCGTGCTTCTTGCTCACTCCGCCGCCGACGACGATGAGGTCGGGGGAGAAGAGCTTCTCGACCACGTCGAAGTAGCGCTGCAGGCGCTCGGCCCACTGCTTCCAGCTGAGCTCCTCGCGGTCGCGGGCGGAGTCGGCCGCACGCGACTCGGCGTCGTGCCCGTCCACCTCGAGGTGACCGAGCTCGGTGTTCGGCACGAGCACCTCGTCCACGATGAGCGCGGAGCCGATCCCGGTGCCGAGCGTGATGACGAGCACCACACCGGGCACGCCCTTGGCTGCGCCGTACTCGACCTCGGCGAAGCCCGCGGCGTCGGCGTCGTTGACCGCGAGCACCGGGCGCCCGGTGGCCTCACGCACGACGGTCTCCACGTTGGTGCCGATCCACGACGGGTCGACGTTGGCCGCCGAGAGTGCCACGCCGTGCTGGATGACCGCCGGGAACGTCACGCCGATCGGCACGGACCGGTCCAGCGCGAACGCGTCGGCCACCTGGGCCACGGTCTGCGAGACCGCCGCCGGGGTGGCGGGCTGCGGCGTGGCGATGCGCACCCGCTCGGCGAGGAACTGCCCCGTGGTCAGGTCCACCGGGGCGCCCTTGATACCGCTGCCGCCGATGTCGATGCCGAACGCGACCTGGTGCTGAGGAGTGGTCATGGCAGCGTGAGCACCTCCGCGCCGGTCGCCGTCACGACGAGGGTGTGCTCGAACTGGGCGCTGCGTCGGCCGTCGGCGGTGACGATCGTCCAGTCGTCGTCCCACTCCTCCCAGTCCGGGGTGCCCAGGTTGAGCATCGGCTCGATGGTGAACACCATGCCGGGCTCCATCACCGTGTCGTAGGCCGGTGCGGCGTCGTAGTGCGGGACCACCAGACCGGTGTGGAAGGCCGGGCCGACGCCGTGACCGGTGTAGTCGCGCACCACGCCGTAGCCGAACCGTGCCGCGTAGCGCTCGATGACCCGGCCGATCACGTTGATCTCGCGGCCGGGTGCGACCGCCTTGATGCCGCGGCGCAGGGCCTCGGCGGTCCGCTCGACGAGCAGCCGGGACTCCTCGTCGACATCGCCGGCGAGGAACGTGGCGTTGGTGTCCCCGTGCACCCCGTCGATGTAGGCGGTGATGTCGATGTTGACGATGTCGCCGTCCTGCACGACGGTCGAGTCCGGGATCCCGTGGCAGATCACCTCGTTGAGCGAGGTGCACAGCGACTTGGGGAAGCCGCGGTAGCCCAACGTCGACGGGTAGGCGCCGGCCTCGACGAGGAACTCGTGGCCGATCGCGTCGAGCTCGTCGGTGGTCACACCGGGCACCACGTGCCGGCCGACCTCGGCCAGCGCCTGCGCGGCGATGCGTGAGGCCACCCGCACCCGCTCGACAGTGTCCGGGTCGAGGACATCGGGACCCCGGTACGGGGCGGGGGCGGGCCGGCCCACGTACTCGGGGCGGGCGATGGACGCGGGGACGGCGCGTCGGGGGCTGACACGCCCGGGAACGAGCGCAGCCCTCGGCGGGTGCACGATCGACATGCCTGGCAGTCTACGAAGAAGCCAGCAGTGGTCCGACCGACCGGAGGGTTCGACGTGCCGGAGTTCTACTACAACACCCGCACGCGCGAGGTCGAGGAGGGGCGCCGCTCGCACTGGCAGTCCCTCATGGGGCCCTATCCGACACGTGAGGCCGCGGCGCGTGCGCTGGAGACGGCCCGGGCCCGGTCAGAGGCGTTCGACCGGGCCGATCGCCACTGGCGAGGGGCCGACGGGGCGGCCACGGGTGGGCCGTCCGCGGGCGAGGACGCGCGCGACGACGGCAGGGCG
>NZ_VWSD01000046.1 GCF_009829685.1 Cellulomonas citrea
GGCGGCGGTCGCGGCCGCCCGCGCCCGCCTGGACGCCGGCACCTACGGGGTGTGCGAGCGCTGCGGCGCACCCGTCGGGGCGGCACGGCTCGCGGTGCGCCCGGCCGCCGCGCACTGCGTGCACTGCGCCGACCTGGGGTGACGGGCGACGGCGCGCGACCCGCCCCTGCACGTCATCTGCCTGACAGGTCCCGGTCAGCCGCGGCTCCTACAGTGGTCGTGACGGTCGGCACGGCGTCCGGCCGTCCGGCGGTGGAGGTCGAGCACGTGGTGGGCAGGTCCGACTGGCTGGGTGCCGACCCGGCGTCCGGGGTGGGCGCGGTGCACGAGGGCTGCGACGTGCAGGTGCTCATCGACGCCCCCGCGTACTACGCGCAGCTGCGCGAGGCGGTGCAGGCCGCCGGTGACGGCGACCTCATCTGCTGGGCGGGCTTCCAGTCCGGGCTCGGCACCCCCGTCCCGGTCGCCGACGAGCCGCCCGCCCCCGGGTTCGCCCGCCGGACACCGCAGCCCGACGACGTCACCTGGGGCGAGCTGCTGGCCGGTGCGGTGCGACGGGGTGCCCGGCTGCGGGTGCTGCTCAACCTGCACCCCGAGCCGAGCGGGGCGTACCGCGAGTCGAACCTCGAGGTGGTGCAGGCGCTCAACCGGCTGCCGCGCACCGGGGCCGTCAACGACTTCCGCTACCTGCACGTCAACGGCACGCACCACCAGAAGCTCGTCGTCGTGCACACCGCGGCCGGGCTCACCGCGTTCGTCGCGACGATGGACGTGCGGGCCCAACGCATCGAGGAGCGCTGGTGCGAGGTGGCGGTGCGGCTGCGCGGTGCGGCGGCCCGGGACGTCTACACGGTGTTCCACGACCGCTGGGTCGAGCACGACGCGACGCTCGCGCTGCTCGACCCCGACCGCCGGGACGTGCCGTCGCCGGGCAGCCTGCGGGTGGGGCCGACCGACGGGCACGCGCCCGACGCGCCAGTCGGGCCCGCCGAGGGGCACGCTCCCGACGTGCCGCTCGGGCCGGCCGCCGGCCACGCCCAGGTGCAGGTCTCGACGACGTACGGCAACCCCGGCCGGCCGCACCCGTTCGGCCGGCGCCGCTCGCTGCCGCCCACCCAGGTGCTCAACACCCCGCACGTGCTCACCCTGTCCCGGCGCCCGCCGCTGAGCTCGGGCAACGACTTCTTCACCGGCAGGGACCCGGCCGCACCGCCCCTGCTGGCCGCGGCTGCCGCGCAGGCACCGGGCTACGCGTTCGCCCCGCACGGCCGGCACGCGGTGTACGACCAGCTGCGCGCAGCCCTGGCCCGCCCGTCGCGCACGATCTACCTGGAGGACCAGTACCTCGTCGCCGACGAGCCGATGGGCGACCTGCCCTCGATGCTCGACCTGCTCGTGGCCCGGGTGTCCGACCCGTCGTTCGAGTCGCTCGTCGTGCTCACCACGCGGGTCGCGGAGATCAACCGCAGCTTCCTGGGGCTGGGCGCCGCGCACCGGCGGGCGTTCGTGCGGCGACTGGTCGCGGCCGGCGGGTCGAAGGTGCTGGTGTGCCACTACCGCTCCAACGCCGATCTGGGCACCGGCCTGCGCCCGCCGTCCGCCGCGCCGTTCTACGTGCACTCCAAGACGTGGGTGTTCGACGACGAGCTGCTGGTCACGGGGTCGGCCAACTGCAACCGGCGCGGGTACAGCCACGACTCCGAGCTCGACGTGGCGGTCGTGGACCCGACGCTCGTCGCGCAGACCCGGCGCCGGCTGTGGGTGCGCCGGCTCAACGCAGGCCTGGCCGCACCGGTGGTGACCGAGGACGACGTGGCCGACCCGGTCGCCGCGGCCCGGTTCTGGGCGCAGCCCGAGCGTCTGGGGCTGGCCGTGCAGAACCACCGGATCGGGCTGACGTCCTTCCTGGCCGGCGCCCCGACCCGGGTGCCGAGCCTGCTCGGCGACCTGGCCACGGCGCGCCTGGCCCAGGTCTACAAGATCAGCCCGGCACGGCTGCCTCGGTGGCTGTGGGATGTGGTGGTGGACCCGGAGGGGACGTGAGGGCGGCTCTGCTCCCGGGGTGCGGTCGTCGCCACCGCAGCCCCGGTTCGTCGTCGAGCACGGCACCCACGCGCGAGAATCGGGTGGTGAGCAGCCAGGAGTGGTGGGACCTCGTCGCCGCCGACGGCACCCCGACGGGCAGGACGTTCCGTCGCGGCGCACCCGGGTGGCCGCATGGCCTGTTCCACCTGATCGTGGCGGTCTGCGTGCGCCGCGGTGACGGCGCCGTGCTGCTCACCCAGCGCGCACCGGGCAAGGAGTTCGCGCTCGGGTGGGAGTTCCCCAGTGGCAGCGCGCTGGCGGGTGAGTCGAGCCGCGCGGCGGCGGTCCGGGAGCTGCAGGAGGAGACCGGCCTGGACGTCCTGCCGGATGCGCTCACCCCGGTCGGCCGCTTCACCGAGACATCCGCGCTGCTGGACCTCTACATCGCCGACGCACCTGCCCCGACGGACCTGCGGCTGCAGGCGACCGAGGTCTCGGCGGCCGAGTGGGTCACCGTCGATGAGGTCGAACGGCGCGTGCGCGCAGGGGCGATGGCGCCGCCCTGGGTCGCGCGCCTCGACACGCTCTGGCCCGGTGCGCTCGCAGCGATGCGATCGGCGCAGTAGCCCCCGAGTGCGGTGCCGGCCCCGCAGCGGCGGTCCGGCACCGGCACGGGTCGACCGGCTCCCGGCTCCCGGCTCCCGGCCTCAAGAGGCCCTCCCGCAACTGGTCAGTTGGGGGATTCGACACGCCGCCCACGGCTGCTCGGCTGACCAGTTCCCCGTGGGCGGTGCCCGGGGCATGTGGAGGTGTCGGCTGGGGGTCGCCTCCCTGGCTCAGGCCATCCAGCTGGTCCGCCGCGCCGCCAAGGCCCGGCGCACGGCCGTCGCCCCGGCGGCTTCGGCGCGGGCGGCGTCGAGCTGTTCGGCTGCGTGCCAGCGGCCCAGCACGAACGCCTCCCGTCCTGCGCGTCCGGCCAGCCGTTCGAGGGTCTGGCGGCGGACGACGGTGTCGTGCTGCTCACCGAGGGTGTCCTGGACGCGTTGGAAGCTGCGGGCGGAACGTCGGGCCGGGCGGCCGTGGACGAGGGCGGCGACCTCGGCGGCGTAGCGGGCGTGCCGGGCGCGTTTGCGGACCTCGTGCAGCGCGGCGTCCCGGTCGGGGCCCGGTGAGACGGTGGCGGCCGACGCCCAGGCGGCGGCCAGGTCGCGGGCGCGTGAGCGGGTGCGGCGTCGCAGCAGGTCACGGGCAGGTTCGGCGGCCCGGCGGCCGGTGGGTGGGGTGTCGGCGAGGGCGGTGAGGGCCGCGAACAGGGCGTCGCCGTCGGACGAGGTGAGGAAGGTCCGCACCGCACGCAACGCCCGACGACGAGCCGCCGCGCGGTCGGCCACCAGCAGGCGCAGCGCCGGCCGGGGGTCGAACCCTGGCTGTTCAGCGGCGGCACGCGCGCGGTAGGCGGAGGCCTCGACGGCCGGGTCGCGCACGGCGCCGAGCAGCCGACCCAGCTCCCGCAGCAGCAGGCCGACCGCCTCGGCGGACCGGTCGAGAGCCAGCCCGTCGAGAGCATCCCCGTCGGGAGCAGCCCCGTCGACAGCCCGCCCCTCGGGAGCAGACCCGTCGGGAGTGCGCTCCTCACCAGCGGTCCCGTCCCCCGCCTCCTCGAATACCGGGGCGCACACCGAGAGCACGGCACGCAGCCGCCGCGTCGCGATGCGGGCGTCGTGAACCGCCTCGTCGTCCCCGGCACGGACGGCCGGGTCGAGGGTGAGCAGCGCCTCGACCTGGGTCGCCAGGTAGGCGCGGGCCACCTCGCCCGCGGTGGCATCGGCGGCGCTGGTGCGGACCGTCGGGACCTCGCCGAGGGTGCGCACGAGCTTGCCGACGGCCCGGGGAGCCGTGCCGCCCGCATCGGCGAGCAGTCGGACGGCGGCGTCGAGCTGGGCTGCGTCGCCGTCGCGCAGCTCCACCTCCCACTCCCGCCAGCTGCGGGCGGCATCGCCGGTGGGCACGCCGCGCACCTCGTCATCGGCGACCTCCAGCACCTCGCGGCCGTCCGGGTCGAGCAGGTGGTGCACCGTGCGCCGGGTCGTCACCACGGCGACGGGACGCACCGGATGCCCGTGCAGCCGGGCGCGGACCAGGTCGAGCAGCTCGGCAGGGGGCGTCGCGTCGTCGGACGCCGAACCCTCGGGCACGCGGTGCTCGGTGCGGTCGCGCGGGCCGGTGTGCGCCAGGTCGCGGCCGTCGGGCGAGGTGGCGGGGACCTTGAGGTGCCAGCCGGCGTCGGACCCGCCGGTGCGGCGGCGCAGCGTGATCCCGGCCCGCACCAGGTCACCCGCAACGGTGTCGAGGTAGGTGGCGACCAGCTCGACGGGCGGGTCGGTGCGCACCGCTGCGACGCCGGGTGCCGCGCGCAGATCGGGCAGCGCGAGGCGCTCCCCCACCTCGAACGACGCCTCGAGCTCGCGGAACGCGGCCATCACCTAATCGTCCTCCGGTCACGTCGCGGGCGCCCGCCCACCTCGGTCGAGGCACAGCGCTCGACCCCCGGTCGCAGCGATGCCGAGCGGGGTCACGACCTTCACCACCCATCGCATGGCTATTGCGATTAGCCACCGGGCTATGTACGGTAGCCACATGACCGCCGACCAGATCGCCACCCCCGGCGCGACCCGCTACCTCGTGCGCGACGAGGGCCGGATCGCCTACGACGTGCAGGGCACCGGCCCGCTCGTCGTCCTCGTCCCCGGCATGGCCGAGCTGCGCTCGTCCTACCGGTTCCTCACCCCGGTGCTCGTCGCCGCGGGCTACACCGTGGTCACCACCGACCTGCGCGGGCACGGCGACTCCGACACCACCTTCACCACCTACGGCGACCCGCAGACCGCCTCCGATATCGGCGCGTTGCTCGACGAGCTCGGCCGCCCGGCCGTCGTCGTCGGCAACTCGCTGGCCGCGGGGGCCGCCGTCATCCTGGCCGCCGACCGGCCCGAGCTGGTGCGCGGCCTCGTGCTCATCGGCCCTTTCGTGCGCAACGCGGCCAGCACCCCGGGGATGACGACGCTGTTCCACGCGATGGTCGCGCCGCTGTGGGTCGCCGCCGCGTGGAAGGCCTACCTGCCGACCCTCAACGCCGGGACCAAGCCCGTCGACTTCGCCGAGTACCGCGCCGCCGTCGTGGCCAAGCTGCGCGACCGGGCGTACGGCCGGGCGTTCTCGCAGACCGCGCGCTCGGCCGACCATGCGTCCGCCGAGCGCCGGCTGGCCGAGGTCGACGCGCCCGTGCTCGTCGTCATGGGCGAGAAGGACCCCGACTTCAAGGACCCCGCGGCCGAGGCCGCCTGGGTCGGCGAGGCGCTGGGTGGCACCGTCGTCATGGTGCCCGACGCCGGCCACTACCCGCAGGCGCAGCGGCCCGAGCTCACCGGCCCGGCCGTGCTCGACTTCCTGTCCACGGTGCGCACCGATGCCTAGGGCCGGTCTGTCCAGCGATGCCGTCATCGCCCGCGCCGCCCAGCTGCTCGAGGAGCACCCCGACGACGACCTCACGCTCGCCGCGCTCGCCGCGAGCCTCGGCGTGCGCACCCCCTCGCTCTACAAGCACGTCGACGGTCTGCCGGGTCTGCGCCGCGGGATCATGCTGCGCGCCAAGCGGGACCTGGCCGCCGCCCTGGCCCAGGCCACCATCGGCCGCGCGCGGGACGACGCGGTCCGGGCGCTCGCCGCCGCCTACCGCACCTGGGCGCAGGCCAACCCGGTGCAGTACCCCACCACCATCCGGGCCCCCGAACCGGACGACGCCGCCGACCAGGAGGCCTCCGCCGCCGCGCTCGACGTCATCTACACCGTGCTGGCCGGCTACGACCTCACCGGGGACGACGCGGTGGACGCCACCCGGTACCTGCGGGCCGTCATCCACGGGTTCGTCAGCCTGGAGACCGCCGGGGCGTACAAGCTGCCCACCGACCTGGAGACCAGCTACGCCAAGGCCGTCGACGCCATGGTGACCGCCCTCGACACCTGGCGGCGGCCGTGACCGCCACCGCCGCAGCCGTGCGGACCCCGCCACCGGCCACCCCCGTGCCGATGCTGGCCCGGGTCGAGGGTGCCGCCGTCGCCGTGGCCGCCGCGGTGCTCGTCGTGCGGGCCGGGTACCCGTGGTGGTGGCTGCTCGCGGTGTTCCTCGTGTTCGACCTGTCGATGCTGGGCTACGCCGTCGGCCACCGGGCCGGTGCGATCGGCTACAACCTGGTGCACAACCTCGCGGTGCCGCTCGCCCTGCTCGGGGCGCACCTGCTCCTCGGGGGCGGCGGGCTGCTCGTCGCGGTGGCCGGCTGCTGGCTGTTCCACGTCGGGACGGACCGAGCCCTGGGCTTCGGACCCCGTCCGCTGGGCTGAGCGACGGCGGGTGCCGGGCGACGGGAGGCGCTGAGCGACGGCGTCCGCCGCCCCTCCCTGGGACACCGCCACCCCGTCGGGCGCTGCCCGGGCGCGTGTGGGTGGTCCAGGTGACACTGGGGCGAGCCGACTCACCGCCCCGCCCGAGAGGACCCGCGATGCCGCCCCAGGCACCCATGATCGAGGCGACAGGCCTGGTCAAGCACTACGGCAGCGTGCACGCGCTCGCCGGGCTCGACCTGTCCGTCCCGCCCGGCACCGTGCTCGGCCTGCTCGGGCCCAACGGTGCGGGCAAGACGACGGCCGTGCGCATCCTCACCACCCTGCTGCGGGCCGACGCCGGCAGCGCCCGCGTCGCAGGGGCCGACGTCATGCACGAGGCCGAGCTGGTGCGCCGGCGGATCGGGCTGTCCGGGCAGTACGCCGCGGTCGACGAGTACCTCACCGGGTTCGAGAACCTCACCATGGTCGGACGGCTGTACGGCCTGCCGAAGGCCGCGGCCCGGCGCCGGGCCGACGAGCTGCTCGAACGGTTCGACCTCGTCGAGGTGGGCCGCCGCCCCACGAAGACCTACTCCGGCGGGCTGCGCCGTCGGCTCGACCTGGCCGCGGCCCTCGTCGCCGCCCCGCCGGTCATCGTGCTCGACGAGCCGACCACCGGGCTCGACCCACGTTCCCGACTGGCGATGTGGGACGTCATCCGTGAGCTGGTGACCGACGGCGCGACGCTGCTGCTCACCACCCAGTACCTGGAGGAGGCCGACCGGCTGGCCGACGACATCGTCGTCATCGACCACGGCACCGCCATCGCGCACGGCACGGCCGACGAGCTCAAGACCATGATCGGCGGCGAGCGCATCGAGCTCGTGCTGGCCGACGCCGCCGACCGGGACGGCGCCCGCGCCGCACTGGCGGGTGTGGCCGGTCCGGGCGGCGGCGAGGTGCTCGACGGCGCCACGCCCCGCGAGCTGTCGACCGCCGCCCCCGACGGCGCCCGCTCGCTCGCCCACGTGCTCGCCGACCTGACCGCCCGCGGCATCGAGGTGCTCGACATCGGGCTGCGCCGCCCCACCCTCGACGACGTGTTCCTCACCCTCACCGGGCACGCCACGCAGGACGGCGCACCGGGCGCCGCGGCCGGGTCAGGCCGCACGGGCACCCGTCGTCGACGACGGGCCGCCGCGAGCGAGGAGGACGCACGATGAACGCCCTGGTCCGAGCCGTGCGCGACGGGAACATCGTCGCCCAGCGCAACTTCGTCAAGATCCGCCGGGTGCCGGAGATCCTCGTCGCGGTGCTGCTGTCGCCCATCATGTTCGTGCTGCTGTTCGCCTACGTGTTCGGCGGGGCGATCGACCCGGGCAACGGGGTCAGCTACCGGGAGTTCCTCATCGGCGGGATCTTCGCCCAGACCGTCGTCTTCGGCGCCACCTTCACCGGGGCCGGCCTCGCGGAGGACATGCAGAAGGGCATCATCGACCGGTTCCGCTCGCTGCCGATGAGCCGGGCCGGGGTGCTCGTCGGACGCACCGCCTCCGACATCGTCTACAACGTGCTCTCGCTGCTCATCATGGGGCTCACCGGGCTGCTCGTCGGCTGGCGGATCCGCGGCTCGGCCCTGGAGGCGGTCGCCGCGTTCGGGCTGCTGCTGCTGTTCGCCTACGCGTTCAGCTGGGTGATGGCCTTCGTCGGGCTCGTCGTGCCGAGCGTCGAGGTCATCAACAACGCCTCGTTCCTGGTGATCATGCCGCTCACGTTCGTGTCCAACGTCTTCGTGCCGCTCGAGTCGTTCCCGAGCGCGCTGCGCGGGTTCGTCGAGTGGAACCCCGTCTCGGCCGTCACCCAGGCGACACGTGAGCTGTTCGGCAACACGAACCCGGCTGCCACGGTGCCCGACGTGTGGTCGATGCAGCACCCCGCCGCCTACACGCTGATCTGGGTGGTGGTGCTGGTCGCGGTCTTCGCACCGCTGTCCATCGCCCGCTACCGCAGCACCTCGCGCTGAGGACGCCGCCGGCGCCCGCCCGAGGGGGCGTCAGCCCGCGACGACCTCGATCCCGGCGGCGGTGACCCGCACGTCGACGACGGCCCGCGCCGCACCGTCAGGCATCCGCAGCAGCACGGTGTCGGGAGCGGTGCTCACCTGGACGGCGCGGGCCAGCTGCAGCCGGGAGAGCAGCTCGCTCGCGGCGAGCGGGCCGGCGGCCGACGGCGAGGGCTGGCGCTCCAGCGTCTGAACCACTGGCGCCGGCAGGGGCGGTGCTGCCAGCTGCCGCAACGCCTCGACCACCTGGTCGAGGAAGTTGTCGACCTGGTCCTGGTCGTAACCGTCACGGAACTTGGTCGCGGTGAACCGGACGGACTCGACCTGCGCGACGGTCACCGGCTGCGTCCCGGGCTTCGCGGCGAGCGTGTCGACCACGCGGTCCAGGAAGCTGTCGACCTCGTCCTGGTCGTAGCCGTCACGGAACTTGGTCGTCTGGAACTTGGCGTTGAGCACATCGTCAGCGGTGAGCATGGCGGCAGACTGCCACGGGACACGGCGGCGCGCGCCCGGTTCGCCCGGCTCATCGCAGCGGGTGCCAGCGGGCACCGAACCGCCGGGTCACCCGGCTGGTCTCGACGACGACGAGCTCGTCGACCCGCGCCACGACGGCCCGGCCCACCCCGGAGGCGGCCAGGTCGTCGGGCGCCTCGAACCGCACGGTGACCCAGGGCACGCCCCGGACCACGTCGACCTGACCGGCCTCGACGGCCGTGTGCTCACGGGCCTGCGCGATCGCGGCGGGGAGCACCTGCGCGGGGTCACCGCCGCGCAGCAGGCCCAGGGCCATCCGGACCCGGTAGGACGGCACGTCAGGCGCGCGGCCGGACCAGCCGGCCCAGCTGTGCGGCGAAGCCCGGCAGATCGGGTTCGAGCGGGGCGAAGAACTCCCGGTCGGCGGCCTCGACGGACGCGGTCGCCCGGTTGGCGAGCGCCACTCCGGCCGCGGTGGCCACGAGCGACCGCGCCCGCGAGTCGTCGGGGTGCGGCCGGCGTTCGACGAGTCCCTTGGTCTCCAGCGCGCGCAGCACCTGGGAGGTCATCATCGGGTCCGTGCCGGCGTGGTCGGCCAGGGCCCGCTGGGTCACCGGCCCGTCGGCGTCGATCCAGACGAGCGACGCGAGCAGCACGAACTGCACATGGGTGAGGTCGTGCGGGGCGAGCGCCCGCCGCATCGCGGACTGCCAGGAGTGCGTCACGCGCCACAGCTGCAGGCCCGGGCTGTGCTCGGCCTGGTCGAAGGATGTCGAGAGGGCTCCGGCCATCGGGTCAGCATGCCACCGGGCGGCGGGACCTTCTGGCGCGGCGCGGGCCGGAGCACCCGGGGGTCGGGGCCCCGGCCCGCGTGCTCGTGGCGGCCCGGCGAGTCGCGGCCCGGCTCACCGCACCCCGGCGGCCGCGGCGGCGAACAGCTCGGCGGTCGCGACCGGGAAGTCGGCGCTGATCGCCGGGCCGAGCTGCGGACCGGTCTCGTCGGCGCCGGGGCCCTCGATCTCCAGGGTGTGGTCGACGCGGGTGCCGGTGCCGGCGGGGCTCAGCTCGAACCGGAAGACCAGTGCGACGTCGCCGAGGTCGGTGCGGTCCTCGTAGAGCCGCTCGTCCTGCACGGCGGTGATGACCGACTCGACGGTGTCCTGCCCGGCCGGGGTCATCGAGATCCGGGTGCCCACGGCGAACGGCCCGTGCAGCTCGAACCGGTCGCTGGCGGCCGAGGGCGTGTAGCCGGAGTGCAGGGCGCGCAGGGCGGCCCAGACCGCGGCGGGCGGCTGGTCGGTGGTGGCGGTGTAGGTGGTGGTCCACATGAGGGGCTCCCGTCGATCGACTTTAGTATGCGCGCATACTATAACGACGCTCGGGCTCCCGCGGCCCCCCCGGCATGCCAGGCTGCGAGGGACACCGAGGAGAGGACCGCAGATGACCGACGTCCCGCACGACAAGCGCGACCAGCTCGAGAAGGTGGTCTCCGGTCTGCTCGAGGGCGAGGAGCTCTACGCGGTCTACGACTGCGTCGGCGCCGGCACCGGGTTCATCGGCCTCACCGACCGACGCCTGGTGCTGCAGGACAACAGCTTCGTCGGCAAGAAAGTTGCCGTGACCTCCGTGCCGTACTCGCAGGTCAGGTCGGTCTCGATGGTGGCGAACAAGTCATGGGCCGGCGGGTTCTTCTCGACCTCGTCGATCGCGATCGACCTGGGCGGCACCGTCCACGAGGCCGAGTTCCGCGGCGTCGCCAAGGCCCAGCACGTGCACAACCTCATCGTCTGGAAGATCACGGGCTGACGCCCGGACCCCGACGACGGCCGGCTCAGCGCAGCCTGAGGCGTTCGCCGTCGATGTCGAGCAGGGCGCTCAACCCAGGCACCACCCGCGCGAGGTAGCCCACGACGTAGCGCGGGCAGGTGATCGTCACCTGCCGACCCCCGTCGGAGCAGACCACCTGCGCACGACGACGCCGGACGCCCAGCTCCCGGGCGAACAGCCGATCCACGGGGATGGCCGTGACGTCCTCGCGCTCCGCCCCGGGTCGCCAGGTGAGAGTGCCGCCGTCGAGCTCGAGCACCCCCGGGTCCTCGTGGCAGTAGTCCGCGTCACCGCTCACCGCGCCGTCGAACACGAGCGGCTCACCGGCCGCATCGGCCTTCGCCAGGGCGCGGCGCAACCGGCGCGGGGACGACGCGCCCAGGTCGACCAGCCAGATCACGAGGTCGAGGAAGAGGTCGAGCACGGCCGCGAGCGTAGCGGTGCCGGCTCGACCCCGCGGCGCCGACCGGCTCGGCAGCCGCACCGAGGCCGCGACGGGTGCGGGCCCACCCGCGCAACGTCGTGGCCCGGGCGGACCGAGAGCCGTCGCCGCCGCCAATTGGATACACTTCCACAGTGATGGGATCCAGTCTGACGGAACAGGCTCGGATCGGTCGCGCCGGGGTGCACGCGCTCGGCCTCGCCGCACTGCTCGGCACCCTCATGCAGTCGCTCGTCGTCCCGGTGCTCGGCACCCTGTCCGACGCCCTGGGGACCACCCCCGCGGCGGCCGGTTGGCTCGTCACCGCCATGCTCATCACGTCCGCCGCGGCCACCGGACCGGCCGGGCGCCTGGCCGACAGGTACGGCGAGCGCATCGTCATCCTCGGCTGCACGGCCGCGCTCATCGCCGGCTCGGTGCTCGCCGCGGTGTCCGACACGCTCGCTCCCGTCATCGTCGGACGCGCCCTGCAGGGCCTCGCCCTCGCCGCGGTGCCGCTCACCATGAGCGCCGTGCGTGAACCTGACCCGGCACGCACCCACCGGGCACAGTCGGTGC
The DNA here is from genome assembly GCF_009829685.1 of Cellulomonas citrea. Classification (GTDB taxonomy): domain Bacteria; phylum Actinomycetota; class Actinomycetes; order Actinomycetales; family Cellulomonadaceae; genus Cellulomonas; species Cellulomonas citrea. Next base: position 11,769 of record NZ_VWSD01000046.1, read on the forward strand.
TGTCCACCTACGTCGGGGTCGGCGGCGCCCTCGGCTACCTCACGAGCGCCGCCGTGGCCGAACACCTCGGCTGGCGCGCCCTGTTCTGGACGTCCGCGGCGCTCGGCGCCCTCACCTTCGGCCTGCTGCACCGCGGGCTGCCGCACCGGACCGGCCCGGTCGCCGCACGCACCCGACCCGACGTGCTCGGCGTCGTCGGCCTCGGGCTGACGCTCGTCCTCGTGCAGCTCACCGCCAACCGGGCCAGCACCGGCGCCTGGTCCCCCGGCACGGCAGCGGGGGCGGGCGCCGTCGCGCTCGTGCTGCTCGTGGTCTGGGTGCGGCACGAGCTCGGTCACCCCAGCCCGCTGGTCGACGTCCGGGCCGCCGCCGGCCGGGCGAGCGCCCTGGTCACCGGCAGCACACTCCTGCTCGGCGCCGCGATGTACGTCGGGCTGCTCACCCTGCCCCAGCTGCTGCAGGCGCCCGACGGGTACGCCCTGTCCATGACGACCTCCGGGCTGTGGCTCATGCCGGCCTCGATCGCCGCGACCCTCACCCCGGCGCTGGGCGCCCGGTTGTCCATCCGGTACGGGCCGCGCACCACCCTCGTCGTGGCCACCGCGACCCAGCTGACCGGGTACCTCGTGCTCGCCGTCGCGCACACCCGCCCGGCCGGGGTCGTCATCGGGACCGTCCTCACCTACGCGGCGTTCTCGCTCGGCTACGCGGCCACCCCGGTGCTCGCCATGGCCGAGGCCGCCGTCGGGCGCACCGCGGGCGCCGCCGCCCTCAACGCCCTGGCCCGGACCGTGGGGATCACCGCGTCGGGCGCCGTCGTCACCGCGTGGCTCGCCTCGACGACCGCACCCGGGGCCTCGTCACCCTCACCGGCCGGGTTCGCCCACGTGCTCGTGCTCGGCGCCGTCCTGGCCGCCGGCGCGCTCACCTGCGCCGTCGTGCTCTCCCGCACCGCCGACCACTGACCTGGCACGGGGCGCGCACCGACCCGCGACACACCTGCGTGCCCGGCAGGCCCCAGGCCTCCCGGGCCCGCAGGCCTGTCCGACCGCGCAGCGCGGCTGCATCCGTCCGCTCAGCGCGGCTGCGGCCAGTCCTCGGCGACGGCCGCCGCCACGGCGAGGGCGGTGGTGCGGATGCACCGCTCCACCTCACGCTCACCGTTGGCCGCGGTCGCCTGCTCGACGTCGCGCCCCCAGACCCCCGAGACCGAGACCTGGTCGGTGCGGTAGTCCCAGAAGGTGTCGCGGTCCTCCAGCGAGACCGCCCGCTCCATGTGCACGTTCTGCGGGTCGATGGCCAGCATGAGCGAGGTCTCGAAGTAGTTCGCGTGCATGAGGCCCCGCCCGTAGGTGACGTGGCCGTCGACCTGCGCACCCGGGTACATCGTCACGTAGAAGATGATCCGCACGCGCACGTCGTCGTACTTCACGCGGGCCTTGTCCGCCGCGACCTCCATCGGTCCGGCGTTCCAGGTGTGGGCGTTGAGCAGGACGAACTGCCGCACCCCCTGGGCGTAGAAGGAGTCGATGACGTCCTCGAGCATCATGACAAGCGTCTCGGGGCGCAGCGACAGCGACCCAGGCAGCCCGCCGTGCGACCCGGAGACCCCGTAGTGCAGCACCGGGGCCGCCGGGACCCCCGTGAGCGCCGAGACCCCGAGCGCCACGTGCTGGGCGATCTCGGCGTCGACGCTCAGCCCCAGGTGCGGCCCGTGCTGCTCGATCGCCCCGACCGGGATGATCACCGCATCGCACGCCCGCACCGCCTCCACCGTCTCCGGCGAGGTGAGTCGCTCCCAGCGCACCGGCACCCCCGACCCGCCGAGCTGCGCGGCGAGCGCCGGGTCCACCACGGGCTGCAGCAGCCGGCCGTCGCTCACCGGAGCACCTCGGCCGCCGGCGCGACCGGCTCGGACACGTCGATCCCGAGCAGCCGCGCCATCGTCAGCCCCTCGATCTTCGCCCGGTCGGCCGGGTCGGGCACCGCCTTGGCGATCTTCAGCCGCTCCAGGTCGAAGTCCGACCCGGGCCACTCGGTCCCCATGAGGATCTTGTCGGCGCCGAGCCGGGCGTAGGCGCGACGCACGTCGGCGAGCAGGGTGGCCGAGGTCTCCAGGTACACGTTCGGGGTGCGCTCGGCGACCGTGATCGCGTCGGGCACGTTCCAGACCGCACCCATGTGCGCGATGATCGTCGGCACGCCCGGGTAGTAGCGGGCGATCTCCTCGATCGCGAACGGGTGCGCGAAGGCGTCGTCCAGCGCGTTGACGATGACGAGCAGCCCACGGTCCTCGCACGCGGCGAAGACCGGGTCGAGGATCCCGTGGTCGGAGAACTGGTAGCCGTGCATCGACGGGTGCAGCTTGAGCCCCGGCAGGCCGGCGTCGGCGATCGCGTGCACCTGGGCGACGGCGTCGTCGTCCTGCGGCATCACCTGGCCGAACCCGAACAGGCGGTCGGGGTGCGCGGCGCACAGCTCCACGAGGAAGTCGTTCTCGATGCGCTGCGCGAGCGAGCACACCATCGCCTTGTCCACACCGGCCGCGTCCATCCGGTCCAGCAACCGGGTGACGTCGAACGGGGTGTACGGCGGCGGCGCCTCACCGCGGCGCGCCCCGGTGAGGTAGTCCGACCGACCCCGCCGGTCCTGCGCGGTGTTGTAGGCGTCGATGATCATGTGTGTCCTTTCTGGTGGCCCGGACGGGCCGCGGGCGCCGTGGCGCCGGCTGGTGCGGGGCGCGTCCGGCGCCCCGGGGAACCGGGAGGGTGGGACCGCCGTCGGTGGCAGCCCGCGCTCAGCCCGGGGTGGCCACGGGCGACAGCCGTCGTCGCCGCGGCCCGTGCAGACGCGGGATCGCGGCGAGCAGCGCCCGCGTGTAGTCGTGCTGCGGGTCGCCCAGCACCGCCTGGGCCGGGCCGCGCTCGAGGATCTGCCCCGAACGCATCACCGACACCTGCTCGGCGTACCGGGCGACGACGCCCAGGTCGTGGGTGACCAGCAGCACCGCCGTGTCCGAGGCCCGCGCCAGACCCACCATGAGGTCGAGCACCTGGGCCTGGACCGTGACGTCGAGGGCGGTCGTCGGCTCGTCGGCCACGAGCACCGCCGGTTCGCAGGCGAGCGCGATCGCGATGACCACCCGCTGCCGCATCCCGCCGGAGAACTCGTGCGGGTAGCGGGCCGCAGCCTTCGCCGGCTCCCGGATGCCGACCCGGTCGAGCAGCTCGACGGCGTCGGCCCGCGCCACCCGGCGCGAGCGGCCCGCGTTGACCTGCAACGTCTCGGCGATCTGCCGTCCGACGGGGTGCATCGGGTTGAGGCTGGTCATCGGGTCCTGGAACACCATGGCCAGCTCACGGCCGCGCAGCGAGCGCATCCAGGACTCGTCGGCCTGCACCAGGTCGCGGCCGCCGTAGCGGATGGCGCCGCGCACGGTCGTGCGGGGCCCGCGGGTGAGGCCCATGATCGTCAGACCGGTCACGGACTTGCCGGACCCGGACTCGCCGACCAGCGCGTGCACCTGGCCCACCGCCAGGTCGAGGTCGATGCCCCGGACGGCGTGCACCGGTCCGCGATCGGTGGCGAAGTCCACGTGCAGGTCGCGGACCTCGACGACGGAGGGGCGCGGGCCGGCCACGGGGGCGGCCTCGGTTCGGGTGTCAGCCACGGCGCAACCTCGGGTCGACGGCGAGCACGGACAGGTCGACCAGCGCGTTGACGCCGGTGAACATGAGGGCGATGACCAGGGCGCTGCCCTGCAGCACGAAGTAGTCGCGCCGGGTCACCGCCTCGACGAGCAGGCTGCCCACCCCGGGGTAGGAGAACACCGCCTCGGTGACGACGGCACCGCCGAGCAGCCCGCCGAACATCAGCCCGACGATGGTGAGGATCGGCACCGAGGCGTTGCGCAGCACGTGCTTGACGGAGATCGCCGACTCGGTGAGCCCCTTCATCCGTGCGGTGCGCACCCACTGCTGGGCCTGCGCATCGAGGAACGCCGTGCGGGTGACCCGGGTGATGAAGCCGGCGCTGGTGACCGCCAACGTGAGCGCAGGCAGCGCGAGGTGCTCCAGCCACGGACCGATGAGGTCGGGCCGGCCCTGGAGCACGGCGTCGACCAGGACGAACCCGGTGGTGGGTTCGTAGGTGAGCGACGTGGGCAGCCGGCCGAGGATCGGCAACCACCCGAGCCACACCCCGAACACGAGGATCGCGACGAGGGCCACGACGAACCACGGCACCGAGAACCCGATGGTCGCCCCGCCGCGGATCAGGTGGTCGACCCAGGTGCCCTGGGTGCGGGCCGCCACGATCCCGGTGACGATGCCGAGCAGCCCGGCGAGCAGCACCGCAGCGACCGCCAGCTCGACCGTGGCCGGCAGCGCGTCGGCGAGCATCGAGGACACCGACGCGCCCGAGTAGAAGGAGATGCCCATCTGCCCGTGCAGCAGGCCGACCAGGTAGGAGCGCAGCTGGTCGGCGAGCCCGGCGTCCAGGCCGAGCTGGGACGTGAGCTGCGCGACCTCCTCCGGGGTGATCCCGTTGACGTTCGCGGTGAGCTGGGTCACCGGGTCGCCGGGGAGCAGGTGCGCGACCAGGAAGACGATGATCGTGACGACGAACGCCACCACGGGCACCTGCGCGAGCCGCAGGACCACGGGGTGGTGCACGACGCGGCCCGCCCAGCTGCGCCAGCCGCTCGGCTCGTCGTCGGGCCGCCAGACCGGTGCCGGGGCCGGGTCCGGTGCGGCCGTGGCGGTCGAGTGTGCGTCCGCGACCGTGCCGGGGAGCCGTGCGGTCACCATGTCAGAGCCTCCCGAGGTCGGTGGCGTCGCGCAGGTCGTCGCCCGCGAAGTTGGCGGCGACCGCGAACGCGGTGATGAGCAGGGCGGGGATGAGCGACAGACCCGGGTTGGAGAAGATCAGCTCCTGGCCCGCGCGCACCATGTAGCCCCAGTCGGGGGCCGAGGCGTCCTGACCGAGCCCCAGGTAGGACAGCGCCGAGGACAGGCCCGCGGTGACCGCCAGGGTGGACGTGGTCTGGACGAGCACCTGACCGGACACGTTCGGCAGCACCTCGCGCAGCGCGATGTGCCACGAGCCGTGCCCCAGGCAGCGTGAGGCGCGCACGTAGTCCCGGGAGACCTCGCCGACCGTGAGGTTGCGGGCGAGCCGGGCGAAGGTCGGCGCCTGGGAGATCGTGATCGCCACGATCATGTTGCCGGTGCCGCCGCCCAGCACCGCGACCATGAGGATGGCGACGAGCACGAGCGGGAACGCCAGCAGCACGTCCATCGCCCGCATCACGACGGCGTCGACCCAGCCCCCGCGGAACCCGGCGAGCAGACCGAGCGACGTGCCGATGAGCGCGGACGCGGCGGTGGCCGCGGCGCAGACCACGAGGAACGGCCGACCGCCGGCCAGCACCCGGGCCAGCACGTCCCGGCCCAGGTCGTCGGTGCCGAGCAGGTGGCCGGCGGTGCCCGCCGGCAGGAGCGCCACCGAGTCCTGGGCCTGCGGGTCGGCCGTGACGAAGAGCGGTCCGACGAGGACGAGCACGGACAGGGCGACGAGCGTGCCCCAGGCGAGCCAGGCCACCGGGCCGCGGAGCACACGGCGCGCGGACCACCGGGCGGACAGCCACCCGGTGGTCCCGCGACGGGGTGCCGCCGCTGCGACGAGCGAGGTCACGATGACGTCAGGCCGTCAGCGCGGCCTGCGCGAGCTGGGCACGCTGGCTCGCCAACGAGGCCTCACCCAGGCGCGAGGCACCGTTCGAGACGACGATGTTCTGCGTCTGGCAGACCATCGCGAGCGCCATGATCTGCTCGGCGTACAGCCGCTGGGCCTTGGTGTAGAGGTCGCGGCGGGCGGCGTCGTCGCTCGTCTGGCAGGCGCTGCGCAGGTAGCCGTCGATCTGGGCCAGCACATCGGCCTTGTCCTTGAGCGTGGCGACCCCGCTGCCCTTGGACCCGTAGCTGCCGGTCGAGGACAGCAGGTTGCCGACCTGCTCGTCCGGGTCGGGCACGTAGCCGTTGCGCTCCCAGAGGGCCAGGTCGTGCGCGCCGACGTCGAAGAACCGCCCGGAGAACGAGCCGGCGTCGAGCAGCTCGATGGTCGGCACGAGCCCGATGGCCTTGAGGTTCTCCTCCAGGATCTGGGCGGCACGCGGGTACCAGTTGTTGTTCTGCGCGATGAGCGAGACCTTGGCACCGGTGGCGCCGGCCTCCGCGATGAGCGCCTTGGCGGCCGACACGTCGTAGCTGGACAGGTCGGCGAGCGACGGGTCGTAGCCCACGCTCACCGCACCGAGCGCGTAGCCCTTCGGCTCGTCGGCGAAACCGGCGAACGCGTTGGCGCAGATCTGGGACCGGTCGATCGCCAGGTTGATCGCCTTGCGGACGCGCAGGTCGGCGAGCACCGGGCGGGTCACGTTCATCATGACGAAGACGTTGACCCGGCGCGGCACGTCGTACACGGTGACGGCCTTGTTGGCCTTGAGGCTCACGGCCGAGGAGTGCGACACGAACGACGACGCGTTGACCTGGGCGGACATCAGCCCGGCGGTGAGCGTGGAGGCGTCGGCGACCTGCTGGAAGACCAGCCGGTCGAGCGCGGGTGCGCCGCCGAAGTAGTCGGGGAACGCCTCGAGGGTGATCGACTGCTGCGCGGCCAGGCTCGCGAGCTTGTACGGCCCGGTGCCGATGAGCGTGGTGCCGAGCTGGGCGCCCACGGCGTCGATCTGCGCGGCCTGCAGGATGCGGGCCGAGATGTGCGAGAGCCGGCCCGGCAGCACCAGGTCGGGCACGCCCAGGGTGAGCCGCACGGTGTGCGGGTCGACGGCCTCGACGGCCTTGATGTTGCGTGCGGTGGCACCGCGCAGCGGCCGGGAGGCGCCGGTGGGCAGGCTGGCGTCGCCGTCGACCAGCTGGCGGTTGAAGGTGCGGACGACGTCGGCGGAGGTGAGCAGCGTGCCGTCGTGGAACTTCACGTCCTCGCGCAGCTGCAGCGTGAGCTGCAGACCGTCGGCGGAGAAGGTCCAGCCGGAGGCCAGCGACGGCTGGATCTCGTTGGTGGCGAAGTCGGCCGTGGTGAGGCCCGAGCAGATGGTGTCGACGGCCAGCCAGTCGCCGAGCGTGGTGTACGCCGCCGGGTCGAGGCTGCCGTTGGTGCCGTCGATGGCGAACGTGAGGGTGCCGCCCTTGCGCAGCGCAGCGGCCGTGGCGCCGGTGCCGGTGGCGGCCTCACGGCTGCAGGCCGTGAGGAAGGGGCCCAGGGCCATCGCACCTAGGCCAAGGATCCCTGCGTTGACCATGAACCCGCGGCGGGTCATGGTGCCGGGCACCTGGATGTTGCCGGACTCGTCGCGCTGGATCTGCGTACTCATGGTTCCTCCCGAGGCGGTGTGCGCCGAGCGTAGGCGGAATGGATCCAATCTTTCCAACCTCGGATCCAAAGTTAACAGGCTCGTTACACCGGCCCGCGGGCGGGCCCTCCGTCGGGCCCGCCCTCGGACCCCGCCTCAGGCCCTCCGTCGGGCCCGCACACCCCCCGGACGGACGAAGGCCCACCGCGCAGTGCGGTGGGCCTTCGTCGACCAGAGCGCCGTCGTCACCCGGCCGCGTACGCGTCCGGATCAGGGACGGCGGCCAGGAGCTCCCGAGTGTAGGGGTGCTGCGGGTGGTCGACGACGTCGTCGGCGAGGCCCACCTCGACCACCTCGCCGCGGCGCATCACCGCGATCCGGTCGGAGACGTGGCGGACCACGCCCAGGTCGTGCGAGACGAAGACCATCGACAGGCCGTGCCGCTCCCGCAGCTCCACGAGCAGGTCGAGCACCTGGGCCTGCACCGACACGTCGAGCGCCGAGACCGGTTCGTCGGCGAGCAGCACGGTCGGCTCGGCCGCCAGCGCCCGGGCGATGACGACGCGCTGGAGCTGACCGCCCGAGGCCTGGGCAGGGTACCGACCGGCGAAGTCCGCCGGCAGCCCGACGTCGTCGAGCAGCCGCTCGACGTCCGCGGCCGAGGGTCGACGGCCGCGCACCCCCAACGCGTCGGCGAGCGCCGCACCGATCCGGCGGCGCGGGTTGAGCGCACTGGCCGGGTCCTGGAACACCATCTGCAGGTCCAGACGCACGTCGCGCGACAGGTGGGTGTCCAGCGGCAGATCGGTCCCCCGGTAGGTCACGCGGCCGCGCGCGATCGGCTCCAGACCGGCCATCGCACGCGCCAGCGACGACTTGCCCGACCCGGACTCGCCGACGATCCCGAGGGTCTCCCCCTCGTGCAGCGCCAGGCTCACCCCGCGGACGGCGTGCTCCCCCGCGCCGGCCCGGGACCCGCGGTAGACCACGTGCACGTCGTGCGCGACGAGGATCTGCGGCTGCGGGGTCGGGACCTGCCCGACGGACGAGGACGTGTCGATCGGGCTCATGCGGGCTCCCGGAGGCTGGCGGGCGGACGTGGGTCGACGTCTCGTCTCATGACGAGCCGTCCGGTCGGGCGGGGGCGGACGCCGGGGCGGACCCGGCGGGCTGGGCGGGCTCCGCGGTCGGGGCGGACCCGGCGTCCGGGGCGGCA
>NZ_VWSD01000047.1 GCF_009829685.1 Cellulomonas citrea
CAGCGCGCCGCCGCCACCGCCGCCGTTGCGCCCGCCCGTCCCGCCCTGCGCGGCCCGGACGGTGAGCGTGTTGGTGCCGAGCTTGCCGAGCTGGGACTGCACGGCCGCGCTCGACCCGTTGCCGATCGCGACCAGGCTGATGACCGCCGCGACCCCGATGAGGATGCCGAGCGTGGTGAGCGCCGACCGCATCCGGTTGGTCGCCAGCCCGCGCAGCGCGAACCGGAACGCCTGCCGGAGCCTCACCGCGTCGCCCCGGCGTGCACGTCCGCCCGGTGCCGGGCCCCGGCCGGTTCGTCGGCCACGACGCGGCCGTCCCGCATCCGCACGACGCGCTGGGCGCGGTCGGCGACCTCTTCCTCGTGGGTGATGACCAGGAGCGTGCGGCCCCCGGCGTGCAGGTCGTCGAACAGGTCGAGCACCTCGGCGGTGGAGTGCGAGTCGAGCGCGCCGGTCGGCTCGTCGGCGAGCAGCAGCACCGGGTCGGTGACGAGGGCCCGGGCGATGGCGACCCGCTGCTGCTGGCCGCCGGACAGCTGGGACGGCTGGTGCTGCACGCGTCCGGCCAGCCCCACGCGGTCGAGCGCCGCGAGCGCCCGCCGTCGTCGCTCACCGCCGCGCACCCCCTGGTAGGCCAGCGGCAGCTCGACGTTCTCCACCGCCGACGTGCGCGCAACCAGGTTGAACGACTGGAACACGAACCCGATGAGCCGGTTGCGCACGATCGCCTGCCCGCGGTCGTCGAGCCCGCGGGTGTCGACGCCGTCGAGCAGGTAGCGCCCGCCGGTCGGGGCGTCCAGGCAGCCGACGAGGTTCATCAGCGTGGACTTGCCGGACCCGGACGCACCCATGAGCGCGACGTACTCCCCGCGCGCCACCTGCAACGAGACGCCGTCGACCGCGTGCACCGCGGTGTCCCCCGTGCCGTAGACCTTGGTGACGGCCTGCAGGTCGACCACCGGCCGGGTCATCCCCGGCCCCCGGTGAGCGCCCCGCCGAGCGTCGGGAACGTGGTGCTCGACGTCGCGCTGGTCGCCAGCACCACCTCCTGGCCCTCGGACAGCCCGCTCGTGACCTGGGTCCCGGCGTCGCCGACGAGCCCGATCTGCACCGGCGTGACCTGCTGCGACCCGTCGGCGGCAAGGACGGTCACCGTGTGCGTGCCGCCCAGCGTGGTGATCGCCGACGACGGCAGCCACAGCGCATCGGTCGCGGTCGCGGTGGTGACGGTGACGCTCGCCGTGGCGCCCAGGTGGATGTCCGCCGGGGTGCCGCTCAGCGCCACGGTCACCGGGTACTCGACGACGTTGCTCGTCGTCACGGAGGTCGGCGACAGCGCGGTCACGGTGCCCGTCGCGGTCTCGCCGGTGGCCGGGAACGTCACCGTCGCGGTCTGCCCGACCTGCACCGATGCGGCGTCGGCCTCGGCGATGTCGGCGGTGACCTGCAGGTGGCCGAGGTCGGCGATCTCGACCAGCCCGGACGAGGCCGACCCCGCCGAGCTCCCGCCGCCCGACCCCGACCCGCCGCTGCCGCTCGACCCGGTGCCCGACGAGCCCGCGCTCACCGTGCTGCGCCCGCCGGCGGACACCTGCTGCCCGACGATGGCGCTCACCGCGAGCACCGTCCCGGCCTGCGGTGCGGTGAGCGTCGCGCCGGCCAGCGTCTGGTTCGCCGCGTCGAGGGCGGCCTGGGCGCTCGCCACCTGGGCCTGGGCCTGCGCGACCGCCGTGCTGCTCGGCGTCTGGTCGGCGGTGAGCGTGGCCTGCTGCTGCTCGACCTGCAGCTGGGCGGACGCGACCGCCTGCTGCGCGCTCGTCACCGACTGGGAGTCCTTGAGCTCGGTGGCCGCGCGCTGCGTGGTGGCCTGGTCCAGCTGGGCCTGGGTGCCGGTGCCCGCCGCGAGCGCCGCCTGGGCGGTCGCGACCGCGGCGTCGGCCGTGGCAGAGTCCTGGGTCTGCTGCGCCTGGGCGTTGGCGACCTGCTGCTGGGCGCCGGTGAGCTGCAGCTGCGCGGACTGCACCGACAGCCTGTCCTTGGCGACCTGGGGGGCGGTGGCCCCGTGCTGGGCCTGGGACAGCGCCTGCTGGGCCGAGGTGAGCTGGGCCTGCGCGGTCGCCACCGCGCGCTGGTCGGCCGTCGGGTCGAGGGTGGCGAGCGTCTGCCCGGCCGTCACCTGCTGCCCGGCCGCGACCGCGACGGTGGCCACCGTGCCGCCGGACGTGAAGTCGAGCGCGACAGCCGATGCGCTCGCCACGTTCCCGCTCCCGGTGACGGTCGCGGACACCGTGCCGCGGCTCACCTTCGTCGTGCGCACGCTCGGGCGAGCCGTCGACGGTCCCCGCACGAGGGCGACCGCGCTGCCCGCCGCCAGCACCAGCAGCACCGCCAGCCCGACGTTGATCCACAGCGTCCGGCGCCCGGACCTGGCCAGTCGCCCCGTACCTGCACGCATCGCTCGTCCTTCCCGGGCCCGCCGTCCGGACCGGGACGAGCGTCGGAGCGGTCGCTGACAGCGGACTGGGAACGGGGTGACGTGGACCTGTGCGGTGGCGCGAGGTCGCGCGAGCGGGGCTGCGGTGGCCAGGCGGTGTGCGGGAGGAGCGGGGAAGGGCGAAGCGGGTCGGACGCGGCCTGGGTCAGGCCGGGACCCGCAGCACCAGGGCTCCCGGCTCGATGGTGCTGGTGAGCGCGAGCACGTCCCCGACGAGGTCACCGTCGACCTGGGCGGTGATGGCGTCGCGCACGTGCAGCTGCACCACCTGGGCGCGGATGTGGTCGATGTGCCCGATCCGCGCGGGCATCGAGCTGCGATAGCCGGCGCCCTGCAGCACCACCTCGCCGAACAGCTGGGCCCAGCCGGCCAGCCCGCCGCGGGTGTCGATGGCCGCCACGTCGAGCCAGCCGTCGTCCAGCACGGCGTCGGGCAGAAGGGTGATGCCGCCGGGCAGCCGTCCGCAGTTGCCGATGAGCAGGCTGCGCACGCGTGCGGTCTGGGTGGCGCGCCCGTCGAGCGAGACCCGCACCCGGGTGCGCCGGCCGTGCAGGTGGCGCACCCCGGCGACGAAGTAGGCGATCCAGCCGACCTTGGCCTTGAGCACGTCGTCGGTGTCGGCGACCATCGCCGCGTCGAACCCGATCCCGGCGATGACGAGGAACAGGTGGTCGCGCTCGCGGGGGCCCTTCTCCTCCGGACCCCAGCGGTCGACGTGCAGCCGGCCGACGTCGATCGGCTTGTCCTTGCCGTCGAGCACCACCTGGAGCGCGGCGAGCGGGTCGGCGAGCGGCAGGTCGATGTTGCGGGCCAGCAGGTTCCCGGTGCCCAGCGGGATGATCCCCATCGGGGTGCTCGTGCCGGCCAACGCGGAGGCGACGGCCCGGACGGTGCCGTCGCCGCCGACGGCCACGACGATCTGCGCCCCGGCCTCGACCGCGGCCTTGGCCTGGCCGACGCCCGGGTCCTCGACCGTCGTCTCCAGCCACAGCGGTTCGCGCAGGTAGCGGCCGGCGCAGGCGGCGAGCACCTTGAGGCGCAGCGTCGCGGCGTCGGGCTTGGACGGGTTGATGACGAACGCCAGCAGCGGGCCGCTCGGCTGCTCGACGGCGGCCTCGCTGCCGGCACGGGGCGTCACCCAGGGACGTGCGTCGGGCGGGTCGGGGCGCCACCGCGCCTGGCGCCGCCACACGAGCACGACGAGGACGAGAGCGACCAGCGCCACCACGTCCGCGACCAGCGCGATCCAGCCCTCCGCCCTCATGCGGGCACCTTACGCGGGCGCGGGGAGCGGGGCCGGGTGAGGCCGTGCGCGGGTCCACGCCCGCCCGCGTCGGCCCGGGTCGGTAGGGTCGATGCCGTGATCGACCTCAAGCTGCTGCGTGACGACCCCGACCTGGTGCGTGCCTCCCAGCGGGCGCGCGGTTCCGACCCCGCCCTGGTCGACCAGGTGCTCGACGCGGACGCCCGCCGGCGTGCCGCGCTCACGCAGTTCGAGCAGCTGCGCGCCGAGCAGAAGGCGCACGGCAAGCTCGTCGCCCAGGCGAAGGGTGAGGAGAAGGCGGCGCTGCTGGCGCACACCAAGGGGCTCGCCGAGAAGGTCAAGGCCCTGCAGGCCGACGCCGACGAGGCCGAGCGCACCGCATCCGAGCTGGCCCGCCGCATCGAGAACGTCATCGAGCCGCAGGTGCCGTCGGGCGGTGAGGACGACTACGTCGTGCTCGAGCACGTCGGCACCCCGCCGACCTTCGACTTCCCGGTGCGCGACCACCTGGACCTCGGCGAGCTGCTCGGGGCCATCGACACCGAACGCGGCGCGAAGGTCTCCGGCGCGCGGTTCTACTTCCTCACCGGCATCGGTGCGCGGCTGGAGCTGGCGCTGCTCACCGCCGCGATGGACCTGGCCGTCTCGCACGGCTTCACGCCGATGATCACCCCGACGCTGGTCAAGCCCGAGATCATGGCCGGCACCGGCTTCCTGGGGGCGCACGCCGACGAGATCTACCGCCTCGAGGCCGACGACCTGTACCTGGTCGGCACCTCGGAGGTCGCGCTCGCCGGCTACCACCAGGGCGAGATCCTCGACCTGTCCGACGGCCCCAAGCGGTACGCCGGCTGGAGCGCCTGCTACCGCCGCGAGGCCGGCTCCTACGGCAAGGACACCCGCGGCATCATCCGGGTGCACCAGTTCCACAAGGTCGAGGCGTTCTGCTGGGTCCCGGTCGAGGAGGCCGCGGCCGAGCACAAGCGCATCCTGGCCTGGGAGAAGGAGCTGATCCGCCTCGTCGAGCTGCCGTTCCGGGTGATCGACACGGCGGCCGGCGACCTCGGCTCCTCGGCGGCCCGCAAGTACGACTGCGAGGCATGGCTGCCCAGCCAGCAGCGCTACCTCGAGCTCACCAGCACCTCGAACTGCACGACGTTCCAGGCCCGCCGGCTCGGGGTGCGCGAGCGCGTGGAGGACGGGTCGCTGCGCACGGTCGCCACGCTCAACGGCACGCTGGCCACCACCCGGTGGCTGGTCGCGATCCTGGAGAACCACCAGCAGGCCGACGGGTCGGTGCGCGTCCCGGCGGGTCTGCAGCCCTACCTGGGCGGGCTCGAGGTCATCGAACCGGTCGGCCGGCGATGAGTGGCCGCGCCCGGCTCGTCGCGCTGGACGTCGACGGCACGCTCATGAGCTACGACGGCGTCATCTCGCCCGAGGTGCACGCCGCGGTGCAGGCGCTCGTCGAGGCCGGGGTGCACGTCGTGCTGGCGACCGGCCGCTCGGTCGCCGGCACCCTCCCGGTCGCCGAGCAGCTGGGCCTCACCGATGGCTGGGTGGTCTGCTCCAACGGCGCCGTCATCGCGCGGCTCGACCCGGACCTCGACGACGGCTACGAGGTGGTCGACGTCGTCACCTTCGACCCCGGCCCCGCCCTGCGTGCGCTGGCCGCCGAGCTGCCGGACGCCCTCATCGCCGTCGAGCGGCTCGGCATCGGGTTCCTGGCCAACGCCCTGTTCCCGGCCGGTGAGCTCAACGGCGAGATCTCGGTCGCGACCTTCGACGAGCTGGTCGCCGCCCCCGCCACCCGGGTGGTGCTGCGCTCGCTCGGCAGCACGCCCGAGGAGTTCCACGAGATCGTCGAACGCGTCGGCCTGCACGAGGTGAGCTACGCCGTGGGCTGGAGCGCCTGGCTCGACCTGACCCCGGGCGGGGTCTCGAAGGCCTCCGCGCTGGAGACCGTGCGGCGCCGGCTGGGCGTCGAGCCGTTCGCGACCGCCGCCGTCGGTGACGGCAGCAACGACACCGAGATGCTGCGCTGGGCTGCGCGCGGGGTGGCGATGGGGCACGCCCAGGAGCCGGTGCGCGCCGCCGCCGACGAGGTGACCGGCACCATCGAGGACGACGGGGTGCTCGCCGTCCTGCGTTCGCTGCAGCCCCGGTGACCGACCCCGGGCCCAGCGCCCGGCCGCGGGGCAGGGTGCCGGCGCCGGCGCTGTTCGTCGTGTCCGGGCTCACCCAGTACCTGGGCGCCGCGGTGGCCGTCCGGCTGTTCGACGTGCTCGCCGCGCCGGTGGTCGCCTGGTTGCGGATCGTGGGTGCGGCACTCGTGCTGCTCGCCTGGCAGCGTCCCTGGCGGCACCGCTGGGACCGCCGCCGGCTGCTCACGACGGCCGCGTTCGGGGTGGTGCTGGCCGCGATGAACGTCTCCTTCTACATCGCGATCTCGCGGCTGCCGCTCGGCACCGCCGTGGCCGTGGAGTTCATCGGGCCGGTCGCGGTGGCCGCCGTCACCGGGCGCAGCGTCCGCGAGCGCTGGGCCATCGTGGTGGCGTTCGCCGGGGTGCTGCTGCTGGCCGGGGTGAGCCTGCAGCTGGGGCCCGACGCCGTCGTGGGGCTTGTCGCGATCCTGGTCGCGGCGGGGTTCTGGGCCGGCTACATCGTGCTCGGCCGGGTCGTCGCGCGTGGTGCGACCCCGGTGGCGGCCGGTGCGCAGGACGACGGGGTGCCGCAGGTCGACGCCCAGACGGGCGGCGGGCTCGTCGGGCTGGCGCTCGCGATGAGCGTGGGTGCGCTGGTGTTCAGCCCGCTGGCGGCCGGCGCCGGGCCGGTGCTGCACGACGGGCGGCTGGCGATCGCGGTCGCCGCGGTCGCGGTGCTCTCCTCGGTCGTGCCCTACGGCGTCGAGCAGGTGGTGATGCGCCGGGTGAGCGCCGCGACGTTCGCGGTGCTGCTGGCGATCCTGCCGGCCTCGGCCGCCGTCGTCGGTGCGGTGGTGCTGCGCCAGTGGCCGCACGGCCTGGAGATCGTCGGCCTCGCGCTGGTCACCGGCGCGATCGTGCTCACCGCCCCGCCGGGCCGCTCTCCGTCGCCGCGCGGGCGTCGCTAGGCCGCGACCTCGGCCGCCCCGGCGGGGACCGCCTCGCCGTCCGACGTCGGGTCGGCCGTCTGCCGGCCGCGCGAGACGAGCAGCAGCACGCCGGCCAGGACGAGGCAGACGAGCTCGGCGGCCGTGATCGACCAGATGACGCCGGTGAGCCCGAACAGCGCGCGGCCGATGAGCAGCGCCGGGATGAACAGGGCGCCCTGGGCGGTGGCGAGCACGGCGGCGGGCCCCATCCGCCCGGTGGCCTGGAAGAACGTCACCGCGAGCGTCGTGAACCCGTTGAACAGGGCCGACACGAGCTGGGCGACGAGCGCCGTCGCGCCGATCGCCAGCACCGCCGGGTCGTGGCTGAACGGCTGCAGCACCTGCGGGCCGAGGGCGAACAGCGGCACCGCGAACACCGCGACGACGACGGCGACCCACCCGGCGGCGTGTCGCATCGCCAGCCGGCGGCGCCCGACGAGCCCGGCACCGGTCGACGCGGCGATGAGCGGCATGACGCCGAGCGCGACGCCCATGGCGAGCATCTCGGGCACCTGGACGATGCGCTGCGCCACCCCGACGCCCGCGAGCGCCGCGTCGCCGTAGTGCACGGCGACGTTGTTGAACAGGAGGCTGCTCACCAGCATGAACCCGCTCATGAGCAGCTCGGAGGAGCCGATGCCGAGCACCTCGCGCACGACGGCGCCGTCGGCCGCGAGCCACCGCGGCGAGATCCGGATCTCCGGGCT
Source organism: Cellulomonas citrea (assembly GCF_009829685.1). Taxonomy (GTDB): domain Bacteria; phylum Actinomycetota; class Actinomycetes; order Actinomycetales; family Cellulomonadaceae; genus Cellulomonas; species Cellulomonas citrea. Next base: position 7,599 of record NZ_VWSD01000047.1, read on the forward strand.
GTGCCGGTGCAGGTGCCGCACGAGGTACCCGACGGTGACGGCGTTGGAGGCGACGATGGCCAGCGCCGCACCGGCGACGCCCCAGCCGAGCACGAGGATGAGCAGCACGTCGAGCGCGAAGTTCACGACGGTCGAGGCGATGAGGGCCGTCATCGACGCCCGCGCGGCCCCCTCGGCCCGCACGAGCTGCTCGATGGCGAACGCCAGGGTGAGCACCGGGGTGCCGGCGAGCAGCACGCCGGCGTAGGCGGCGGTCGGCGCGAACGCCGGGCCGTCGGCGCCGAGCAGGTGGGTGACCGGCGTCAGCCAGAGCAGCCCGAGCGCGCCGACGATCGCGCCGGCCGCGACCGATCCCCAGACGGTGAACGCCGAGTACCGGCGGATGCGCAGCCGCAGCTCGGCCGCCGCCTCGGGCACGGCGCCGTCGAGCTCGCCGACCAGCCGGCTGACGGCGGCGGCGCCGCCGGTGCCGAACACGCCGCCGACGGCCATGACGAGGGCCGTGAGCGGCAGCCCGAGCGTGATCGCGGCGAGCAGGGCGGTCGAGCCGAGGGAGCCGACGAACCCGGCGTTGACCACCGAGTAGAGGATGCCGACGCTGGTGGCGGCCATCATGGGGACGGCCAGGTGGGCCAGCGCCCGTGGCATGGGGGCCTGCAGCAGGTAGTAGCGGTCGTCGTGCGTGGACATGGGTGCTCCTCGTGAAGACGTGCGGGATCGGCACGCCCCGGCAGGGGACGCGCTCGGACGGGGTGTGGCGGTGGTCGGCTCAGCCGGCGAGCTGGCGGTCCAGCCGGGTGAGCAGCTCGACGAGCTGGGTCTGCTCGCCTGCGGTGAAGGCGGACAGGTCGACGCTCGAGGTGGCCCAGATGGCCGACTCGAAGCTCTTGACGACGCGTCGGGCCTTGTCGGTGACGTGCACCGTCTTGCGGCGGGCGTCGTGCGGGTCGGGCCGGCGCTCGACCCAGCCGTCGCGTTCGAGCCCGGTGAGCAGGCTCGAGATGGTCGCCGCCCGGGTGCCGGTCGCCTCGGCGAGGTCGCGCTGGGTGAGGCCGCCGGCCTCGTTCGCCTCGATGAAGCCGACCATGCGGGCCTGGTGCGGGGTGAGCCCGCCGAGGTCGACCTCAGCGAAGGCGCGGGTGAACGACGTCGTCATGTCCTGACGCAGGCGCATCGCGATGCGCACGATGAGCTCGGCGAGCTGCGGGGAGGTGTCGGTATCGGCCACGGCACGACGGTAGATCGTCAGTTTCCTAACCGTCAAGTACCTAACTAATCCCGAGGTCTAGAGATACTGCCCCGTCGCCGGCCGCGCGTCGTCGTCCCCGTCGGACCGCAGCAGCACGCCCGGCGCCGACCCGGCCGGCAGCGCCGCCCGCCGCATCTGGCCGAGCTGGGCCTGGGCCGCCATCTGCTGGGCGACCAGCGCCGTCTGGATGCCGTGGAACAGGCCCTCGAGCCAGCCGACCAGCTGGGCCTGCGCGATCCGCAGCTCGGCGTCGGTGGGCTGCTCCCCCTCCAGCGGCAGCGACAGGCGGCGCAGCTCAGCGGCGAGCTCGGGGGACAGGCCCTCCTCGAGCTCGGCGAGGGACCGTTCGTGGATCTGCGCCAGCCGGGTGCGCGCCGCGTCGTCCAGCGGGGCCGACCGCACCTCGTCGAGCAGCTGCTTGACCATGGTGCCGATCCGCATCACCTTCGCCGGCTGGCCGACGAGCGTGCGCACGTCCTCCTCGACCGGGTCCTGGGACCCGTCCGGGGTGTTCGCGTCCTGCGGCGTGACCGAGCGGTGGTCGTCCTGCGCGGAGGTCATGCGGCCATTGTCCGCCCGGCCCGCGGCGCCCGCCGGGATCTGCACCGCTGGGTCCCGGGCCGGCACCCGGGCGGCCCCCGGCCGGCGGCCTACGGCAGCAGCAGCAGCTTGCCGAACACGTCGCCGGAGTCGAGCAGCAGGTGCGCCTGCGCGGCCTGGTCGAGCGGCAGCCGGGCGTGCACGACGGGGCGGACCCGGCCGTCGGCGACCAGCGGCCACAGCCGGTCCCGGACATCGGCCATGATCGCGGCCTTCTGGTCCGCCGGACGGGAGCGCAGCGAGGTGCCGGCCACCGAGAGCCGGCGGGCGAGCAGCAGCCCGAGGTCGATCGAGGCCCGGGCGCCCCTCTGCAGCCCGAGCACGACGAGGCGGCCGTCGTCGGCGAGCATCGCGAGGTTGTCGGCCAGACCCGCCGCACCCAGCACGTCGAGCAGCACGTCGACCCCGCGGCCGTCGGTGGCGGCACGGACCTGCTCCACGAGGTCGTCGCGCCGATGGTCCAGCACGACGTCGGCCCCGAGCTCGCGCACGCGTGCGACGCGCTCCGGCCCGCCCGCGGTGGCCAGCACCCGATGGCCCAGCGCCCGGCCCAGCTGCACGGCGATCGACCCGATGCCGCCCGAACCGCCCCGGACCAGCAGCGTCTCGCCGTCGGCCAGGTGGGCTGCGCGCAGGTTGCTGCCGATGGTGGCGATCGCCTCGGGCAGCCCCGCGGCGTCGACCAGATCGAGTCCCGGAGGCACCGCGAGCACGAGCGCGGCGTCGGCGACCACCCGTTCGGCGTAGCCCCCGCCGGGCAGCAGCGCGCACACCCGGTCGCCGACCGCCCAGCGCGGGCTCCCGTCGTCGCGCACCGGTCCGACGCCGGACACGACCCCGCTCACCTCGAGCCCGGGCCACGTCGGCGCACCGGGCGGCGGCGGGTACAGCCCGGCCCGTTGCAGCAGGTCGGCGCGGTTGACACCGGCCGCGACCACGCTGATCTGCACCTGCCCGGGTCCCGGCTCGGGGACGGGAAGGTCGGCCGGCCGCAGCACGTGCGGTCCGCCCGGCTCCGTGATCTGCATGACACGCATCCGCGGGACGTTAGCCCACGGGGTTCCTCCGGACGAGTGACAGTGGCACCGTGACCTGGTCATCACATGTGTCACACCGGAGTCCTCCCCGGCGTGGGACGATCACGGCACAATGAGGTGACACCTCATGCCGGTGCGGACCTGAGCCGATGAGGACTGCACGGGGCTGATCGACCATGCTCCGGTCCGGGTCGGGTGCGTGCGGCAGACGCGACCGAGCCGTTCGGACGAGAGGAACGACATGCTGCGACGGCTGAACGTCAGCACCAAGGTGAGGGCGGTTCTTGCCGTTCCCATGGTGGTGCTGCTCGTCGCGGGCGTCCTCGTGACCTGGAACGCCTACCAGGACCTGCGGTACGCCCGAGCCAACAGCGCCGTCGTCGCGACCTTGCAGTCCGCCGAAGGTCTGTCGCAGGCGCTGCGCAACGAGCAGACCGCCTCCACGGGGACCATCGACACCAAGACGCTCACAGCGGCCCGCGCCGCGACCGACGCCCAGGTCGAGCGCGTCAAGGTCGCCGCGGACCACGTCGAGGTGAGCCAGCTCAGCCCGCAGGCGCGCACCGACTTCACCGCGATGCTCGGCTCCCTCGGCAAGACCCTCACCTCGGCGCGTGGCCAGGTGGACAACGCCACCGGGCTGGTCGGCAGCAGCTACGCCTCGATCTCCACGGCGTGGGGCACCTTCGTCTCCGACTTCGCCAACGGTCTGCTCAACCGCACGCTCGCCACCACGATCGCCACCGACGCCGCCGTGCGCGCCTACTCCGTCGCCCTGTTCACCGAGCAGCAGGCCGGTCTCGCCGTGCTCAAGGCCCCGGGCAACGTCGTCGCCGTGGATGCCTACGTCACGGCCGCGGCCGACACCGACGCGGCCCGCAAGGCCGCAGCAGGTGCGGTCGACGACCTCAGGCTCAACGGCGACCAGCTGCGCGCGATGGCCAACGAGACCGCCAAGATGCGCTCGCACCTGGCGAACGGCGACCCGTCGGTCACCGACTCGATCACCCCTGACGGCTGGACGACGGCGCAGGCCACCCTGTTCGACGCGCTCGGCAAGGTCGAGGCGCAGGTCATCGACCTGGCGGACACGCAGGCCCAGGCGGCCGAGCGGTCCGCGCTCATCCGCCTGGTCATCACGTTCGCCGCGATGGTCCTGGTCGCCGTGGCGTCCTGGATCCTGGCGAACCTGGTGGCCCGGTCGATCGTGCGGCCGCTGCGGCGGCTCACAGAGGCCGCCGCGGACGTGCGCGAGCAGCTCCCGCTGCTGGTCGAGCAGGTGGCGGTGCCCGGTGAGGGCCCCAACATCGAGCTGCCCCGCATCCAGGTCGACTCCCAGGACGAGATCGGCCGGCTCGCGGCGGCGTTCAACGACGTCAACGCCACCACCATCCAGGTCGCCCAGCAGCAGGCGGCGCTGCGCGGGTCCATCGCCGAGATGTTCGTCAACGTCGCGCGCCGCGACCAGGTGCTCCTCAACCGCCAGCTGGCGTTCGTCGACTCGCTCGAACGGTCCGAGGAGGACCCGACGGTCCTGGCGAACCTGTTCCACCTCGACCACCTGGCCACCCGGATGCGCCGCAACGCCGAGTCGCTCCTCGTGCTCGCCGGGATCGACTCGGGGCGCCGGCTGCGCGAGTCGATGCCGTTGTCGGACGTCATCCGCACGGCCTCGTCCGAGATCGAGCAGTACGACCGGGTCGAGCTCGACCTCAACGTCGACCCGCTCATGCTCGGCTTCAACGCCCTGCCGGCCGCGCACATGCTGGCCGAGCTGCTGGAGAACGCCTCGGTGTTCTCCGAGCCGGACACCCCCGTGGAGGTCGCCACCGGGATGGAGGGCCAGTTCGTCACGGTGACGGTGCGTGACCACGGCATCGGCATGACGGACACCGAGCTCGACGCCGTCAACGAGAAGCTGGCGTTCACCTCACCGGCCGACTCGCTGGGCGCCCAGCGGCTGGGTCTGTTCGTGGTGGCCCGGCTGGCCAACCGTCTCGGCGCGAAGGTGACCATGCGCCACGTGCCCGGCGGCAACGGCACGGAGACCTTGGTGCGGTTCCCGGTGGCGCTGTTCTCCGGCCTGGAGCCGGACGCGCTGCCGCCGGCCGTGCCGACGCGCGGCGCCGAGCAGCCGATGCTCGCGACCCCGACGCTGTCCCCTGAGCTGGAGGCGGCGCTCGCGCAGCAGGAGGTCCCCACGGTGCGGGAAGTCGACCTCGCCGCACTCACCGACGGGTCCACCGAGCAGGGGCTGCCGCGCCGCCGCCAGGGCGTGTCGGCGGACGACGAGTCGGGCTCCTTCGTGCTGCCCGAGGCGATCACGCCGGCCGACATCCCGACGGACCTGCAGGCGGGTGGCGCCGGCTGGGCGCCGATGATCGTGAGCTCGCAGACCGCGGGTCTGCCGACGCGTCGACGTGACGGTGAGTCCGAGCCGGACGAGGTCCCGCTCCTCGACCTGTCCCCGGCCAAGCCGGTCGACCCGGAGGACCGGCGCGGCCTGTTCACCGGGTTCCGCGGCTGGTCACGGCAGCAGGACGAGCAGCCCGTCGCCGCCGAACCCGCCGACGAGGCGCCCGCGGCAGAGTCCGCCGCGTTCGCGGCGCCTGGTGCGTTCGCGGCGTTCGCATCGACTCCCGAGCCGCAGCCGGAGCCGGAGCAGCCGCAGGAGCCGACCGCCGACGTGGCGGCGCCCGCAGCCCCGCTCGCCCAGCGCCCCCGGACCCGCACCCGGCGCGGTGCGCACGCCGCCCCGGCCGCCCCGGACGCCGACGTGCCCTACGGCTACACCCAGGACGACGTCGCAGGCTGGGCCACCGGCCAGATCCCTGTCGTCCAGCCCGCCGAGCCCGGCAGCGACTGGCCGAGCCCCACGTGGGACTCGGCCGACTGGCAGCCCGCCGGTCTCTTCGTGCAGGACGCCGGCTCCGCCGGCGGTCTGGTGCCGGCGTTCGACCCGATCGCGCTCGAGCCGGAGGACGGCGAGGCGCCGTACGCCCCGGTGCTCGAGCCCGAGACCGCCGTCGACTGGTCCGCGACCCAGGCCCAGCCCGACTGGTCCGGCACCGCGCCGCTCGCCGACTGGTCGGCCGGTCCGGCCGAACCGGTCTGGGCGCCGGCGACCGACCCGGCGGACGCATCCGCGGACGACGAGGGCCGGTACGAGGGCTGGACCACCGCGTCCGAGGGTGACGGCACGGTGCCGTACCTGCCGCCGCCCGTCCCGGCCGACAGCGCGCCGGTACCGTTGTCCGGGCCCTACGACTTCGCCCCGCCGGTGGAGCCGTACGGCGCGACCCCGCCGTTCGAGCAGGACGACGCGACCCCGCCCGCCGAGCCGTTCGGCGCTCCGGTCGCCCAGCAGCCGGCGGCGTTCGACCCCTCGACCTTCGGCACCCCGGCGTTCGGCGCCCCCGAGCCCGCGGCACCGGCTGCGTTCTCCCCGGTGTTCGGCGCCCCCGGCGTCGGGGCTCCCGCCCCCGTCGAACCGGTGGCCGAGACCCCCGCGTGGCCGTCGGTCGTGGGTCAGGACGTCGCGTCGTCGGCGCCGGCCGCAGCCGACGAGCACCGGGGCAAGAAGCGCTTCGGGCTCTTCGGTCGCAAGGGCAAGGCCGAACCGACCGCGCAGTCCCCGGTCGCGCCGTCGCCCGCCGCCCCCGTCGTACCGCCGGCGAGCGAGGCGACCACCCCGGTGTGGGCGCCCACCGAGCAGGTGCCCAGCCCCGCCGAGGCCACCTGGTCCGCGCCGACGGGCTGGGCCGCACCGCCGGCCGAGCCGGAGCCGACCGCCCAGGTCCCGAGCTCACCGGTGTGGGGCACCCCGACCGTACCGGCGGCGCCGGTGTGGGGCTCGGTGCCCTTCGAGCCGGCGGGCGTGACCGTGCAGGCCCCGGCCGCCCCTGCGGCCGAGCCCACGTCGTGGAGCGCGTCGCAGACGCCCTCGACCGGTCGGGTCGGCACCCTCGACGACGACGTGGCCGCGATGCTGGCGCTGCGCTCGGACATCGAGGAGCAGGCGCTCGCCGAGCTGTCCCAGCTCTCGACCTACCGGCCCAGCATGGGCGGGACCAGCGAGCAGCTGACCCGCCGTGTGCCGACCGCCATGCCCGCCGAGGCGCCGGCCGCCGGCGACCACCCCATCCGGCGGGATGCCGACGAGCTGAGGTCCCGGCTCGCGTCGTTCCAGTCCGGGACCAGCCGTGGCCGACGGGCCTCGACCGACCCGGGGGAGCCCAGCTCGTGACAGCACCCGACGAAACGACCCCCAGACCCGTAGCCGTCGGCTACACCACCGAGGAGGACGCGTGAGCTCGCTCAGCACCGAGGCAGCCAACTTCGGCTGGCTCCTGGACAACTTCGTCCGGACCGTGCCCGGCACCCGGCACACGCTGGTGGTCTCGGCCGACGGTCTGCTCATGGCGATGTCGGAGAACCTGGACCGCACGAGCGGCGACCAGATGGCGGCGATCGTCGCCGGTATGTCGAGCCTCACCCGTGGTGCGGCCCGTCAGCTCAAGGCGGGTGACGTGCGGCAGGCCATCGTCGAGATGGACGAGCTGTTCCTGTTCCTCATGAGCGTCTCGAACGGCTCGGTGCTCGGCGTGATCGCCGAGGCGACCTGCGACGTCGGCCTCATCGGCTACGAGATGGCGATGCTCGTCTCGCGCACCGAGGCCACGCTCACCCCGCAGCTCATCTCCGAGATGCGGACCCTGCTGCCGACCGACGGCGCCACGCGGACGCCGGTCGGCTGACCCGGATACGACGATGAGCGACGAACTCGGCTTCGAGGCCAGGACGGTACGGCCGTACGCCGTCACCGGCGGCCGTGTCCGAGCGCGCTCCGACCTCCCGTTGGAAGCGCTCGTCGAGGCGCTGCCGGGCTCTGCCAGCCGGCCGGGTCTGCCGCCGGAGAAGCGGTCGATCCTGCGCTACGCCAGCGAGGACTACATCTCCCTCGCCGAGCTGTCCGCCCTGCTCCACCTGCCGATCGGTGTCACCCGGATCCTCGTGTCCGACCTGGCCGACGGTGAGTACCTGCGCATCATCAGCACGACCGTGAACGACGAGTTGCCCACCGGCGAGTCGCCCGCCCTGTCCCTGAGCGTTCTGGAGAGTGTTCTCAATGGCATTTCCGCCCTCTGACGCCGCGGTCGCCAGCTCGTCTGGGAAGGCAGCGAGCACGGCTCCGACCGTCGTCAAGATCATCGTCGCCGGTGGCTTCGCCGTCGGGAAGACCACCTTCATCGGGTCCATCTCGGACATCGAGCCGCTCAACACCGAGGCCGCGATGACCGAGCACTCCCTCGGCGTCGACGACGCCGGTGGCGTGAGCGACCTCAAGACCACGACCACCGTGGCCATGGACTTCGGCCGGATCGCCCTGCCGGGGCAGCTGTGGCTGTACCTGTTCGGCACCCCCGGCCAGGACCGCTTCCTGTTCATGTGGGACGACCTGGTGCGCGGTGCGATCGGTGCCGTCGTGCTGGTCGACACCGAGCGGCTCGACCAGTGCTTCCCGGCGGTCGACTACTTCGAGTCGCGCGGCATCCCGTTCGTCGTCGGCGTCAACTGCTTCGACGGGGTGGCCCGCCACCAGCTCGAGGACGTGCGCGAGGCCCTGGCGATCGCCCCGGGTGTGCCGGTGCTCTACACCGACGCCCGGTCGCGTGCCGCGACGAAGCAGGCGCTCATCTCCCTCGTCAAGCTCGCGATGGAGCGGCTGCGCGCCCGCTGACCCCGTCCGCCGCAGGGCCGTCGTCCGAGATCACGGACGACGGCCCTCGTCGTCTGCGGCATGGCCGCGCGGTGCGGGCAGGTCGTGGCAGACTCATCGCCCGGCGCCGCAGGGCGCCGAGGAGGGCTGGCCGAGCGGCCGAAGGCGGCAGTCTTGAAAACTGCTGAGGCGGGAGACCGTCTCCGCGGGTTCGAATCCCGCGCCCTCCGCTGACAGTGCTGTTCGGGTGCGTGCCGGGGGCAGCTCGGCCGGTGTCGCCCTGCACCCCGGTCGTCGAGCCAGGTGCGGTCGGCACGCGAGCCCTGCCGCGGGCACCGGGTGCGGGTGGGGGAGACGGCATGACGGTCGAGGCAGCGACGACGAGCCAGCAGGAGGGGCCGAGCACGCAGGAGCGCTGGGAGCGGGCGGTCGAGATACCGCTCGCGGTGGCCGCGCTCGCTTTCCTGGTCGCGTACGCGGTGCCGATCATCTGGCCCGCGACCTCGGTCGGCTGGCGTCAGGTGTGCCAGGTCACCGTGACCGTGGTGTGGGTGCTGTTCGTCGTCGACTACGCCGTGCGGCTCGCGGTCACGACGGATCGCAAGCAGTTCGTCGTGCACAACTTGTTCGACCTGGCGGTCATCGCGCTGCCGGTGCTGCGCCCGCTGCGGCTGCTGCGGCTCGTGGCGCTGCTCGCAGTGCTCAACCGCACGAGCGCGCGGACCCTGCGCGGACGCGTCGTCATCTACGTCGTGGGCGGCACCCTGCTGCTCCTGCTCGTCGGCGGGCTTGCCGTCACCGAAGCCGAGCGGGGCGCGCCGGGGGCGAGCATCCAGGGGTTCGGGGACGGTCTGTGGTGGGCCGTGACGACGATGACGACGGTGGGCTACGGCGACATCTACCCGGTGACCCTGACGGGTAGGTTCGTGGCCGTGGCCCTCATGGTCGGCGGCATCGCGCTGCTCGGGGTGGTCACGGCGACGTTGGCGTCCTGGCTCGTCGACCGGGTGGCGGCGGAGAGCCAGGTCGACCAGGCAGCGACGCGTGCCCAGGTCGAGTCCCTGGCCCGTCGGGTCGATGAGCTCCACGCACGCCTCGCGTCGTTGTCGGCCGACGCGGCGGCGGAGTCCTCGTCGAGCTGAGTGCAGGGTCGGGTGCGTGCGGCCGGGTGGCGCCGGTCAAGACATGGGACGTCTGAGTCCACCAGGTCGCTGGTCCTGCGGGTTCGCGTCAGCCGTTGTCATCATTGACCCGTGCCGACCGAGCCTGACGACGACGAGCTCGAGCTGATCCGTCGCTCGGGGGTGGTGCTGCGGGTCGGACGGCTGTCGCTGTCGTCGGGCACGGGCTCCTACCGGGTCAAGGCGTCGATGCAGCGGGTGGCCCGCGCCCTCGGCATCGAACGGCACGAGGCGCACGTCACGCTCACCGAGATCACGACGACGTCGCACCGCGGCCGCAGCTTTCGCACCGAGGTGACCGAGGTCCGCAGCATCGGGGTGAACACCGACCGGCTGGCCGAGCTGGAGTGGCTGGCGCAGGACGTCGACCGCCGCGGCCACGTCACGGTCGAGCACGTCGACGCCGAGCTCGACCGGATCGCCGCGAAGCCGCCGCTGTACCGCACCTCGGTCAATGCGCTGTGGGCCGCGCTGGCGTGCGCGGCGTTCGCGTTCCTCAACGGCGCCGGACCGGTGGAGATCCTCGGTGCCGCGCTCGGCGCCGGGCTGGGGCAGGGGCTACGGCGGTCGTTCCTGCACCGCGGCTACAACCAGTTCGGCGTCACGATGCTCGCCGGTGCGGTGTCCTCGCTCGCGTACCTGGCGTTCGTGCAGGTGCTCGGCGTGGTCGGCGTCGGCGGCCGGCACGAGGCCGGGTACGTGGCCGCGGCGCTCTTCCTGGTGCCCGGCTTCCCGCTCGTCACGGGGGCGCTCGACCTGGCCAAGCTCGACTTCTCGGCCGGGGTGGCCCGGCTCACCTACGCCCTCATGATCTTCGCGTCGGCGGCGTTCGCCGTCTGGGGCGTGTCGGTGCTCGTGGGGCTCACCCCCGACCCGCCCGCCGCGCCCGCGCTCGACCCGGTGACGCTCGAGCTGCTGCGGCTGGCCGCCTCGTTCCTCGGGGTGCTCGGGTTCGCGCTCATGTTCAACGGCTCGGGACGGATGGCGCTCGTCGCCGCCGCGATCGCCGCGGTGCCCAACACGCTGCGCATCATGGCGGTCCAGCTGGGCGGCTGGCCCCCGCAGGCCGCGGCCTCGCTCGCGGCCTGCTTCGTCGGCCTGCTCGCGGCCTGGGTGGCGCCGCGGCTCAACGTGCCGCGCATCACGGTGTACGTCCCGGCGGTGACGATCATGGTGCCCGGGGTGCCCGCCTACCGGGCCGTCTACTACCTCGCCCAGGGCGACACGACGCAGGCCCTGGGCTACGGCGTGACGGCTGCGCTCGTCGTCGTGGCCCTCGCGATCGGCCTGGCCATCGCCCGGATGCTCACCGACCGGGAGTGGGGCTTCGAGCACTGACCGGCCGCGGTTTGGGCGCTGGCGCCCCGGCCCGCTAACCTGAGCCGTTGTCTTGGAGACGTCGCATAGCCCGGTCTAGTGCGCGGCCCTGCTAAGGCCGTGAAGGGGGCAACCCCTTCCGTGGGTTCAAATCCCACCGTCTCCGCTCCGAGGTACCCGTCGGGCCTGCCCCGACGCAGGACGCGCGCCCCCGGCGCACCGTCGAACCAGCCCGTCGTGGCGGCCGGGTGCGGCACGATTCTCGTGTGACGAGCACGCCCGCGACCGGCGCCGCGACCGAGGACGGCGGGCCGACCGAGGACGGCGCCGCAGCGCCGCACCTGCGGCCCGCGAGGCGCGCGGGCCGCAGGGTGCTCGAGATGCTCGGGGAGCTCCTCCTCGAGGCCGTGCTCGCGCTGCTGTCGTTCGGGCTCTTCCTCGCTGTCGCGACGCTGGCGGTCTGGGCCTGGGGCGAGCAGCCCGTGGTGACCGCCGGGTGTGCGGCGGGGTTCGTCGCGCTGCTGGCGTACGGGGTCTGGGTCCAGCTGCCGGCGCGCAGGAAGAACCCGCGCGGGCCGCTGGCCCGGTTCGCGGTCGGGCTGCTCACCGCGATGGGGTTCTGGCTCGTCTCGCTGGCGTCCGTGATCTCGCTGTAGCGACCCGACGGACCCGCACCTACTTCGCGCTGCCGGTGACCCCGGGCACGACGACCGACGAGCCGGCGCCGGGCCAGCAGCTGAACGCGACCGGCACCGTCTGCCCCTTCGACACCATCTCGCTGAGCAGGTCCAGGCAGCGTGAGACCAGCACGTTCGGGTCGTTCGACACCGACTGCGCCAGCGTCTGGTTCGCGAGCGCCTGCTGCTGGGCGGTGATGACGGCCTGCTCGGCGATGCGGGTCTGGGCGACCTGCGCGAGCAGGGCGTTGACCTTCGACTGGGTGTTGTCGTCGTAGTGGATGACCGGGATGATCACCGACAGCACGTTGATCTGGTCGCCGATCTCGCCCTGGATCCGGGCCAGCACCTTGGTCGACAGCGACTCCAGGGTCGGGGACGTGGAGTTGCCGTCCTTGTCGATCGCCAGCGGGTCGTAGTTCTCGAACTCGGCGTTGAGCGCGGCGTTGAGGTCACGGGTCACGAGCGAGTCCCGCACGTTGGCGAAGTCGCGGTAGTCGCGGAACAGCCCGTCGGCGGCCGACTCCTCGATCCGCCACCGGATCGACGTGTCGACGCAGGCCGTCGCCTGGTGGGCGATCCGCACCGTGATGCAGCTCTGCGCGTCACCGGTTTTCACGTGGTTGTCGGTCTGGATGGCGGCATCCATCTCGGTGACCATGTTCCACGGGGCGATGAGGTGGAACCCGTTCGGCAGGCTGTCCACCGGCCGCCCGAACGAGGTCTCGATGCCGACGTTCTTCGTCGAGACGATGACGGCCGAGCTGAGGAACATCGTGAGCAGCGCCAACGTCCCGGCGACCACGGCGACCCAGCCGGAGGCCGTGCCGCCCGACGGCATCGAGGAGCGGGTGCGGGCGGTGGCCGCGGGGCGCGCGCCGCGGCCCTTCCGGGGG
>NZ_VWSD01000048.1 GCF_009829685.1 Cellulomonas citrea
GTGCTCGCCGAGGCCGCGGCGGCCCGGGACGCGGTGGTGCGGGCCACCCGGGAGCTGTCCGGCCGGCTGGCCGTCGGCGCCGAACCGTGCCTGGGTGCGGTGGACGTCCCGCCGCTGCTCGAACGGTTCCACCGCCGGTACCCGCAGGTCGACATCAGCTACACCCAGACGGGCTCGCACGACCTGGTGTCCGCGGTGCGGGCCGGGCGGCTCGACGTCGCGTTCGTCGCCACCACCGAGCACCTGTCGGGGGTGCAGGCCACCGAGCTCGGGCGCCGGCCGCTCGTGCTGCTGTGCCCGCCCGACCACCGGCTGGCCCACGCCAAGGTGGACTGGGCCGATCTGCGCGACGCCGACTTCGTCGACTTCGACCCGGCCTGGGGGCTGCGCTCGCTCAACGACGGCGTCTGCGAGCGCGAGGGGGTGCGTCGGCACGTGCGCTGCTCGGTCGACGACGTGCACACGCTGCTCGACCTCGTGCACCGCGGGCTCGGCGTCGCCCTCGTGCCGCAGCACGTGGCGGCCAAGCCGCAGGCCGCGGGACTGGTCGCCGCGCGGTTGCCGGGGCGGGACGCACCCGCGTGGGTGGTGCAGGCCGTCACCCGTCCGACACCCGGGCCCCTCGCGCCGCGGCTGCTCGAGCTGCTCGAGGTCGCCCGGGCCGACGAGCCGGTCGCAGTCGGCTGAGCGGCGGGCCGAGCGGTGGGCTGAGCTGCGGGCCGGTCAGACCACGTCGCCGTCGACGTACCACCAGCGACCGCGTTCGCGGACGAACCTGCTGGTCTCCTGCTGCACGCCGCGGCCCTGCGGTGAGCGCCAGAACGCGCGGAACTCCACCGTCCCGCGGGTGTCCAGGGCGCTGCCGCCCGAGGTGGCGACCACGTCGAGCCGGTACCACGTGAGGGTCTCGTCGAGGCTCAGCTCGGCCGGTCGGGTCGAGGCGTGCCAGGTGCGGCGCAGGTAGGCCGCGTCGCCCACCGCGAACGCCGTGAACCGTGAGCGCATGAGCTGCTCGGCGGTGGGCGCCGGGCGGTCCCCCGCGAGCAGCGGCGCGCAGCACGCCGCGTCGTCCAGTCCGCTGCCGCACGGGCAGGGTGCGTCGACCACCGGGGTGCCGGGTCTCAGTCGACCGGTCCGGTCTCCTCGAGCAGCCGCAGCGCGGCGCTCACCCGCGGGTTGCGACGGGAGTCGGCGTCGATGCCGAGCGTCGCGTACAGGGCGTTCACGTGGTTCTGCACCGACTTCTCGGTGATCCCCAGCCGTTCGCCGATCCCGGCGTTCGACAGGCCCTCGGCCAGCAGCCGCAGCACGCCGAACTGCCGGTCGGTGAGCTTGGCGACCGAGGAACCGGCCCGGGGGGTGGCCTTGGCCAGCAGCGCCGGGTCGAGCACCGTGTGCCCGGCCGCCGCGGCGCGCAGCGCACCGACGAGCGTCTCCTCCGACGTCGAGGACGTCTTGGACAGGTAGCACCAGCCGTGCGCCACGTCCGGCGGCAGGTCGAGCAGCAGGTCCATCGCGTCGTGCGCGGACAGCAGGAGGATGCCCAGATGGGGCTGCGCGCGGCGCAGCTGGACACCGAGGGAGATGCCGTTGCCGTCCGGCAGGTCGATGTCCAGCACGACCACGTCGGCCAGCCCGGGGAGCAGGTTGCGCAGCGTCTCGGCCGCGGTGCCGGTCTGCAGCACCACCTTGAACGCGTCGTCGTAGTGGTCGAGCGTGCGCGCCAGCATCGCCCGGAACAGCGGCTGGTCCTCAACCAGGGCGACACGGAGGAAATCGGGAGGAATGGTGCTCATGGTCCGTCCAGTATGGTCGCGCCAGTCGGTGCCGTCAGTACCGTCAGGGAGATGACGTGAGCGAGATTGACCACACGTCGGTGCCCTTCCTCGCGCGAGGCGGTGACCGGCAGGCCCTGCTGCGCGGGACGGGGCTCGTCGCGCTCGGCTACGCCGTCGGTGCCTCGGTCCAGTCGGCGTACGTGCTCTCCGAGCAGGTGCCGCAGATGGGCGCGGTCCCGGTGTGGGCCCGGATCGGCGCCAACATGGCCGCGGTCGTCGCGCTGCTCGTGCTGCTCGCCGTGCAGCCGGTGCACCTGGTGCACACCTGGCGGCAGGCGGTGCCGCCGGTGCTGCTCGCCTCGGTGGGTGCGGCGGTGCTGCGGCTGGTCTGCCAGCGCGTGTTCGGGGTCACCCACGACTCGCTCGCCGCGTACCTCGTCGAGGGCGTCGGGGGAGCGGCCATCTGCGTGTTCTCGGCCGGGGTCGGGGTGTGGGCGATGCTCTTCGCCCGGTCCATGGGCGAACGCGCCCGGACCGCGGAGCGCGAGACCCTGCTCGTCGAGGTCGCCCTCGCAGCGCTCGAGGACGAGGAGATCCGGGTCCGTCGCGCGGTGGCCGAGGGGCTGCACGCGACCATGCAGCAGCGGCTCGTGATGATGGTCGCCCGGATGGACGGGCTGGCCACGAGGATCGAGCTCGGCGGCGGTGCACCGACGGACGTCGCGGCGCTGCGCGAGGTGCGGGTCGACCTGGAGCACCTGCGCGCGCAGGACGTGCGGGAGATGAGCCGGCTGCTCTACCCCGACCAGCTCGAGGTGGGGGTGGTGCCCGCGCTGCGCGCCCTGCTGCGCCGTGTCCCGACGAGCATCGCCACCCGGCTCGTGGTCGAGGACGATGTGCGGCTGCTCGACGACCCGGCCACCCCGATGCTCACCCAGGCCGAGCGGCTGCTGCTCGTTCGGGTGGTCGAGGAGGCCCTCACCAACGCGCTCAAGCACGCCCGGCCGACCTCGGTCGAGGTCGAGCTGCGCCGGGCCGGGGGTGCCCTGTCGCTCACGGTCACCGACGACGGGGCCGGTTTCGACCCCGCCCTCGTGACCCCGTCGGGCACGGCCCGGCTGCGCGACCGCATCACCCTCGTGGGCGGGCGGCTCGAGGTGGTCGGCGCGCCCGGCGAGGGCACCCGGGTGTTCGCCGCGGTCCCGGTCGACGCCCTGCGCGGGCGCTGACCTCACCTGCCGACCGCCGACGGGCCGGTCCGGACTGGCGGGCGTTCACCCGTTCGGCCCAGTCGCGGCGCTGTCCGAGATGCGTGGTCTGCCGCATTCGTGGTGTTCGTCACCGGGTGAAGAGAACGGACGATTCGGGCGCGCCGGGTGCTGGCACCCAGGTCAGCGCCGTGCCGGAGTCGATGAGGCGGTGGGCTGCACCCCGGGCCCGTCCTCACACCGCCGTCTCGACAGGAGCATCCCTGATGTCCGTCTCGTCCACCCATCGCAAGGTCCTGGCCGTGTCGCTCGCCGTCCTCGGCGTCGCGGGACTGTCGCTGGCCTCCGCGTCGACCCTCAACGTCACCGGCTCCGGCTCGACCATCCAGGCCGGGGTCGACGCCGTCGGCGCCTGCCAGGGCACCTCGGCGGTCGCCGCCTCGTTCGGTGCGCCGGTGCTGACCTCGGGTGCGTACCGGACCACCTCCGTCTCGCTGTCCGGCATCGTCGCCGCCTGCGCCGGCAAGAGCCTCAAGGTGGCGTTCCTGGACTCCACCGGCACCTCGGTGGAGTCGGCCGCGATCACGCTGCCCGCCGCCTCGGGCGCGACCCTGGCGACCCAGACCGTGACGGTCGGGTCGGGGCTGGACTCCGCGGCCCTGTCCAAGGTCGCCGTCACGATCTACGGCTGAGCACATGTCGAGGTCGGCAGCGCACGCGGTGCGCGGCGAACCGTTCGGTCGCCGCGCGCTGCGTGCTGCTCCGACCGTGCTGCTCTACCTGCTGGGCGCGTTCGCCGTCTGGTTCGTGTGGCCGACGAGCCTGGGCGGCTGCACGACGATCACGATCGTGTCCGGGCACTCGATGGAGCCGACGCTGCACAGCGGCGACCTGGTGCTCTCGCGCTGCGGTCAGGCCAAGGTCGGCGACATCGTCATCTACGCCCCGCCCGGGATGGACCGGTCGCGGGTGATCCACCGGGTGGTCGGCGGCGACGGTGCCACCGGCTGGACCATGCGAGGTGACAACAACGCCTGGGTCGACCCGTTCACGCCCACCGAGGACCGCGTCGTCGGGATCGCGAGGTTCCGGGTGCCCGGTCTGGGCTTGGCGACGAAGGTGCTGGTCAACCCGTGGGTGTGGGTGAGCGTGCTGGTGCTCGCCGGTGCCCTGCTCGTGTGGCCGTCGCGGACGCGGACCAAGGACGTTCCCGACGATGCGACGTCCGCCGACCCGGTGCCGGCCGATGCGGTCCCGGCCGTCCCGTCGCCGGCCGACCTGGAGCTCGCCGACCTGCTGCCGGCTGATGCGTCGCCGGCCGACCCGTCGTCCGCCCGGTGCGGCGAACCGGAACCGGTCGCCGCGCCGTGAGACCGCGCCGGACGCTCGCCGTGCTGCTCGTCGCCGCGTTCACCGCGGCGCTGGTCGGTGGTGTGGGCGGTGCCGGCGCCGCAGCGCTGACCGTGCACGCCGGCGGTGCCCAGGCCCTCGTCCTGGGCCGCTGCCAGTCCAGCCCGGTGACCGTGACGGCGGCGCCGCCCGAGGCGGGCGCGGCCGTCACATCGCTCGCCCTGGCCGGGCTGGACACCGCGGCCTGCGGCGGGCGCCCGGTGCGGGTGGAGGTCGTCGACCCGACCGCCACCGGTGGCTGGTCCTCGGCCGTCCGCGCGAGCGGCACGACGACCGTCGAGGCAGCGGCGGCCACTGTGGCCACCGACTCCTTCGTCCCCACCGGGGCGCTGACGGCCCGCGTCGTGATCGACGGCTGGACGGTGCCCAGCGCGTGGTCGGTGACCGCGGCCGTCGGGCTGCGCTGCGTCGATGCCACTGGACTGGGTCGCAGCTGCACCGTGGTGGTCGACCGCTACCAGGTGTGGCACGGTGGCTACCGGCTCGACTTCCATGTCGTGTCCACCTCGCTGCTCCCGTTCCGGTACGAGGTCCAGGCGGACCTGTCGGCGACGGGGCTCGACGTCGGTGCCCGCCAGGACGCGTTCCCCGGCTGGCCGGTGCCGGCTTCCCCGGGCCATCCGACCTGGTACCCCGTCGGCGTCCGGCTCACGAACGCCTGCATCGTCACGAGCGCCGGTGACCTGCCGGTGATCGCGCTGCGCGGTGCCGGCACCGGGTGGAATGACCTCGTCGCCCTCGGGTGGCCGGCGCGGGCGCTCGGCTTCCAGGTGGACGACACCGCGACCTTCCCCAGCGGGGCCGGCTGCCACTGGTGAGCTCGTGTGCCGTGCCGTTGCGCCGCTCGGGTGACGTCCGGGTGACACGGGCTACGGCAGTGGTGTGACGCCCGGGTGCAGCCTGGGTGCTGGCACCTAGCCTTGGATCGAGGCCGGGGCTCGTCCGGCCCGGTCGGGAGGTGCCGTGGCGGTGCACCTGAGCGGACGTGTCGGCTGGGCCCTGTCGCTCACCGGCCTGGCTGCTGCCGGCCTGTTCGCCTCCTGGCAGGCGGGGCAGCTGCAGCCGGTCGGCGGCTGCGACCAGTCCGCCGTGGTCTGGACCTACCAGGTGGGCCCGGCCGCGGACGGGCGCCCCCAGGTGCTCGGGGTGCGTTTCGACGACGTCCCGTCCTCGTGCACCGCGACCCCCGTCGAGGTGCGGTTCACCTCGGGCGGGCAGGTCGTCGACTCGAAGCGCACCACGCTCGGGCAGGGCGAGGTGCTCGCCGCCGTCCCGGCCGACGGTGCCACCTGGGTCCCGCTCGGCTGAGCGGTCCCGGCGTCTAGACCAGCGGCGCCAGCTGCGGTCGCTTGCCGGTCCGGCCGTCGCCGGAGGACCGCCCGTGCAGGTGCCGGTCGACCCAGGGCACGACGTGGTCGCGCGCCCACTGGGCGTCCTGCCGCCAGCGCTCCACCGTCCGTGCGGGGGGCAGCGGCACCAACGGGTCGTCCCAGTCCGGGGCGTCCGGAGCCAGCCCGAGCCCCACGAGCGCCGCCTGGGCCACCCGCTCGTGACCGTCCGGGGTGAGGTGGATCCGGTCGTCGGCCCACATCCGCCAGTCCTGCAGGCTCCGCATCCCCCACAGGTCGACCACGTAGGCGCCGTGCCGACGGGCGATCGACCACACGTGGGTGTTGAACACGGCGACCCGGGCGCGGTTGGCCCGCATGAGCGGGACGTCGCCGGTGTCGGTCCCGGCGCACAGCAGCACGTCGGCCCCGGCCTCCCGGGCGCGCACCACCCCCAGCTCGAGGCGCCGGGCGAGCGTGTCGGGGTTGGCGCCGATCCGCAGCAGGTCGTTGCCGCCGCCGACGAGGCTCACCAGGTCGGGCGCCATCTCGAGCGCCTCCGGCAGCTGCTCGCCGACGATCGGTCGCAGCAGCTTGCCGCGGACCGCGAGGTTGGCGTACTGCAGCGGCGGGTCACCGGCGGCCACGCGACGGTCGGACAGGTGCTCGGCGAGCCGGTCCGCCCAACCGCGCTGGGGTGCCTCGGGTCCGTCGGGCCCGTCCCACAGCCCCTCGGTGAACGAGTCCCCGATCGCCACGAACCGTTCCCACCGTGGCCCTGCCCCCGACGTCGCTGCTGCGCTCACGGGTCCATCGTGCCTCGTCCTCGGGCCGTCGGCCCGCAGCCTCTGTGTCGCACCGGGGTGCTCGGTGACCGTCGTGAGGCGGGTGCGCGGCTCGCGCGACCTCGGCGCGGCTAGGGCAGGCGCCAGTCGACCGGTTCGGCGCCCTGCTCGACGAGCAGCCGGTTGGCCGTCGAGAAGGGCTTGGAGCCGAAGAAGCCGCGGCTGGCCGACAGCGGGCTGGGGTGCACCGAGCGCACCGTGGGCACCGCGCCGAGCGCGGGGCCGAGGGACTGCGCGTCGCGCCCCCACAGGATCGCGACGAGCGGGCCGCCGCGGGCGACGAGGGCTGCGATCGCCTGGTCGGTGACCTGCTCCCAGCCCTTGCCGCGGTGCGAGGCGGGGGTGCCGGGGCGCACCGTGAGCACCCTGTTGAGCAGCATGACACCGCGGTCGGCCCAGGGGCTCAGGTCGCCGCAGGTCGGCTCCGGCACCCCCAGGTCGTCGACCAGCTCGCGGAAGATGTTCGCCAACGAGCGCGGCAGCGGCCGCACATCGGGCTGCACCGAGAACGACAGGCCCATCGGGTGCCCGGGCGTGGGGTAGGGGTCCTGCCCGACGATGAGCACCCGGACGTCGGCCATCGGGCGGGCGAACGCCCGCAGCACGCGGTCACCGGCCGGCAGGTACCCGCGCCCGGCCGCGACCTCGGCGCGCAGCAGGTCGCCCATCGCCCGGATGGTGGGTTCGACCGGGGCCAGGGCGCGCGCCCAGTCGGGTGCGACGAGCTCGTCGAGCGGGGCGGGTGGCACGTCAGCGAGCCTAGACGGGTGGCCCGGTCCGAGGCAGTGGCGGGCGGGGTCTTGACCCCTGGAGTTATTTCAGACTATAAACCATGTCATGAACGAACAGACGGGCGCCTCCCGCAAGGCCTCGGTCCGCGATGTGCGGCGCACCAACAGGGCACTCCTGCTGCGCCACGTCATGTTCGCCGGCGAGACCACGCGACCCGAGGCCGGTGCGGCCACGATGCTGTCGCCCGGAACCATCACCAACCTGGTGACCGAGCTCATCGCCGAGGGCACGGTCGTCGAGGGGCGCAAGCTCGACTCGCCCGGTGGACGGCCCCGCACCGTGCTGGCCGTCAACCCGCACGCGGCCGTCGTCTTCGGCGCGGACGTCGGCGAGGCCCAGGTCACCGTGGAGGCGTTCGACCTGGCGATGCGACGGCTCGGGGGGCGGACCCACGCCTTCACCGGCCGGCGGATCTCGCCGCAGACCGTGAGCTCGGTCGTCGCCGGTGCGGTCGGCGCCCTCACCACCGAGCTGGTCGCGTCCGGGGACTTCGGCGCCACGCCGACCATCCTCGGGATCGGGCTGGGCGTCCCGGGCATCGTCGAGCACCCTGACGTCTCCGCGGGGGACAGCGAGGCCCGCGACGAACCGCTCGTGCACGCCCAGGTCGTCGGCTGGGACTCGGTCCGGTTCAGTGAGCTCGCGGCCCAGCTGCCCGCCCCGCTGCTCATCGACAACGGCGCCAAGACCACCACCCAGGCCGAGGCCTGGTACGGCTCGGCGCAGGGGGTCGAGCACGGTGCGGTGGTGCTCATCGGCGACGGTGTCGGTGCCGGCATCATCACCAACGGCCGGCTCTACCGCGGATCCAGCAGCAGCGCGGGCGAGTGGGGGCACACCAAGATCAGCCTCGACGGCATCCGCTGCCGCTGCGGTGCGCGCGGCTGCGTCGAGACGTTCGTCGGCGCCTCGGCCGTCCTGGAGCGCTGGCGCGGTCGCGAGGACGCCTGGCTCGGCCGCGAGCCCGAGGGGATCGACGAGCTCTTCGCCGCCTACCACCAGGGCGACGAGGTCGCCGAGCGCTCGCTGCGTGACCTCATCCACCACCTCGGCATCGCGCTGTCGAACCTGGTCAACCTCTACAACCCGCAGAAGATCGTGGTCGGCGGCTGGTTCGGCGACCGCCTCGCCGAGGAGTTCCTCGCCGACATCGCCGCCGCCGTGCGCCGCTCCTCGCTCAGCCAGCCGGGCGCGGAGGTCGTCGTCGAGCGGTCGAGCCTCGGCCGCCGCGCCACGGCCCTCGGCGCCGCCACCCTGCCCCTGGACCGATTCATCGAGCGTGGCTGGCCCCAGTAGGGGCAGGTCCACGTGCACACCCCTCCACCCAACTGAAGGAGCTCGCAATGAAGCGACACCGTTCCGGCCTCGTGGGCCTGGCGGCCCTCGTGCTCGGCCTGGCCGCCTGCAGCAGCACGACCGGCACGCAGCAGTCCTCCCCTGGCGCCGGGGGTGGCACGGGAGGCGGCGCGATCACCATCGCGTTCCTCATGCCGTGCTCGACGTGCGCCGACCGGTTCGAGAGCAAGGACAAGCCGTACTTCGAGGAGGCAGTCAAGGCGATCGACCCCAGCATCACGGTCATCGCCAACAACGCCCAGGGCCAGGCCTCCACCCAGCTCCAGCAGGCCGAGTCGGCCCTCACCAACGGCGCCAAGGTGCTCGTCGTGAGCCCGTTCACGGCCGAGGCGGGCGCCTCCATCGTCGAGAAGGCCAAGGCCGACGGCGCCAGCGTGCTCGCCTACGACGGCCTCATCGAGGGTGCCGTGCCCGACGCCTACGTCTCGTTCCAGAACGAGAAGGTCGGTGAGCTGCAGGGCCAGTACATGCTCGACAACCTGCCGAAGGGCTCGACCGTCGCGATGATCAACGGCGACATCACCTCCGTGCCCGGGCGGGCCTTCAAGGAGGGTGCGCACAAGATCCTCGACCCGGCGTTCGCCGACGGCCGGCTCGTGCTCGGCTACGAGTCCGACACCGCGGGCTTCGACCCGGCGACCGGCCAGCGCTCGATGGAGCAGGCGCTCACCGCGCTCGGCGACAAGGTGCAGGGTGTCGTCGCCCCCAACGACGGCCTGGCCAACGCCGTCATCACGGCGCTCACGGCGCGCGGGCTCAACGGCAAGGTGCTCGTCACCGGCCAGGACGCCACCGACGCGGGCCTCACGAGCATCGTGCTGGGCGACCAGTCGATGACCGTCTACAAGTCGATCCGGGCCGAGGCGGAGGCGGCGGCGAAGATCGCCGTGGCCCTCGCCAAGGGTGACACCGCGACCGTGACGAGCATGGCGACGAGCACCGTCGACAACGGCACCGGGAAGATCCCGTCGCTGCTGCTCGACCCGGTCCCGGTCACCCGCGACACGATCAAGGACACCGTCATCAAGGACGGCTTCACCACGAAGGACAAGATCTGCTCCGGTGCGGCGGCGGCGAAGTGCCCGCTCTGACCTCGGACCTCGCGCTCCAGGACGGGCCGGTCACCGGCCGGCCCGTCCTGGAGATGCGGGGCATCGCCAAGCGGTACGGCCGGGTGGCGGCCCTCACCGACGTCGACTTCGCGGTCGCGGCGGGGGAGGTCGTGGCCCTGGTCGGCGACAACGGCGCGGGCAAGTCCACCCTGGTCAAGGCCATCGCGGGGACCCACCGCATCGACGCCGGGCAGATCCTGATCGACGGTGCGCCGGTGTCCATCGGCTCACCCTCGGACGCCTCGGCGCTCGGCATCGAGACCGTCTACCAGGACCTCGCGCTGTGCGACAACCTCGACGTCGTCGCCAACCTCTACCTCGGTCGTGAGCTGCGCCGGGGTGCGACCACCCTGCTGGACCACGAGACGATGGAACGGCGCGCGGCGGACGTCATCGCCGAGCTCTCGGCGCACCTGCCGGTGCTCACCTCGCCGGTGTCGGCGCTGTCCGGCGGACAGCGCCAGGCCATCGCCGTGAGCCGGGCCGCGCTGTGGGGCTCGCGCGTCGTGCTGCTCGACGAGCCGACGGCGGCCCTCGGTGTCGCGCAGACCGCGATGGTCTACCGCCTGGTGCGCGGCCTGCGCGACCGGGGCCTGGCCGTCGTCGTCATCTCGCACAACATGGCCGACGTCTTCGAGGTCGCCGACCGCATCGTCGTGCTGCGGCTCGGCCGCAACGCCGGCGAGTTCGACCCGCGCACGTCGCACCCCAACGACGTCGTCGCCGCGATCACGGGAAGCACGGCTGCGGCCGCCGGAGAGGACCTGGCATGAGCACGCAGACCGCCACCGCGCAGGTGGCCGCACCGGTGTGGCGGCGGCTGCCGCTGCCACGTGACACCGGGAGCCTGACCGTCGTCGTCGGCCTCGTCCTCGTCTGGGTCGTGTTCCAGACCCTCAACGCCAACTTCCTGTCGGCCCGGAACCTGTCGAACCTCGTGCTGCAGATCGCGGTCCTCGGGACGCTGGCGATCGGCATGGTCATCGTGCTCGTCCTGGGCGAGATCGACCTGTCCGTCGGGGCCATCGCCGGGGTGAGCGCTGCGGTCATGGCCCTCGCGGTGAGCGACCACGGCTGGAACGCCGCCGCGGGGATCGCGCTGGCGCTCGTCGTCGGGGCCGCGATCGGCCTCGCGCACGGGGCGATCATCACCGCGTTCGGCATCCCGTCGTTCATCGTCACCCTCGCCGGGCTGCTCGTCTGGCAGGGCGTCCAGCTCGCCCTGGTCGGTGACGGCGGTGAGATCCCGATCCGCGACCCGTTCATCCGGGGGATCGCCTCGACCTACGTCCCGGTGGCCACCGGGTGGGTGATCGTCTGCGCCGCGCTCGTCGCGATGGCGCTCGTGCGGCTCGCCGTGCGTCGTCGTCGGACCCGGCTGGGCCTGGCCGTCCCGCCGCTCGCGTCCGAGCTCGTGACCGCGCTGGTCACGGTGGTGCTCGTCGTCGGTGTGGTCGCGGTGCTGGACAGCTACTTCGGCATCCCGTGGGTGCTGGTGTTCCTCGTCACCCTCATGACGGTGTGCACGCTCGTCATGCGTGAGACCCGGCTGGGACGTCACCTCTACGCGATCGGCGGCAACGCCGAGGCCGCGCGCCGCTCGGGCATCCGGGTGCGGGGGGCGACCGTGGCCGTGTTCGTCATCGTCTCGGCCATCGCGGCGGCCGCGGGGATCATCGAGGCCTCCCGCCAGTTCTCGGCCTCCAACGCGCTGGGTGGCGGCACGCTGCAGCTCAACGCGATCGCCGCGGCGGTCATCGGCGGGACCAGCCTGTTCGGCGGGCGTGGGCGCGTCTACCACGCCCTGCTCGGGGCGCTCGTCGTCGGCAGCGTCCAGAACGGGCTCGACCTGCTGGGGCAACCGGCCGCGATCAAGAACGTGGCGACCGGCGTGATCCTCATCATCGCCGTGATCGTGGACGCCCTCGGTCGGCGGCGCCGGCTCGCCAGGGGTTCGACCGACTGACGGCGGGGGCGCCGTCGGCCTGCCCGGCCCGTGCACCGCTCGACCTGCACATGCGAAGGAGACCCATGTCCGCGATCCACTTCCCCGACGGGTTCCTCTGGGGTGCCGCCACCGCGGCCTACCAGATCGAGGGTGCTGTCGACGAGGACGGGCGGGGGCCGTCGATCTGGGACACGTTCTCCCGGCGGCCCGGAGCCGTGCTGCGGGGTGACACCGGCGACATCGCCTGCGACCACTACCACCGGTGGGAGCAGGACCTCGACCTGCTCGTCGACCTGGGGGTGGGTGCCTACCGGTTCTCGGTCGCCTGGCCCCGGGTGGTCCCGGACGCCGACGGTGCGGTGAACACCCGCGGCCTCGACTTCTACGACCGGCTGGTCGACGGCCTGCTCGCCCGCGGCATCTCCCCGATGGTGACGCTCTACCACTGGGACCTGCCGCAGGCGCTGCAGGACCTCGGCGGGTGGGCCGAGCGCACGACGACCGACCGGTTCGTCGACTACGCGCTCGCGGTGCACGGCCGGCTCGGCGACCGCGTGCCGCACTGGCTCACGCTCAACGAGCCGTACTGCGCGGCGTTCGTGGGGCACCTCGAGGGCCGGCACGCACCCGGTCTCACGGACGAGGCCACGGCCGTCACGGCGCTGCACCACCTGCTGCTCGCGCACGGCAAGGCCGTCGAGGCGCTGCGTGCGGACGGGGTCACCGGCCAGGTGGGGATCACGTGCAACCTCACCTCCCCGCACCCGGCCACGGCCGACGAGGCCGACGTCGCGGCCACGACGCGGCTCGACCTGTACGAGAACCGGATGTTCCTGGACCCGCTGTTCCGCGGCGCCTACCCGGCAGACGCACCCGCCTACTACCGCGACGTCACGGACTTCTCGTTCGTCCACGACGGCGACCTGGCGACCATCGCCGCACCGGTCGACTACTTCGGGATCAACTACTACGAGCGCCACCTCGTGCGGGCCGACCCCGCGGACCTCGTGCGCGGCTGGCAGCGGGTGCCCGACCCGCACCCGACGCCCGGCGGCATCGGCGTGCACCCCGAGGGGCTGCACGAGGTGCTCACCCGGGTGAGCAAGGAGTACACGTCCGTCCCGCTGGTCGTCACCGAGACCGGTATCGCCCTGCACGACTACGTCGACCCGAACGGCGAGATCCGCGACGACGAGCGGGTCGCGTTCTACGAGGGTCACGTCCGCGCGGCGCACCGGGCGCTGGAGGACGGGGTCGACCTGGTCGGCTTCTTCCCCTGGTCGCTCATGGACAACTACGAGTGGGCCTGGGGCTACGGCTACCGGTTCGGCATGTACCACGTCGACTACGCCACCCAGACGCGCCGCCCCAAGCGCAGTGCGCACTGGTTCGCCCAGCTCGCACGGGCCAACGCCCTGGGTTGAGACCCGAGCGCCCGGATGCTCGGCCGGGAGTCGCACGGCCGGTGGTGCCCGCTCACCCGTGCCCGGCGGGGACCGCCGTCTCGGCCCGTGGCCTCGGGGCCACCGTCGAATGACACCGGTGTGGTTCCCGGCGTAGGCTCGTCCCTGTCCCGCCGGGGCCGCACGTCGGCTCCACTGATGGCCCCTCGGGGGCCGCAGGCGCGCAGCACGGGACGGACGTTCGGACGGACAGGGAGGGCTGATGGACCAGACCGCACGCACGATGGTCGAGGACGCTCCCGTCGAGCTGTCCGAGCGCGACCGCCAGGTGCTCGACTTCGAGCGGCAGTGGTGGAAGTACGCCGGCGCCAAGGAGCAGGCCGTCCGCGAGCTGTTCGACATGTCGGCCACCCGGTACTACCAGGTGCTCAACGCCCTCATCGACGACCAGGCCGCGCTCGCGTACGACCCGATGCTCGTCAAGCGGCTGCGCCGGATGCGGGCGTCGCGTCAGCGTGCGCGCACGGCTCGTCGCCTGGGTGTCGAACCGCTCGTCTGAGCGAGCCGAGCGCCTCGTCCGGGGCGGGGCGCGCCGGTCGCGGCCGGCCTGAGCCCGGGCTCACGGTTCGAGCCGCTAGCCTGTCCGCCGTGAGCAAGGCCTCCTACCCCTACCCGGACGACGAGTTCGACGCCCCCTCGGGCGACGACAGCCCGCGCGGGGTGCACCGCGCACCGCGGTCGGCCTGGCGCCGCTGGTGGCCGTTCCTGGCCGTCATCATCGTGGTGCCGGCGCTGGTGTTCGCCGGCGTCACGTACGCCGCGAAGAACGGCTACGTCTCCCACCTGCCTGGGGTGCCGGGCTCGAGCGCCTCCGCCGGCGACGACGCGTCGGACGACGCCGCAGCGGACGACGGCTCGGCCGACGACGGCGCGACGGCTCCCGCTCCGAGCACACCGGCACCGCCTCCCGCGACCCAGCCGCCGGCCACCACGGCCCCGGCCGCGCCGGTGCTCAGCACGAAGGTCTCGGTGGTCAACGCGGCCGGGATCTCGGGGCTCGCGGCCACGGCGTCGTCCAAGCTGCAGAAGGCCGGGTTCACCGCGGTGAGCGCGACCAACGGCTCGAAGAGCGGGACCACCACCTCGACGGTGTTCTACGCCTCGGAGGACCTCGCGCCGACGGCCAAGCTGGTCGCCTCGACCCTCGGGCTCACCACGGTGACCCAGTCGGCCGACAAGTCCGGTGGTGCGATCACGGTGCTGCTCGTCTCCAAGCTGCCCAGCTGATCGCTCGGTCAGGTCGGGTCACAGCTCTCGTCGGGCGGGTCCGCGCTGGCCTCCGGCGGTCTGGCGCCGGCCTCCGGCGGGGCCGTGCCCCCCTGCGCCGGGTTGAGGGTGCCCAGCTGCGGCCCGGGTCGGGCGGGGGCGTCGTCGGGCGTCTGGCGGATGTCCTGCTGCTGACGTTCCAGCTCGGCGGTCAGGTGCACCTGCGACGGCTGGAAGAGCTCGACCAGGTCCCCCAGGGCGCCGGTCGGGCCGCCGCCCGTCCGTCGCGGTCGGGGAGCACGTCGGTCGAACCAGCCGCGCGCGACCGCCCGGTCGAGGGCGAGCAGCGCGAGCGCCGAGACAGCGACCACCACGAGCCAGCCCACGGGTCCCATCGCTCCACGGTAGCGACTGCTCGCTTGCACTCGAAGGGGTCGAGTGCCAACCTTGACCTAGCACTCTCGTACCGAGAGTGACAAAGGACCACCCGGCCACCCGGTGAGGTCCGGCAGGCCGCGGGACGTGACCGTGGGCGCCGGGCCGTCCGTCGCGGGCATCGGCACGCCGGTCACATCACCGACAGAAGGATCGATAGCCACATGGCCAAGATCATCGCCTTCGACGAGGAGGCACGGCGGAGCATGGAGCGAGGGCTCAACGTCCTCGCCGACACCGTCAAGGTCACCCTGGGCCCGAAGGGCCGCAACGTCGTGCTCGACAAGAAGTGGGGCGCGCCGACGATCACCAACGACGGTGTGTCCATCGCCAAGGAGATCGACCTGGAGGACCCGTTCGAGCGCATCGGCGCCGAGCTGGTCAAGGAGGTCGCCAAGAAGACCGACGACGTCGCCGGTGACGGCACCACCACCGCGACCGTGCTCGCCCAGGCGCTCGTGCACGAGGGTCTGCGCAACGTGGTCGCCGGCGCCAACCCGATCGCCCTCAAGCGCGGCATCGAGAAGGCCGTCGAGGCCGTCACCGCCGAGCTGCTGGCCCAGGCCAAGGAGATCGAGACCAAGGAGGAGATCGCCGCCACGGCCGCCATCTCCGCCGCCGACCCGGCCATCGGCGAGCTCATCGCCGAGGCGCTGGACAAGGTCGGCAAGGAAGGCGTCATCACCGTCGAGGAGTCCAACGCGCTCGGTCTCGAGCTCGAGCTCACCGAGGGCATGCGCTTCGACAAGGGCTTCCTGTCGGCGTACTTCGTCACCGACCCGGAGCGCCAGGAGGCCGTCCTCGAGGACGCCTACGTGCTGCTCGTCGAGGGCAAGATCTCCAACGTCAAGGACGTCCTGCCGCTGCTGGAGAAGGTCATCCAGGCCGGCAAGCCGCTGTTCATCGTGGCCGAGGACGTCGAGGGCGAGGCTCTCGCGACCCTGGTCGTCAACAAGATCCGCGGCACCTTCCGCTCCGTGGCCGTCAAGGCCCCGGGCTTCGGCGACCGCCGCAAGGCCATGCTGCAGGACATCGCGATCCTCACCGGTGGCCAGGTCGTGTCCGAGACCGTCGGCCTCAAGCTCGACACCGTCGGCCTCGAGGTGCTCGGCACCGCCCGCAAGATCGTCGTCACGAAGGACGAGACGACCATCGTCGAGGGCGCTGGCGAGGCCGACCAGATCGCCGGTCGGGTCAACCAGATCCGCGCCGAGATCGAGAACTCGGACTCCGACTACGACCGTGAGAAGCTCCAGGAGCGTCTCGCCAAGCTCGCCGGTGGCGTCGCCGTCATCAAGGCCGGCGCGGCCACCGAGGTCGAGCTCAAGGAGCGCAAGCACCGCATCGAGGACGCGGTGCGCAACGCCAAGGCGGCTGTCGAGGAGGGCATCGTCGCCGGTGGTGGCGTCGCGCTCATCCAGGCCGGCAAGACGGCGTTCGAGAAGCTCGTGCTCGAGGGCGACGAGGCGACCGGGGCGAACATCGTCAAGGTCGCGATCGACGCGCCGCTCAAGCAGATCGCGGTCAACGCGGGCTTCGAGGGTGGCGTCGTCGTGGAGAAGGTCCGTCACCTGCCCGTCGGCCACGGCCTGAACGCCGCGACCAACGTGTACGAGGACCTGCTCGCGGCCGGTGTCGCCGACCCGGTCAAGGTCACCCGCTCGGCGCTGCAGAACGCTGCGTCGATCGCCGGCCTGTTCCTCACCACGGAGGCCGTCGTGGCCGACAAGCCGGAGAAGGCTCCGGCCGCCCCGGCCGGTGGCGACGGCGGCATGGGCGGCATGGACTTCTGAGTCCAGCCCCACCCTGCATCGACGACGGGGCCGGTCACCTTCGGGTGGCCGGCCCCGTCGTCGTCTCAGGCCTCAAGCGGTGTCCGGGCGGCCGGGCGTCGGTCGCCATCGCCGGCTGCCATGATGCGGGGATGTTCACGCCTGTCACGGACCGCGTCGTCGTCGTCACCGGAGCGAGTCGGGGCATCGGGCTGGGCATCGCGCGGGTCTTCGCGGCAAGTGGCGCGCGGCTCGTGATCACCGGGCGTGACGCCGGCCGGCTGGAGGAGGCCGCGGACGAGCTGCGCGCGCTGGACGCCCAGGTCGAGGCGGTGGTCGCCGACGTGGCGCGCCCGGAGGACTGCCAGCACATGGCCGACCGCGCCGTGCAGCGCTTCGGCGGCATCGACGTGCTGTGCGCCAACGCCGGCATCTACCCGCAGGCGGCGGTCGCGACGATGACCCCCGACGAGCTCGTCGAGACCATGACCACCAACCTGGGCGGCACGGTGTGGTCCCTGCAGGCGTGCCTGCCGGCGCTCGTGGCCAGCGGGCACGGCCGGGTCGTGGTCGTCAGCTCGATCACCGGCACCCTCACCGGGCTGCCGAGGTTCGCCCACTACGGCGCGAGCAAGGCGGCGCAGGTCGGGTTCGTGCGCACGGCCGCCGTCGAGCTGGCCCCGCACGCGGTCACCGTCAACGCCGTGCTGCCGGGCAACATCGCGACCGAGGGGCTGGCCGGGCTCGGCCCCGAGTACCTGAGCCAGATGACGGCGGCCATCCCGATGGGGCGGCTGGGCGCCGTCGAGGACATCGGCCACGCGGTGCTGTTCCTGGCCACCGACGAGGCGCGGTTCATCACCGGCCAGACCCTCGTGGTCGACGGCGGCCAGGTGCTGCCGGAGGCCGGCGCCGGCGCGCAGGGCTGAGCGCCGCTCACCCTCGGGTGACCAGGCCGCTGCACCTGTGACGCCGGTGTGCGGCGCGGTCCTCCTTCGCCTCAGGGCTGCGGCGGGGCGTACGGCGCCTGGGGACCCGGCTGCGTCGTCGGGTAGCCCGGGGGTACGGCAGGACTCGTCGGGTAGGTGGGGGCCGTTCCGTAGCCGCCGGACCCGCCGCCGGCCCCGGACCCGTCGCCGGCCCCGGGCCCGTAGCCGCCCGGTCCGTAGCCGCCCGCCCCGTAGGCGCCTGGCCCGTAGGCGCTCGGTCCGTAGCCGCCCGGTCCGTAGGAACCGGGCCCGTAGCCGCTCCCGGCGGGCGGCCAGGCACCGCGCAGCCGCTGCTCGATGGGCCACTCCTTGAACGCGAAGAGGATCATGAACACGAGGTTGGCGACCGGGATCAGCATGAGCAGGCCGTACGACAGGGGGTACCCGGCCTTGCGAGCGATCCGCATGTAGAGGTAGATCATGAACGCCATCGCGGCGAGCTCGATGATCCCCACAACCACGAAGACGACGCTCATCCCGGCGAGCGCAGCTCCTGCGGCGCCGGAGGAGTCGCTGGAGTCGAGCAGCATGGTGGTTCCTTCCCCCGGGGGGATGGAGCTGAGTGCGTCGCGGTCCCCCCGGCCGCGCGCACCCGGGCTACTGGCGGTAGCTCGACAGGAAGTTCCCCAGCCGTTCGATGGCCTCGGCCAGGACGCGGGCCTCGGGGAGCGTGACCACCCGCAGGTGGTCCGGGCTCGGCCAGTTGAAGCCGGTGCCGGGCACCAGCAGGATCCGCTCGTTGACCAGCAGGTCGTAGACCAGCTTCTGGTCGTCGTGGATCTCGTGCACCTCGGGGTCCAGGCGGGGGAACAGGTAGAGCGCGCCGCCGGGCCGGGTGCAGCTGACGCCGGGGATCGAGTTGAGACCGGTGTGCGCCACCTCGAGCTGTTCGTACAGGCGACCGCCGGGGGCGACGAGCGCGTCGATCGACTGGACGCCGCCGAGCGCGGCCTGCACGGCGTGCTGGGCCGGGACGTTGGGGCACAGCCGGGTCGAGGCGAGCAGGTTGATGCCCTCGATGAACCCGGCGGCGTGCTCGCGCGGCCCGGTGAGCACGAGCCAGCCGGACCGGAAACCGGCGACCCGGTAGGTCTTGGACAGCCCGTTGAACGTGAGCACGAGCTGGTCGGGTGCCACCTGGGCCATCGAGGTGTGCGTGGCGTTGTCGTAGAGGATCCGGTCGTAGATCTCGTCGGCCAGGATGAGCAGCGAGTGCTCGGCGGCGAGCTTCGCCAGCTTCTCGAGCACCTCGCGCGGGTAGACGGCGCCCGTCGGGTTGTTCGGGTTGATCACGACGAGGGCCTTGGTGCGCGGCGTGATGAGCGACTCGAGGTGGTCCAGGTCGGGCTGCCAGTCGTTGGCCTCGTCGCACCGGTAGTGCACCGGGGTGCCGCCGGCGAGCGATGTCATGGCCGTCCACAGCGGGTAGTCCGGGGCCGGGATGAGCACCTCGTCGCCCTCGTCGAGCAACGCCTGCAGGACGACGGTGATGAGCTCGGAGACGCCGTTGCCGAGGTAGACGTCGTCGACGTCGAACCGCGGGAACTCCGGCACGGTCTCGTAGCGGGTGACCACGGCGCGGCGGGCGGACTGGATGCCGCGGGACTCGGAGTAACCGTGCGCGTGCGGGATGGCGGCGATGACGTCCCGGACGATCTGGTGCGGGGCCTCGAACCCGAACTCGGCGGGGTTGCCGGTGTTGAGCCACAGCACCTTGAGCCCCTCGGCCTCCAGGCGAGCGGCCTCGGTCACGGCCTTGCCGCGGATCTCGTAGAGGACGTTCTTCAGCTTGGAGGACTGGTCGAGGGAGCGAGGCATGGATCCGAGCCTAGCCTCGTGCCCCTGCGTCCCCGGGGCGCTTGTTCGACGTGGACCGCTCCTGGCGGGCGTGGCGGGGCACCCGGAGCCCGCTCGCACGCAGTCGCCGCACGAGCTCGTGGGCGTCCACCGGCTGGGCACCGAGGGCGACGAGCTCGTCGTACCGGGCCAGCGGGACGTCGTAGTGGTCGTGGTCGAAGGCCCGCTCGGGCAGCCCGGCGCGGGCGGCGAACGCGTGCAGCTCGGCGAGCGAGGTGTCGCTCACCAGGTGGCCCCAGAGCGTCTCGTGCCGGGGCCACATCGGCGGGTCCACGAGCACGGCCATGACCGGGAGCCTACGGCCGGCCACCGGGACCGGCCGCAGGCTCCCGGCCCGGTCAGCCGGCGAACATGCGCGCCGCCTGGTTCTCGGCCTCGTCGTAGGTGCGCGCCGCGGTCTGCATGGCGGCCGTGATCTGGGCCAGCGACCGGTCGACGTGCGCCGCCGCCGCACCCCAGTCGGTGACGATCGCCGCGAACTGGCCGGAGGCCGCGCCCTGCCAGTCGCTCTGCAGGTCGGCGAGCTGGCGCTGCATCCCGGCGACCTCGTTCGCGATGGTGGCCGCGCGGGCCTGGACCGCGGCGGCGGTGCTCGCCAGCGCGGCGGCGTCGACCTGGTATCTGCTCATCAATGGCCTCCTGGAGTCGGCGGGCCGGTGTGCCCGCGCGACCAGGTTTGCCGTCCCCGGGGCGCCGTGCGGCCCCGTGCGCGCCGGTG
>NZ_VWSD01000049.1 GCF_009829685.1 Cellulomonas citrea
GGCACCTGGCCGAGCTCGGTGCCTGGGCCGCGCGCAGCGGCGCGACGGACGTGCCCGTGACCTACCGGGACCTGGCGCGCGCCGCGACGGTGCGGGCGCTGGCCGCCGGTCTGCTGGACGAGGCGGCCGCGCAGCGGCTGCTGGACACCCTGGAGGGGTTGCAGTGACGATCGATGTGGTGCACGACGGTGTGGGGCTCGAGCGGGCCCTGGCGGCCCAGGGCGAGGGGTCGCGTGCGGTCGTGATGACGATGGGCGCGCTGCATGCGGGCCACCTGGCGCTGGTGCGACGGGCGCACGAGCTGGCCGACCACGTGGTGGTGACGGTGTTCGTCAACCCCTTGCAGTTCGGGCCGACCGAGGACCTGGAGCGCTACCCGCGCGACCTGGCCGGTGACCTGGGCCGCCTGGAGCCCCTCGCGGTGGCCGGCGACGTGCTGTTCGCCCCGTCGGTGGCCGAGATGTACCCGACGGGCGACCCTGCGGTGCGGGTGAGCGCGGGGCCGGTCGGCGAGCTGCTCGAGGGGACGCTGCGCCCGGGGCACCTCGACGGTGTGCTCACGGTGGTGCTCAAGCTGCTGCACCGCATCCGCCCGCAGGTCGCGCTGTTCGGGCAGAAGGACGCCCAGCAGCTGGCGGCGGTGCGTGCGATGGTGCACGACCTCGACCTGCCGGTGCAGGTGGTGGCGGTGCCGACGGTGCGCGACGACGACGGGCTCGCGCTGTCCAGCCGCAACGCCTACCTCTCGCCCGAGCAGCGGCAGCGTGCGTTGGCGCTGGTGGGCGCGCTGCGGGCCGGTGAGCGTGCGGCGGCGGCCGGTGCCGGTGCCGACGAGGTGCGCGCAGCGGCCCGCCAGGTGCTGGCCCCGGCGGTGGACCGCCTGGACTACGTGGAGCTGGTCGACGAGCGGTTCGTCCCGATGGGACCGGACGCGTCCGGTCCGGGCACGCTGCTGCTCGCCGGTGTGGTGGGCACCACCCGGCTGATCGACAACGTCCCGCTCCAGGTGGTGGCACCGGGGGCGGTTCAGGTGCGCACCGCCGATACCATCGGCGGGTGACCGAGCCTGCCGCCCCTGTCGACGACCAGCCCGAGCAGATCCGGGTCCGGCTGGAGAAGCGGGCGCGGCTGCTGGCCGAGGGGACCTCGCCGTACCCGGTGACGCTGCCGGTGACCCGCACGATCGCGCAGGTCCGTGCGGCCTACCCGGACCTCGAGCCCGGCACCGAGACGTCGGACGAGGTCGGGATCGCCGGTCGCGTCGTGTTCCTGCGGATCACCGGCAAGCTGTGCTTCGCGATGCTGCAGGACGGTGCCGGTGCCCGGCTGCAGGCGATGGTGAGCCTGGACGGTGTGGGCGAGGAGCGGCTCGCGGCGTTCAAGGCGGACGTCGACCTCGGTGACCACCTGTTCGTGCACGGCCGGGTGATCGCGTCCAAGCGCGGTGAGCTGTCGGTGATGGCGGACGGGTGGCAGCTCGCGGCGAAGGCGCTACGTCCGTTGCCGAACCTGTTCGAGGGCACCGAGCTGTCCGAGGAGGTCCGTGTGCGCCAGCGCTACGTCGACCTCATCGTGAGCCAGTCGTCGCGGGACATGGTGCGGATGCGGGCTGCGGTGACCCGGTCGCTGCGGCAGAACCTGTACGGGCGCGACTACCTCGAGGTCGAGACGCCGATGCTGCAGGTGCGTCCCGAGGGTGCGGCGGCGCGCCAGTTCGAGACGCACATGAACGCGTTCGACATGCCGCTGTTTCTGCGGATCGCCCCGGAGCTATTTCTCAAGCGGGCCGCGGTGGGCGGTGTGGAACGCGTCTTCGAGATCAACCGGAACTTCCGCAACGAGGGTGTGGACTCCACGCATTCCCCGGAGTTCGCGATGCTCGAGGCGTACCAGGCCTATGGCGACTACGACACGATGGCCGAGCTGACCACCGACCTCATCCAGCGGGCCGCGCTGGACGCCCTCGGGACCACCGTGATGCAGCTGGCGAGCGGTGAGGAATACGACCTCGGCGGCCAGTGGACGACGTTGCGGATGTACGACTCGTTGTCGGCGGCGCTCGGTGAGCAGATCACCCACGACACCGATGTCGCGACGTTGCAGCGATACCTGGACAAGGCCGGTCTCGAGCTGGCGCCCGGGCAGCGCAACCACGGGAAGATGGTCGAGGAGCTGTGGGAGCACCACGTCGGGCACAGTCTGTGGGCGCCGACCTTCGTGCGCGATTTCCCGGTGGAGACCTCCCCGCTCACCCGCGACCACCGCAGCGTCCCGGGTCTGGTCGAGAAGTGGGATCTGTACATCCGCGGCGTGGAGACCGCCACCGCATACTCCGAGCTGGTGGACCCGGTGGTGCAGCGCCAGCGGTTCGAGGCGCAGGCCCTGCTCGCGGCGCGTGGCGACGACGAGGCGATGCGCATCGACGAGGACTTCCTCACGGCGATGGAGCACGCGATGCCGCCGTCGGGCGGGATGGGGATGGGAATCGACCGGCTGCTCATCGCGATGACCGGCCGCGGAATCCGCGACACGATCTTGTTCCCGCTCGTGAAGCCGATCATCGCCGGATGAGCGGGGTGTGGGTGGGGCTGGCCGCGCTGATCCCGTCGATCGGTGTCGGGCTGCTGTTCTGGTATGTCATCCGCGCGCTGGTCAATGCCGATCGCGCCGAGCGTCGGGCCCAGGCGCAATTGGATGCGCAGAGCCGACGCGCCGAAACGCCCGACGGTGATTGACTGAGCAATGCTCGGATGTCATGATTCCCCGCGATGTATTTTCCGTCCCTGGAGGTAAGTCATGGCTCAGAAGGTTCAGGTCCTGCTCGTGGACGACGTCGACGGGACGACCGCTGACGAGACCGTCACGTTCGCGCTCGACGGTGTCTCGTACGAGATCGACCTGACGTCGGCGAACGCCGCAAAGCTGCGTGAGGCAGTGGCACCGTGGGTCGGCCACGCCCGCAAGGTCGGTGGGCGTTCCTCGCGGGGCTCCGCACCGCGTGCTCGTCGTGCCAGCTCCTCGGACGCGCAGGCGATCCGCGACTGGGCGAAGGAGAACGGTTTCACCGTGTCCGAGCGTGGCCGCATCTCGGCCGAGGTCAAGGCCGCGTACGACGCCGCTCGCTGATCGGTTCTCCTGGTCGCCTCCGCGCGACCTTTCCCAGGGGGTGTGGGCCCGGCACGGGGCAGGTGCCGGGCCCTTGTCATGCCCGCCGGCGGGCGTGCCGGCGGTGGTCGATTCGGGCGAAAGGGTGATCGTTCGACCCAGCGGGTTATCGTGACTACGACTCAAGTCATAGGCTGCAGTCACGATCGCGGAACGGATGCCGCGGCTGGAGGGGACGATGAAGGCACGACTGGAGCTCGGCGACGTCTTCGCCGTCCCGCTCGACGACACCCGCGCAGGGATGGGCCAGGTGGTGGCGACCTACGGACAGGGCGCCTTCTACTTCGCGATCTTCGACCTGCTGGTGCACCCTGACGACGCGATCAACCAGCTCGACGAGGCGCTGGCCGCCCCGCTGCTGTTCCTTGCGCCCTCGCTCGACGCGCGGCTCCCGGTCCCGTACCTCACCGTGGTCGGTCAGCGTCCGGTGCGCGAGGGGCTGCCGCTGCCCGCGCACCGCGAGGTCGACGGCGAGAACCTCGTGCACGTCGTGGACTTCTCCGGACGGCTGCGCCGCCGGGCCACCGACGAGGAGGCGCGCCGGTTGCAGAGCCGGCACTTCATCGCCCCGCTGCGACTGGCCCGCGCGCTGCGTGCCACGGCCGGGCTGGAGCCCTGGACGGACGCCTACTCCGCGCTCATCCCCGACGAGGACCTGAGCAGCGAGCGGCTGTTCGGCACCCGGGGTGGTGGTCGGCCGGGGGCACCGGTGGCGCCGGCCCCGGCCGTCGAGCAGGTCCGCGCCTACCGGCCCGAGGTCACAGCGCAGGTGGAGTGGTGGGAGGACTGGCGTTCCAGCACTCCCCGGCGTCCGGTGGTACCGCTCGGCACGGTGTGACGTCCGCCCGGTTCAGCCGGTGAAGAGCGTCGTGTCGAACTGGTAGCGCGACGCCCGGTACACGTGGGTGCCGTACTCGATGACGGCACCGTCCTCGTCCCATGCCGTGCGGGCCATCGTGAGCACCGCGCTGCGCGGTGGTTCGCCGAGCATCCTGGCCTCGGCGGACGTGGCGAGCCGGGCGCCGATCTGCTGGCGTGCGGTGCGGGGACGGCGGCCGCGGCGGCGCAGGGCGTCGTACAGCCCGGTGGCGGCCAGCTCGTCGGCGTCGGGGGCGATCTCGACCGGCAGGTAGTTGGTCATCACCGCGAGCGGCTCGTCGTCGGCGGAGCGCAACCGGCGCAGCAGCACGACGGGCGTGCCCTCCTCGACCTCCATCGCGGCCGCGACCAGCGCGCCGGCCGGGACGAGGGTGTGCTCGAGCACCTGGGTGCCGGGGGCGCGACCGTGCCGGGCCAGGTCGTCGGCCAGCGAGGTGAGCTCGACCGGGCGGCGGAACCGCGCGGGTGCCACCTGGGTGCCGACGCCGCGCCGGCGGACGAGGCGGCCCTGGTCGACGAGGGCGCGCAGCGCCTGCCGCGCGGTGGGGCGGGAGATGCCGAGCCGGGCGGCGAGCGCGATCTCGTTCTCCAGCAGCTGGCCGGGGGCGAGCGTGCCGTCGGCGATGGCGGCCTCGATCGCACCGGCGACCTGGTGGTAGAGCGGCACCGGGCTGGTGCGGTCCAGGTCGATGCGCAGCGGTTCGCCCATGCGGCCTCCTCGTGTCCGGCGGCCAGCCTATCGGCTGTTGTCCGCATGACCGTATGTCAGGACAAACCTTGACACCGTCGAGGCCGTGGGGGCAGGGTCGGGACGCCCGGACCCGGCCCCGAAGGAGTGCGACCCCATGACCCTGATCACCCACTGGATCGACGGCGCGCCGGTCGGCTCGACCGGCGTCGGGACCCAGGACGTCTTCAACCCGGCCACCGGTGAGGTGATCGCCCAGGTCGCGCTCGGCTCGACCGGCGACGTCGACGCCGCGGTCGCCTCGGGCCTGGCCGCGTACGAGGAGTGGTCGCAGGTCTCGCTCGCCAGACGCACCGCCGTGCTGTTCGCGTTCCGCCAGCAGCTGGTCGAGCACACCGACGGGCTCGCCGCCCTGGTCTCGCGCGAGCACGGCAAGGTGATCTCGGACGCCAAGGGCGAGATCGGCCGCGGTCTGGAGGTCGTCGAGTTCGCCTGCGGGCTGGCCAGCCTGCTCAAGGGCGAGTACTCCGACCAGGCCGCCACCGGGCTGGACGTCTACTCGGTGCGCGAGCCGATCGGCGTCGTCGCCGGCATCACGCCGTTCAACTTCCCCACCATGGTGCCGCTGTGGATGAGCCCGGTCGCGATCGCCACCGGCAACGCCTTCGTGCTCAAGCCCAGCGAGCGGGACCCCTCGGCGGCGCTGTTCCTCGCCCGGCTGTGGCAGCAGGCCGGGCTGCCGGACGGGGTGTTCAACGTCGTGCAGGGCGACAAGACGGTGGTCGACGCGCTGCTGCACCACGACGACGTCGCGGCGGTCTCCTTCGTCGGGTCCACGCCCATCGCCAGGTACATCCACACCACCGCGAGCGCCCAGGGCAAGCGGGTCCAGGCGCTCGGCGGGGCCAAGAACCACGGCGTCGTGCTCGCGGACGCCGATCTGGACGATGCGGTCTCCCAGCTCACGGCCGCCGCCTTCGGGGCCGCGGGGGAGCGCTGCATGGCGCTGTCCGTCGCGGTGGTCGAGGACTCGATCGCCGACGCGCTCGTCGCCAAGCTCGCCGACGCGGCCCGGGCCGTCACGGTCACCGCGGGCGACCAGCCCGGCGCCGACATGGGCCCCGTCATCACCGCGGCGGCCAAGGAGCGCATCGAGGGCCTCATCACCTCGGCCGCGGAGCAGGGCGCCACGCTCGTCGTCGACGGGCGCGGGTACACCGTGCCGGGCTACGAGGGCGGCTTCTTCGTCGGCCCCACCGTGGTCGACCACGTGACCACCGACCAGGACGTCTACCGCACCGAGGTGTTCGGCCCGGTCATCGACATCGTCCGGGTGAGCGGGCTGGACGAGGCGATCGACGTCATCAACGCCAACCCGTACGGCAACGGCACCGCGATCTTCACGTCCTCGGGCGAGTCGGCCCGCGAGTTCCGCCGCCGGGTCAAGGTCGGCATGGTCGGCGTCAACGTCCCGATCCCGGTGCCGGTCGCCTGGCACTCCTTCGGGGGATGGAAGGACTCGCTGTTCGGCGAGAGCCACATCTACGGCCCCGAGGGCGTGAAGTTCTACACCCGCGGCAAGGTCATCACGCAGCGCTGGCCGCACCGCGAGAAGCCGGCGGCCGCGTCGTTCCACTTCAGCTCGGACGCCACCAAGTAGCTCCTGCGCGCTCCGGGGCGGGGCGGGTCCGCCGGCCCGCCCCGGAGCCGCCACCGCATCACAGGGTGTGGTCCCGCCCGCGGGCCGGACGTCCTGGCAGCCGCAGCGGACACCAGGCAGGATGAACCCATGACCTACACCCTGGTGCTGCTCCGTCACGGCGAGAGCGAGTGGAACGCGAAGAACCTGTTCACCGGCTGGGTGGACGTCCCGCTGTCGGACAAGGGCATCGCCGAGGCCAAGCGCGGCGGCGAGCTGCTCACGGCCGCCGGGATCGCCCCGGACGTCATCCACACCTCCCTGCTGCGTCGCGCGATCTGGACGGGCCACCTGGCCCTCGACGCCGCCGACCGGCTGTGGATCCCGGTCAAGCGCAGCTGGCGCCTCAACGAGCGCCACTACGGAGCCCTGCAGGGCAAGGACAAGAAGCAGACGCTGGCCGAGTACGGCGAGGAGCAGTTCATGCTCTGGCGCCGCTCCTACGACGTCCCGCCGCCGGACATCGAGCTGGGTTCGGAGTTCTCCCAGGACGCCGACCCGCGCTACGCCGGTGAGCCGATCCCGCGCGCCGAGGCCCTCAAGCAGGTGCTCGACCGTGCCCTGCCGTACTGGCACTCCGACCTCGTCCCCGACCTGACCGCGGGCAAGACGGTGCTGGTCGCGGCGCACGGCAACTCGCTGCGCGCGATCGTCAAGTACCTGGACGACGTGGACGACAAGACCATCGCCGGCATCAACATCCCGACCGGCATCCCGCTGGTCTACGAGCTGGACGCCGACCTCAAGCCGACCGTCAAGGGCGGGACCTACCTCGACCCCGACGCCGCGGCCGCCTCGATCAAGGCCGTGGCCAACCAGGGCCGCTGACCGGCCGCAGCCGGACACCGGAGGGCCGGTCGTCGCAGGTCACCTGCGTCGACCGGCCCTTCGTCCGTGCAGGAAGGGGTCGCATGCCGGGCACGCTCGTCCTGCTGCGCCACGGTGAGAGCGCCGGCAACGCCCGCGGGGTGTTCACCGGGTGGCTCGACGTGCCGCTGTCGCCGCGCGGCCGGGCCGAGGCGAGCACCGCCGGGCACCTGCTGCGGGACGGGGGCGTGCTGCCCGACGTCGCGCACACCTCGGTGCTGCGCCGCGCGATCAGCACGACCCTGCTCACGCTCGACGCCGCCGACCGGCTCTGGGTGCCGCTGCACACGAGCTGGCGGCTCAACGAGCGGCACTACGGCGCGCTGCAGGGCAAGAACAAGGAGCAGATCCGCGCCGAGTTCGGTGAGGAGCGGTTCGCCACCTGGCGCCGCTCGTACGGTGTCCGCCCGCCCGCGCTCGACCCGTCCTCGCCGTACGCCCAGGACGGCGACCCGCGCTACGCCGGCGAGCCGGTGCCGCACGCCGAGTGCCTGGCGGACGTGCCGGTCCGCGCCATGCCGTACTGGCACCAGGCGATCGAGCCGGACCTGCGTGCCGGGCGCACCGTGCTCGTCGTGGCGCACGGCAACTCGATCCGGGCCCTGCTCAAGGTGCTCGTCGGCATCGACGACGACGAGATCGCCCAGCTCGAGGTCCCGACGGCCGCCCCGCTCGTGTTCGCGCCGGACGCGCAGCTGCGGCTGGGCGAGGGACGCTACCTCGACCCGGCCGCGGCGCAGGCCGCCGTCGAGCGGGCGCACGACGCGTACGGCGGCCCTGACGGACCGCGCTGACCCAGGCACGGACCCCGGGAACGACGACGCCGCCGCACCCCCCCAGGTGCGGCGGCGTCGGGCCGGCTGGTCAGGCCGGCGTGCGCTCGGTCGAGTCGTCCTGGGCCACCCCTGTGACCAGGTACACGATCCTGCGCGCGACGCTCACGGCGTGGTCGCCGAAACGCTCGTAGTAACGGGCCAGCAGGGTGACGTCGACCGTCTCCTGCGGGCTGCCGTGCCACTCGCCGCCGAGCTGGCTGGCGAAGGTCGAGCCGTGCAGCTCGTCGAGCAGGTCGTCGTCCCGCTCGATCGCCTCGGCCACCGCGAGGTCGCGCGTGGACAGCAGCGCCACGACCTGGTCGGCGACCCGGACGGCTGCCGCGTCCATCGCGGCGAACGTGTCCCGGATCGGCGCCGGGACGGCCGTCTCGGGGTAGCGACCCCGGGCCACCTGGGCCACGTGCCGGGCGAGGTCGCCCATCCGCTCGAGCGAGGACGCGATCCGCAGCGCCGAGACGATGACCCGCAGGTCGGTCGCGACGGGCTGCTGCTGGGCGAGCAGCCGGATGCATCGTTCGTCGAGCTCACGGTTCAGGTCGTCGATGGCCAGGTCGTCGGCGATGACCGACTCGGCCAGGGCCAGGTCCCCACCGAGCAGCGCGTCGCCGGCTGTCTCGATGGCCCGCTTCACGCGGCCGGCCATGGCCACCAGGTCGTCGCCGAGCTGATGCAGCTCGGCTTCGAAGATGTCGCGCATGTATGTACCCCTCCTCGGTGCCGGGACAGCCTGTCATCTCCAGGTGAACGGGCGGCCCCGCTCAGGTGAACACTGCGCGGCCACAGGCGCCCGGCGCACGGCGGCGCACCGCGTCGGCGGCCCGGACGGTCACCGGGCCGCGGTGCGGCGAGCAGGTGAACTCCTCGCGGCGGTCAGATGAACTCCTCCCACGACGGTGGGGTGCGTGCTCTGCCGGGCCGTCGGGGGCCGCCTACTGTGGGCACCGTGGGACAGTCGCCCGAGATCGCACCCCTGGTCGCAGGGGCCCTCGGCCTGCTCGTCGGGCTCGTCTCGGCTCTTGCCTTCCGGTGGAGCGAGCACAGCAGCCGGCGGGTTCCGCCGCAACCCGTGCCCGACGTCGACGAGGGCGTGGCCCGTGTGCTGTCGGTGCTGCGCTCGGCGGCGGTCGTGGTCGACGGCGACGGACGCGTCGTCCGGGCCACGGCGGCCTCGCACGCGCTGGGCCTGGTCCGTGACGGGGCGCTCACCCATCCGGCGCTGCGCGACCTGGTGGCGCAGGTGCGCCGCGACGGTGTGATCCAGGACGCCGAGCTCGACCTGCCGCGCGGGCCGATGAGCTCGGCGGCGCTGCGGGTGAGCGTGCGGGTCGCCGCGGTCACCAGCCAGCTCGTGCTCGTCCTGGCCGACGACCTCACCCAGGCGCGTCGGCTGGAGGCGATCCGTCGCGACTTCGTCGTCAACGTCTCGCACGAGCTCAAGACCCCGGTCGGCGCCCTGGCGCTGCTCGCCGAGACCGTCGAGGGGGCGGCCGACGACCCCGAGGCGGTGCGCCGGTTCGCCGCGCGCATGCAGACCGAGGCCTCGCGGCTGTCCCGGCTGGTGCAGGAGATCATCGAGCTGTCCCGGCTGCAGGTGGCCGGCGCCCTCGACGAGATCACGCTGGTCGACGTCGACCAGGTGGTGGCCGAGGCGGCCGACAGCGCACGCACGGCCGCCGATGCCAAGCACATCCGGCTGCGGGTGGGCGGCACCGGGGGCCTCACCGTCTCCGGCGACCGCAACCTGCTGGTCACGGCCGTGCGCAACCTGCTCGACAACGCCGTCGCGTACTCCCCGGAGCACACGGCGGTGAGCGTCGGCGTGACCCAGTCGGGCGACGTCGTCGAGATCAGCGTGGTCGACGAGGGCATCGGCATCGAGCCGTCGGTCCAGGAGCGCGTGTTCGAGCGGTTCTACCGCGTCGACCCGGCGCGCTCGCGGGACACCGGCGGCACCGGCCTGGGGCTGTCCATCGTCAAGCACGTGGCGAACGACCACGGTGGCGACGTCACCGTGTGGTCCCAGCCGGGGCGCGGCTCGACGTTCACGCTGCGCCTGCCCCGCGCCGAGGGTCCGCCCTCGGCCGTCCCGCACCCCCGACCGCGTGATGCGGTCGACGAGCCCCTGAGGAGCCAGGCGTGACACGCGTCCTGCTGGTGGAGGACGAGGAGTCCTACCGCGACCCGTTGAGCTATCTGCTGGAGCGGGAGGGCTTCGACGTGGTCGAGGCGGCGACCGGACCGGAGGCGCTCGACCGGTTCGCCGCCGGTGGTGCGGACATCGTGCTGCTCGACCTCATGCTGCCCGGGCTGTCCGGGACCGAGGTGTGCCGTCGGCTCCGGGCCACGAGCGACGTCCCGGTCATCATGCTCACGGCCAAGGACACGGAGATCGACAAGGTCGTCGGGCTCGAGCTCGGCGCCGACGACTACGTGACCAAGCCGTACT
Organism: Cellulomonas citrea; assembly: GCF_009829685.1. Lineage (GTDB taxonomy): Bacteria > Actinomycetota > Actinomycetes > Actinomycetales > Cellulomonadaceae > Cellulomonas > Cellulomonas citrea. The sequence continues at coordinate 10,581 of NZ_VWSD01000049.1, forward strand.
CCTCCCGTGAGCTGCTGGCCCGGATCAGGGCCGTGCTGCGCCGCCGCTCGGGGTCCGAGCGGACGTCGGAGGACGGTGACGAGGCGGTGCTCGCGCTCGGCCCGATCGAGATGGACGTCGAGCGGCACACGGTGCGGGTGCGCGGCCAGCTGGTCTCGTTGCCGCTCAAGGAGTTCGAGCTGCTGGAGCTGCTGCTGGAGAACTCCGGCCGGGTGCTCACCCGCGCCCAGCTCATCGACCGGGTCTGGGGCTCGGACTACGTGGGTGACACCAAGACGCTCGACGTGCACGTCAAGCGGCTGCGCGCCAAGGTCGAGCAGGACCCGGCGAACCCGCGGCTGCTCACCACGGTGCGCGGGCTCGGCTACAAGCTGGCCGACCCCGAGGACTGACCCCCGCGCCGGCGGCCCGCAGTCGTCGTCCAGCGTTCACTCTGCGTTCATCCGCTGCCGGGGGGCCAGTCATCTGCCCTTCCTACCGTCGGTGTCGGACGCACCGAGCCGTGTGCGTCCGTTGAACGACAGGACGGACGACAGTGAAGCGCACGCACGCAACCATGACCGCGGCGGCCCTTGCGGGTCTCGTGGCCCTGAGCCTGGCAGCCTGCGGCTCCGACAACGCGACCGGCGGGTCCAGCGCGGCAAGCTCCAGCGGCTCGGCCGCCCCCGCGCTCTCCGGCACCCTCAACGGCGGTGGATCGAGCGCCCAGGACAAGGCGCAGCAGGCCTGGATCGCCGGGTTCCAGACGACCAACCCGGACGCCACCATCAACTACACGAAGAGCGACTCCGGGGCGGGCCGCAAGGGCCTGCTCGACGGCTCGCTCGCCTTCGCCGGCACCGACGCGGCGCTCGACCCGACCAAGGAGATCGCCACCTCGGGGACCGCCTGCCAGGGTGGCAAGGCCATCGACCTGCCGGTCTACATCTCCCCGATCGCGATCGCCTTCAACGTCCCGGGTGTCACCGAGCTCAACCTGAGCGCGGACACGGTCGCCAAGATCTTCTCCGGCGCGGTCACCACGTGGAACGACCCGGCGATCACCGCCGACAACCCGAAGGCCACGCTCTCCGGCCCGATCACGGTGGTCTACCGCTCGGACGACTCGGGCACCACGAAGAACTTCACGGACTACCTGAAGAAGGCCGCCCCGTCGGTCTGGAACTACGACGTGACGAACACCTTCCCGGTGACCAAGGACACCTTCCAGGGCCAGAACGGCACCTCCGCGGTGGTCCAGGGCATCCAGGCCGGTACCGGCACCATCGGCTACGCCGACGCCTCGGCCGTGGGCTCGCTCGGCAAGGTCTCGGTCAAGGTCGGGTCGGCGTTCGTCGCCCCGACGGCCGCCGCTGCCGCTGCTGCGGTCGACGCCTCGAAGCGTGACACCGACGGGCGCGCCGACAACGACGTGGCCATCAAGATCGACCGCACGACGACCGCGGCCGGTGCCTACCCGGCGATCCTGGTCTCCTACCTCGGGGTCTGCGACACCTACGCCACGGCCGCCCAGGCGGACCTGGTCAAGGGCTACGCGAGCTACGTCGTGAGCTCGGCCGGCCAGGACCAGGCGGCCAAGGCTGCCGGGTCGGCCCCGATCTCGGACACGCTGCGCAAGGACGTCCTGTCGGCGATCGCGACGATCAAGGCCAAGGGCTGACCTGACGTCGGGCGCCGGGTCGCAGCTGCGACCCGGCGCCCGACGCACCTCGTCCGCCCCACCCCCGCGCACCGACAGGAGAGACCGGTGGCCTCGCCCACGCTCACCAGCACCCCGCACCCGGCCGCGGAGCCGACGCCCCCGGGCGCCTCCCGCGCCAAGGACCGTGGCATGGACCGCGGCTTCCGCTACCTGTCGATCGCCTCGGGCGTGCTGATCCTGCTGGTCCTGGCCGCGGTGGCGGCGTTCCTGGTGGTCCGGGCGCTGCCGGCGCTCAAGGCGGGCGACGCGATCTCCCAGGACGTCGGCTGGATCGGCGCGGGGCAGTCGTTGTGGACGGTCATCGGGCCGCTGGTCTTCGGCACGGTCCTGGCGGCCATCGCCGCCCTCGCGATGGCGGTCCCGGTCGCGATCGGCATCGCGCTGTTCATCTCGCACTACGCACCGCGCCGGCTGGCGAACGGGCTGGGCTACCTCGTGGACCTGCTCGCGGCGATCCCCTCGGTGGTCTACGGCCTGTGGGGCGTCATGGTGCTCGCACCGGTGCTGCAGCCGGTGTGGGACTTCCTGGTCCGCTGGCTGGGCTGGATCCCGCTGTTCGCCGGTGACTCCAACGGCAACGCGTCCAACCCACCGCGTGTGCTGCTCACCGCGGCCCTCGTGCTCGCCGTGATGATCCTGCCGATCATCACCGCGGTGAGCCGGGAGGTGTTCCTGCAGACCCCGCGACTTCACGAGGAGGCCGCCCTGGCCCTCGGTGCGACGCGCTGGGAGCTGGTCCGGATGGCCGTGCTGCCGTTCGCCCGTTCCGGCATCGTCTCGGCGGCGATGCTGGGCCTGGGCCGCGCGCTCGGCGAGACGATGGCCGTCCTCATGGTGCTGTCGCCCGGGATGCTCTACTCCTTCAAGCTCCTGGTGGCGAGCCAGCAGCAGACGATCGCGGCGAACATCGCCGCCAAGTTCGCCGACGCGAACGCGATGGGTGTCTCCGCCCTCATCGCGACGGGCCTGGCGCTGTTCGTCATCACCCTCGTCGTCAACATGGCGGCCCGCGCGATCGTCGCGCGGCGCAAGGACTTCTCGGGAGCGAACTGAGATGGCGACGCTCGAGCAGGTCCCCGACAGCACCGAGGCGCTGCGACGCGCGCTCACCCAGGTCGACCCGGCCCGGAAGCGCAAGGACGTCGTCATGCGGGTGCTGGTCTACCTGGCGTTCGCGCTGGCGATCCTCCCGCTGGTCTCGCTCATCTGGTCCGTGCTGGTGCGCGGCCTGGGCCGGTTCGACGGGTACTTCCTGCTGCACTCGATGCGCAACGTCTTCGGCGGCATGGACGCCGGGGGCGCCTACCACGCGATCCTCGGCACGGTGCTCATCACCGGTTGGGCGACGCTCATCTCGGTGCCGATCGGGTTGCTCGTCGCGATCTACCTCGTGGAGTACGGCACAGGGGCCCTGGCGCGGGCCGTCACGTTCTTCGTCGACGTGATGACCGGCATCCCCTCGATCGTCGCGGGTCTGTTCGCGTTCTCCCTCTTCTACCTGCTGGTCGGCCCGGACTCGCGCAGCGGCATCGTGGGTGCGGTCGCGCTCGCCGTGCTCATGGTCCCTGTGGTGATCCGGTCGTCGGAGGAGATGCTGCGGCTGGTGCCGAACGAGCTGCGGGAGGCCTCGCTCGCGCTCGGGGTGCCCAAGTGGCTCACGATCGTCCGGGTGGTGCTGCGCACCGCGGTGGCGGGGCTGACCACGGGCGTGATGATCGCCATCGCCCGCGTGATCGGGGAGACCGCGCCGCTCATCATCACGGTGGGTGCGTCCAACTCGATCAACAACAACGTCTTCAGCGGCAACATGATGACGTTGCCGGTGTTCGTCTACAACCAGTACGGCAGCGGTCTGGTGGCCTGCACCCCGGGCGACGCCAGCTGCATCCCGACCATCAACTACGACCGCGCCTGGACCGCCGCGTTGACGCTCATCCTCCTGGTGATGCTGCTCAACCTCGTGGCCCGCGGCGTGAGCCGCCTGTTCTCCCCCAAGACCCGGTCCTGACCTCAGCTGCACCAAGGAGCACCAGCCATGTCCCAGCGGATCGACGCCAAGGACCTCAACATCTACTACGGGTCCTTCCTGGCGGTCGCCGGCGTGAACATGTCGATCGCGCCGCGCAGCGTGACCGCGCTCATCGGCCCGTCGGGCTGCGGCAAGTCGACCTTCCTGCGCACCCTCAACCGGATGCACGAGGTCATCCCCGGCGCCCGCGTGCAGGGCACCGTCGAGATCGACGGGGTCGACCTGTACGGCGCGGGGGTGGACCCGGTGGCCGTGCGTCGCCAGGTGGGCATGGTGTTCCAGCGCCCCAACCCGTTCCCGACGATGTCGATCGCGGAGAACGTGCTGGCGGGGGTGCGGCTCAACAACAAGCGGATCAACAAGTCCGATGCGAACGAGCTGGTCGAGGCCTCGTTGCGGGGCGCGAACCTGTGGAACGAGGTCAAGGACCGGCTGGACCGGCCGGGCTCGGGCCTGTCGGGCGGTCAGCAGCAGCGGCTGTGCATCGCGCGGGCCATCGCGGTCCGGCCGCAGGTGCTGCTCATGGACGAGCCGTGCTCGGCCCTCGACCCGATCTCCACGCTGGCGGTCGAGGACCTCATCGCCGAGCTGAAGTCGGAGTACACGATCGTCATCGTGACCCACAACATGCAGCAGGCGGCGCGGGTGTCCGACCGCACCGGCTTCTTCAACCTGGAGGCGACCGGCAAGCCGGGGCGGCTCATCGAGATCGATGAGACCGCGACGATCTTCTCGTCCCCGCGCGAGCAGGCGACCGAGGACTACATCTCCGGCCGCTTCGGCTGATCGGGCCGGTCCGACCGCATCGAGGCCGCCTGCGCCGTCCGGCGCGGGCGGCCGTCCTGCTCCGCGGGTGGGGGTCCTCAGCGGGTGGGGGTCGGCGTCGGGGTCGGCACGAGCGAGGCGTACTGCGGCAGCGTGCCGTCGAGCACGGGCACCTGGACGGTGGTCGTGCCGGCCGACGGCGCCGCGAGGGTGAGGGCGACCACCTGGCCGGGTGCTGCGTCGACCGAGGCCACCGGAACGGTCTCGCCGAGGTCGGTCCCGGTCCCCAGGTAGACGGTGCCGCCGGCGTCGACCCGGAGCGTGCTGCCCGTCTTCTCGCCCGCGGCCGTGAGCGTGACCTGGACGGGATCGGTGCCGTTGTTGGTGAGCGCCCCCGAGACGACCCCGGGCTCTCCCTTGCCCGCGCTCACGACGAGGAGGTTGTCGGCGACGACGGGCCCGAGCGTGGTCCGCACCCCGTCGGACAGTGCGTACGGGGTGTTGGTGGTGACCTGGTTGACGGCCGAGCAGCCTGACACGGTGAGGGCCACGAGACCGGCCAGACCGGCGCCGACCAGGCGCAGCGGGAGGGCGGGGGGACGACGGGTCACGACGGGCTCCAGGTGTCGGTCGACGGCGGCAGGACCAAGGTCCCACCTCTCTCGCGAGGATAGCGGGGTGCCGCGTTCCTGCCCAGCGCGCTCGCCGCATCGCCCCAGGCCTTCCTCGGGGATCTGGATCAGGCCCTTGACCTGGGCAGATGGTCGTCGTCCCTGGGCCGCTGCGCCCGACGCGTGTTATCCTGGGTGTCCGCGAGAAGGGGACATCTTCAGATGACTTTCACCGTTGGGGAGACCGTCGTCTACCCGCACCACGGAGCAGCGCTGATCGAGGAGATCGCCACCAGGACCATCCGGGGTGAAGAGAAGGTCATCCTCACGCTGCGGGTCACCCAGGGTGATCTGACCATCCAGGTCCCTGCCGAGAACCTCGACCTGGTCGGGGTTCGCGACGTGGTCGACCAGGAGGGTCTGGGCCGGGTGTTCGAGGTGCTGCGTGCGCCCTACACCGAGGAGCCGACCAACTGGTCGCGCCGCTACAAGGCCAACCTCGAGAAGCTCGCCTCCGGTGACGTCATCAAGGTGGCCGAGGTCGTCCGCGACCTGTCCCGCCGGGACGCCGACCGTGGGCTGTCCGCCGGCGAGAAGCGCATGCTCGCCAAGGCGCGCCAGATCCTCGTCTCCGAGCTGGCCCTGGCCGAGCACACGCAGGAGGACAAGGCCGAGGCCATCCTCGACGAGGTCCTCGCCTCCTGATCCGCGGTGACCGTCGCCGCCATCCTCACCGCCGCCGGTAGCGGCACCCGGCTGGGCCGGGACGAGCCGAAGGCGTTCGTCCAGGTCGAGGGCGCGCCGCTGCTGGTGCATGCGGCGCGCGCCCTCGTCGAGGCCGCGACGGACGCCGGCGAACGGGTCGTCCAGCTCGTCGTCACCGTGCCCGAGGGCCTGGTGCAGCGCGCCGGGTCGCTGCTCGCCGGGCTCGGTGGACCCGACGTCGACCTGTGGGTCGTCGAGGGCGGGAGCACCCGGCAGGCCTCGGTCGCGGCCGGGCTGGCCGCCGTGGGGCCCGAGGTCGACGTGGTGCTCGTGCACGACGCCGCCCGCGCCTTCGCGCCCGCGAGCCTCGTCGCCCGCGTCGTGACCGCCGTGCGGGACGGGCGGCCCGCCGTGGTGCCCGGGCTGCCGGTGGTGGACACCGTCAAACGCGTCGCCGAGCCCACGTCCGACGGGGCGCGGCAGGTGGTCGGCACCGTGCCCCGGGCCGAGCTGGTGAGCGTGCAGACGCCGCAGGGCTTCGAACGGGCGCTGCTGGACCGCGCGCATGCGGCCGGTGACGCGCGTGCCGGTGACGAGGGCGCGGCGGCCTCCGACGACGCCGGCCTGGTCGAGGAGCTCGGTGTCGAGGTCTGGGTCGTGCCGGGGGACCGTCGCGCCGCCAAGATCACCACGGCCGAGGACCTCGTCCTGGCCCAGCTGCTCGCGGGTGCCTCGTGACCGGGCTGCCGCGCACCGGCATCGGCGTCGACGTGCACGCCTACGACCCGGACCCCGCACCGGACGCCTGCCTGCACCTCGCGGGCCTCAGCTGGCCCGGTCAGCGCCCGCTCGCCGGGCACTCCGATGCCGACGTCGCCGCGCACGCCGCCGCCGATGCGCTGCTCTCGGCCGCCGGTCTGGGCGACCTCGGGTCGAACTTCGGCACGGCCGACCCCGCCTGGGCAGGGGCCGCCGGCGCCACGCTGCTGGCCGAGGCCGCGCGTCGCGTCGTGGCAGCCGGGTACGTCATCGGCAACGTCGTCGTCCAGGTGATCGGCAACGCCCCGCGGCTCGGCCCGCGCCGCGACGAGGCCGAGCAGGCCCTGTCGGCTGCGGCCGGGGCACCGGTGAGCGTCTCGGCCACGACCACCGACGGTCTGGGCCTCACCGGTCGGGGTGAAGGGGTGGCCGCGATCGCGACCGCCCTCGTCGCCCCTCGCGAGCCCTCCGACATGCGCTGACAGGGCGCCCGTGGTGTGATGCTGGCTCGCCGGTCGACGACCGGACGAGCACGTGGAGGACCAGATGACCCGGCTGCCGATCGACGAGCGTCGTCGTCAGATCGTCCAGGCCGCGCTCGCGGTGGCCACCCGGGACGGCCTGGAGAACGTCACCATGCGCGCGGTCGCCGCCGAGGCCCAGGTCTCGCTCGGGGTGCTGCACTACTGCTTCACCGACAAGGCCGAGATGATGCGCGCGGTCGCCGCCCACGACCACGAGGACGGCCTCGCGACGGCTCTCGCCGTGGGGGGCGACCGGGAGCCGGCCCAGCTCATCGCCTCGCTGGTCGAGACCTACCTCGCCGAGGTCGTGGCCGACCGGCGGCGCCAGCTCTTCGGCTACGAGCTCACGGTCGCCTCGTTGCGCGACCCCGAGCTGGCCGGGATCGCCGCCGCGCAGCGGGCCTCGAAGCTGGCGCACGCCCGGGCCTTCCTGCCGGTCCTCGCCGAGCGGGCCGGTCTGACCTGGTCGGTGCCGGTCGAGGACGTGGCCCGGATGCTCGTCCGCGAGATCGACGGGGCCGTCCTCGTGTGGCTCGTCGACGGCGACACCGGTGCGCTGGCGCAGGCGCTGCACGAGACGGGCCGTCGTCTGCTGGCGGCCGCACGCCCCGCGACCGAGGCGGCCACGGCAACGCCGGTACCCTCGTCGGTGTGAACCTGCACCTGTTCGACACCGTCACACGGACGGTCCGCCCGTTCGTGCCCCTGGTCGACGGTCAGGTGGGCATCTACCTGTGTGGTGCGACGGTGCAGGCGCCCCCGCACGTGGGCCATGTGCGGTCCGCCATCGCGTTCGACGTGCTCGTGCGCTGGCTGCGCCGCTGCGGTCAGGACGTGACGCTCATCCGCAACGTCACCGACGTCGACGACAAGATCCTGGCCAAGGCGGCCGAGGCCGGTCAGGAGTGGTGGGCCTTCGCCGCGGCGAACGAACGCGCCTTCACCTGGGCCTACGACGCGCTCGGGGTGCTGCCGCCGGCCTACGAGCCGCGGGCCACCGGGCACGTGCCGGCGATGGTCGAGCTCATGGAGACGTTGGTCGAGCGCGGGCACGCCTACGCGGCCGGTGACGGCGACGTCTACTTCGACGTGCGCTCCTGGCCCTCGTACGGCTCGCTCACCAACCAGCGGGTGGACGACATGGAGCCGGCACCCGACGCCGGTGCCGGCAAGCGGGACGCGCACGACTTCGCGCTGTGGAAGTCGAGCAAGCCGGGGGAGCCGGCGACGGCGTCCTGGCCCACGCCCTACGGCCGCGGCCGGCCCGGCTGGCACCTGGAGTGCTCCGCGATGGCGCGCCGCTACCTGGGCGACTCGTTCGACATCCACGCCGGCGGGCTCGACCTGCGGTTCCCGCACCACGAGAACGAGCAGGCGCAGTCGCAGGCCGCCGGCTACGGGTTCGCCCGCTACTGGCTGCACAACGGCTGGGTCACCCAGCAGGGCACCAAGATGAGCAAGTCGCTGGGCAACGGGCTGCTCGTGTCCACGGTGCTCGAGAGCGTGCCGGCCGCCGTCGTGCGGTACGCCCTCGTCGCGGTGCGGTACCGCTCGATGCTGGAGTGGACCGACGAGACGCTCACCGATGCGGCCGCCGCCTGGGAGCGCCTCGCCGGGTTCGTCGAACGGGCCGGTGCGCTGGCCGAACCGATCGACGAGGTCGAGCTGCCGCCGGCGTTCGTCACCGCGATGGACGACGACCTCGACGTGCCGGCGGCCCTCGCCGTCGTGCACGAGACGCTGCGCGCCGGCAACTCCGCGCTCGCGGCGGGGGACCGCGCCGCAGGTCTGGCGACGGCGACGGTGCTGCGCGCCATGCTCGACGTGCTCGGGCTGGACCCGGCACGGTGGGCGGTCGGGAGCGACGACCGCACGGCGTCCGCCCTGGACTCCCTCGTCGTCGCCGAGCTGGCGGCACGGGCCCAGGCACGCGCCCAGAAGGACTTCACCACGGCCGACGCGATCCGCGACCGGCTGATCACCGCAGGCATCGCGGTCGAGGACTCGGCCGGTGGCTCCCGGTGGACCTTGGCTGCCGGGAAGGACAGCTGATGGCCGGAAACTCGCAGCGGCGCGGGGCGACCCGCAAGCCGGGCGCGAAGAAGACCCCCTCGGTGGGCAGCGGCGGCAACCGCCGTCGTGCGCTCGAGGGGCGTGGCCCCACGCCCAAGGCGGAGGACCGCGAGTACCACGCCGCGCACAAGCGCAAGAGCGCGGCACCGGGCTCCGGTGCGGGTGCGCCGGCAGCCG
>NZ_VWSD01000004.1 GCF_009829685.1 Cellulomonas citrea
CGACGCCGAGCCGGGCGAGGGCGGCGACCTGGGCCCGTGCGTCGGGCGACGCGGTCATCCGCGCGCCCGGACCTGCTCCCCGAACAGCCCGAGCGCCGTGGTCGCGGCGGGTGTCAGCCGGGGGAGCACCCGGGCCCCGTCGGCCGCGATCTGCGCGCGCTGCTCGGCATCGACGAGGTCGTCGGGCGTCGACAGCCACAGGTCGAGCATGGGGGCGTCGACCTCGAGGTGGAACTGCAGGCCGAGCGCCGACCCGATCCGGAACGCCTGGACCTGCGTCGTCGGGTTGCTGGCCAGCAGGGTCGCGCCGTCCGGCAGCTCGACCTGGTCGACGTGCCAGTGCAGCACCTCGGGACTGGCGCCGAGCGGTGCGAGCACCGGGTCGTCGCCGACGAGCTCGATCGGGGCGAACCCGATCTCGGTGCCGGCGCGCCGCAGCAACCGGGCCCCGTGGGCGAGGGCCAGCAGCTGCGCGCCGAGGCACACCCCGAGCGTCGGCACATCGGCGGCGACGGCCTGGGCGAGCAGCGCCCGCTCGGCGGCCAGGCCGGGGTGGTGCGCGTCGTCGTCGGCGTCGCTGGGCCCGCCCATGACGACCAGACCCGCGATCTCGTCGACCGCGGGGAGCCGCGGGTGCTGCTCGTCGAGCACCGTGCGGACCCGGTAGGGGTGGTCCAGCGCCGCGGCGACCAGGCCGGGTCCCTCGGTGGGGGCGTGTGTGAGGACGAGGACGGGGCGGCTCATGCGAGACCGATCTCGGCCGGCGTGACCTGCGCAGGCAGCACGACGACGCCGTCGTCGTCGGACACGACGAGCGCACCGGGGGTGAAGCGCGCGCCACCGAACTCGACGACCACGTCGCGGCTCCCGACGCCGTCCTTGGCGGACTTGCGCGGGTTGGTGCCCAGCGCCTTGACCCCGAGGTCGAGGGTGGCGAGCACGGCGCTGTCGCGCACGGCGCCGTGGATGACGACCCCGGCCCAGCCGTGCGCGACCGCGGCGCCGGCGATCATGTCGCCCATCAGCGCGGTGTGCAGCGACCCGCCGCCGTCCACGACGAGCACGCGGCCCGCGCCGGGCTCGTTGAGCGTGGCCTTGACCAGGCCGTTGTCCAGGTGGCAGGAGATCGTGACCGCCGGGCCGGCGAACGCGCGACGTCCGCCGAGCTGACGTAGCTGCAGGTCGCAGGACTGCAGGTCGTCGCCGTAGCGGTCCACGAGGTCGGCCGTGGCCAGGAGCACGCCGATCACCACCCTTCCGGGAGCGGACGCCCCTCGTCGTAACCGGCCGCCGACTGGATGCCGACGACGGCCCGCTCGTGCAGCTCGGCCAGGGTGCTCGCGCCCACGTAGGTGGCGGCCGAGCGCACCCCCGAGGTGATCGCGTCGAGCAGGTCCTCCACGCCGGGCCGGCGCGGGTCGAGGTACATCCGCGAGGAGGAGATGCCCTCCTCGTAGAGCCCCTTCCGGGCCCGTTCGAACGGCGAGCCGCCTCGGGTGCGGGCCGCCACGGCGCGGGCCGAGGCCATGCCGAACGACTCCTTGTAGAGCCGGCCGGTGCCGTCGTCGTGCAGGTCGCCGGGGGACTCGTGGGTACCGGCGAACCAGGACCCGATCATCACCTGCGAGGCACCGGCGGCCAGTGCCAGGGCGACGTCGCGGGGGTGACGCACCCCGCCGTCGGCCCACACGTGCCCGCCGAGCTCACGTGCGGCGGCCGCGCACTCGAGCACCGCGGAGAACTGCGGGCGACCGACCGCCGTCATCATGCGCGTCGTGCACATGGCGCCGGGACCCACCCCGACCTTGACGATGTCCGCACCGGCGGACAGCAGGTCACGCGTGCCCTGCGCGGTCACCACGTTGCCGGCGACGACAGGCACCTGCGGGTCGAGCGACCGGACGGCGGCGAGCGCGTCGAGCATCTTGCGCTGGTGCCCGTGCGCGGTGTCGACGACGAGCACGTCGACACCGGCCTCGAGCAGCTCGGCCGCCTTGGCCGTGACGTCGCCGTTGATCCCGACGGCCGCCGCGACCCGCAGCCGACCGGCATCGTCGAGCGCCGGGGTGTAGATCGACGAGCGCAGCGCGCCGATGCGGGTGAGCACTCCGACGAGCGCCCCGTCGCGGACCACCGGGACGAACCGCCGCCGGGTGGCGTGCAGCCGATCGAAGGCCGCCTCCAGCCCGCGCGTGCCGCCGTCCTCGAGCACCGCCAGGTCGAGGGTGGTCGGCTGGGCCGCCATCACCTGCCCGACCTGCGTGAACCGGTCGACGCCCTGGCAGTCGGTGTCCGTGACCACCCCGACGGGCCGGCCGTCGGCGACCACGACGGCCGCACCGTGCGAGCGCTTGCCGATGAGGGTGAGCGCCGTGTGCACGGTGTCGTGCTCGGTGACGACCACCGGCGTCTCGACGACGGTGTGCCGTCCCTTGACCGAGGCGACGACCTCGGCCACGACGTCGCCGGGCACGTCCTGGGGCAGCACGGTGATGCCGCCGCGGCGGGCGATCGTCTCGGCCATCCGACGGCCCGCGACGGCGGTCATGTTGGCCACGACCACCGGGATCGTCGTGCCGGTGCCGTCGGTGGTCGACAGGTCGACGTCGAAGCGGGAGGTGACCTCCGAACGCGACGGGACGAGGAAGACGTCGCCGTAGGTGAGGTCGGTGGTGGCCTCGTGGCCGGGCAGGAAGCGCATTGCACCAATCGTACCGGCGACCTGCTCGACGCACCCTGGTGCGGGGGACCGGTTCCGCCGTCGGCGCACGACCTCGTCGCCCGCCCGCCCCCGCGTGCGCCCACGCCCCCGCTACCCTCACGCCATGGTGGCGCTCACGGGTCTCGGCCTGTCCGCAGCGGCGGGGCTCAACGCCTACATCCCGTTCCTGGTGATGGCCCTGCTCGCACGGTTCACGACGGTGGTGGTGCTGCCTCCCGGCTTCGAGTGGATGACGAGCTGGTGGGCGCTCGGCATCGGCGCGCTGCTGCTGGCCTCCGACGTGCTGCTGGACAAGATCCCCGCGGTCGACTCGCTCAACGACGCCGTCCAGACGGTGCTGCGACCGGCGACGGGCGGGCTCGTGTTCGCAGCCAGCCAGGCCGCGGCCCAGCTCGAGCACTCCACGTGGATGGGGGAGCACCCGTGGGTCGGTGTGCTGGCCGGTGTCGTGGTCGCCGCACTCGTGCACTCGGTGAAGGCAACGGCGCGACCGGTGGTCAACGTGGCCACCGGGGGCCTGGGCGGCCCGGTCGTCAGCGCGGCCGAGGACGGCGTGAGCCTGGGCGTGTCGGTCGTCGCCGTGCTGGTCCCGGTGCTCGTCGTGCTCGTCATGGTGGCGATGGTCGCGGCGGGTGTCTGGGTGCTGCGCCGGCGGGCCGCTCGACGGCGGGCGGCGCAGCAGCCACCGCAGGGGACCAGCTCCTGACGGGGACGGTGCCGACGCGGTGCTGCCCGGTTCGACCGGACCGGACGGCCTGCGCCGTCTAGAGTGGGACGACCCGGGACGCTTCGGTCCCGTGACCCGTACGGCGCGGGTGCCGTACGTGGAGGAGGGACGGGCGTGGGACTGCTCGAGGGCATCCGTTCGCCGGCGGACGTGCAACGGCTGTCGGGCCGGCAGGTGGGACGTCTGGCGGACGAGATCCGCGCGTTCCTGGTCGACCAGGTCTCGCGCACGGGCGGGCACCTGGGCCCGAACCTCGGCGTCGTCGAGCTGACGATCGCGCTGCACCGCGTCTTCAGCTCACCGCGCGACACCTTCGTGTTCGACACCGGGCACCAGTCGTACGTGCACAAGCTGCTCACCGGGCGCACCGACTTCTCGGGCCTGCGCAAGCGGGGCGGGCTGTCCGGCTACCCCTCTCGTGCCGAGTCCGAGCACGACGTGGTGGAGAACTCGCACGCCTCGACGGCGCTGTCCTGGGCGGACGGCATCGCCCGAGCGAACGCGATCACCGGGCAGGACGACCGTTCGGTCGTCGCGGTCATCGGTGACGGGGCGCTCACCGGCGGGATGGCGTGGGAGGCCCTCAACAACATCGCCGACGGCGACGACCGGGGCATCGTCATCGTGGTCAACGACAACGGGCGCTCGTACGCGCCGACCATCGGCGGCCTGGCCCGGCACCTGGACGCGTTGCGCACCGCCCGCGGGTACGAGTCGATGCTCGAGTGGGGCAAGTCGACCCTGCGCCGCTCGGGCCCACCCGGACGGTTCGCCTACGACGCGCTGCACGGGCTGAAGAAGGGCATCAAGGACGTCGTCGCGCCGCAGCAGGGCATGTTCGAGGACCTCGGGCTGAAGTACATGGGTCCGGTCGACGGGCACGACGAGCCCGCGGTCGAGCGGGCGCTGCGGCTGGCCAAGGCGTACGGCGGGCCGGTGATCGTGCACGTCATCACCCGCAAGGGGAAGGGCTACTCACCCGCCGAGCAGGACAGCGCCGACCGGTTCCACGCCGTGGTGCCGATCCACCCGGAGACCGGGCTGCCGCTCGCACCCTCGCGCTTCGGCTGGACCGCCGTGTTCGCCGACGAGATCGTGCAGATCGCGCGCCGCCGCCCCGACGTCGTCGCGCTCACCGCGGCCATGCTCCAGCCGGTCGGGCTGGCGGGGTTCGCGGCCGAGTTCCCCGAGCGCGTCGTCGACGTCGGCATCGCCGAGCAGCACGCTGCGACGGCCGCGGCCGGGATGGCGTTCGCCGGGCTGCACCCGGTGTTCGCGGTCTACGCGACGTTCCTCAACCGGGCGTTCGACCAGGTCCTCATGGACGTGGCGCTGCACAAGGCCGGGGTGACCTTCGTGCTCGACCGTGCCGGGCTCACCGGTGACGACGGCGCGAGCCACAACGGGATGTGGGACCTCGCGCTGCTGTCCCTGGTGCCAGGTCTGCGGCTGGCCGCCCCGCGCGACGAGCGGACGTTGCGCGCGGCGCTGCGCACGGCGGTCGACGTCGACGACGCCCCGACCGTGGTCCGCTACCCGAAGGGCGCCCTCGGCCCGGAGCTGCCCGCCGTCGACGAGCTCGACGGGGTGGACGTGCTGGCACGGCACGAGGGCCGGGCCGACGAGCCCCGGGTGCTCGTGGTCGGCATCGGCTCGATGGCGGCGACCGCGCTCGGCGTCGGCGAGCTGCTGGCCGCGCACGGTCTCGGGGTGGAGGTCGTCGACCCGTGCTGGGCCCTGCCGCTGCCCAGTGCGCTGGTCAAGCTGGTGGGTGAGCGCGACTACGTGGTGACGATCGAGGACGGCCTGGTCGAGGGCGGGATCGGGACGTTGGTCGGTGCGGTCGGGGCCCGCACGGGCACCCGGGTGCAGTCGTTCGGGGTGCCCCGACGGTTCCTCGACCACGCCAGCCGGGACCAGCTCGTGGCCGAGCTGCACCTGGGCCCGCACGAGATCGCAGGCCAGGTGCTGGCGGGGCTCGCCGACACCGACTGAGCCGACCAGTCGGGCCTTTGGTCCCGCGCGCGGGCCCAACGTCCCGGTCGTGCGAGCCGCCCGCTCCGTAGGGTCGAGACGGACCCCGACCTGGAGCTGCGATGAGCATCGACCTCACAGGGACGGCCGTCGCCGCCGCCTGGGCCGGCTTCGCCGCCGGCCCGTGGCAGGAACAGATCGACGTGCGCGACTTCGTGCTGCGCAACGTCGCGCCATCGTCATGCCGCGACGTGCCCCTCGCAGGGCCCTCCACCCGGGTCGCAGCCCTCGTGCAGCGCACCTCGGGTGAGGTCGGCGACTGGGTGGCCGAGCTCATCGTCGGGCTGCCCGCACAGGTCTGGCGCACGCTCGGCTCGCACAGCGCCTTGTCGCAGGAGTTCGACGACATCGCGCCGCAGGTGGTCCGCGCGGCCCGTGCGGCGCACCTGGTCGACGGGCCGGCCGACGGGGGCGGGCGGGTGCTCGGGGACGTGCGTCGGGTCGCCCTGTACGGCGTGGGGACACTGGCCGCGGCGAAGCGGGCCGAGCGCAACGACCTGGACCTGGTGGCCAGCACCGAGCAGGTGGTGCGGCAGCGGGCCGACCTCGCCGAGCAGCTCATCGGGCTGACGCGGCTGGCCGAGCTCGGTGACCTCGCCGGGGTGGACCTCACCCAGCCGGCCAGGACGGCACGGGAGGCCGCGCAGTGGATGCTGCTCGCCTACCTCGCCGGGATGGTGGAGCACCAGACGGCCGAGACGGCCTGGGGCCGCAACGCGGCGTTCCTCGACGTCTACATCCAGCGGGACCTGGTCAGCGGCACGCTCACCCCGGCCAGCGCGCAGGAGATCTGCGACGACCTCGTGCTCGTGCTCGGCATGGTCGGGCGGCTGCGCGCGTGCCGGCCGGTGGTGCTCACGCTGGGCGGGACCGCCGAGGACGGGCGGCACCTGGTGACCGACACCTCGATGCGGTTCCTCCAGGCGTTCCGCAACGTGGCGGACGGTCCGCTGCCGGCCCTTGCCGTGCTGTGGTCCGCGCGGCTGCCCGAACCGTTCCGGCGGGGCTGCGCCCGGGCGAGCCTGGACGGCGTGCGGGTCACGTACGTCTCGGACGACCTGGTGCGCGCCTCGTGGGGGGACGACGCGGCGATCGTCGGCAACGCCTCGACGGCCGTCCGGGTGGGCCGGCAGGTGACCTACGGCGGGGTGCGGGTCAACCTCGCCAAGGCGTTGCTCTACGCGATCAACGGTGGGCGGGACGAGCTGACCGGGCGGCAGGTGGGGCCGGTGGCCTCGGCGGTCACCGGTGACCTGCTCGAGTTCGACGACGTGGTGCCGCGACTGCGGGCGACGCTGGACTGGCTCGCCGGAGTGGCGGTCGACGCGCTGGTCTGCGCGCACGCCACCCGCGACCGGTACGGCTACGAGCGGGTCGCGATGGGGCTGTCCGATGCGATCGTGCTGCGCTCGCTCGTGTGCGAGGTCGCGGGGGTGGCGATCGCGGCGGACGGGCTCGCCGCGATCCGGCACGCCAGGGTGCGGCCGGTGCGCTCCACCGACGGTCTGGTGGTCGACGTCGAGGTCGAGGGTGTCGTGCCGCGTTTCGGCACGGACGACGACCGGGCCGACGACCTCGCGGTGTGGCTGCTGCGGACGTTCATGACGGCGTTGCGCGGCCGCCAGACCTATCGCGGGGCGATCCACGCCCAGGGCCTGGTGCGTCCGGCGGCGCAGGACGGGACCGCGACCGGTGCGACCCCGGACGGCCGGCCGGCCCAGGCGCCGCTGTTCGCCTGGACGGGCACCCCGGACGAGCTGGTGGCCTCGGTGGCGAAGATGCCGTACCCCGAGGCGCAGGCGGGGCTCGCGTGCCCCTACCCGGTGCACGCCGCCGATCTGGGCGAGACCACCGCGGCCCGCGGCGAGCGCCTCGTGGGGCTGGTGGACGCCGCGATCTGCCGGGGCGGGGCGTACGGACTGCTCGTCATCGTGCGCTGAGGCTCACGGAGGTCGACCGGGACGCGCTGAGGTCCGGTGCGGCGCACCGAGGGACGAGAGTCCTGGGATGAGTGCGGCGCCGGGTGACAGAATCAACCCATGAATCTTCCGGTGGTGCCGGCCCAGGGGGCTCCCGTCGTGGAGCTGGGGCTGCCGATGGTCGCCGGGTCGAGCACGAGGACGGCCGGTCACGGCACCGCCGGGCTCGTCGAGCACGAGCTGGCGCGGACGGAGCGGTTCGCCGCGCTGCGTGCCGGCGACCTGGGCTCGGTGCACTCCTGGGAGCTCGTCACGGCCGTGGACGGACCCGGTACCCGGATGACCGTGTTCCTGTCCGGGTGCCCGCTGCAGTGCCTCTACTGCCACAACCCTGACACGATGCAGATGCGTCGCGGCACCCCGATCGAGGCCGATGAGCTCATCGGGCGGATGCGCCGCTACCGGGCCGTCTTCCGGTCCACCGGCGGCGGTGTGACGGTCTCCGGCGGCGAGCCGCTCATGCAGCCGGCCTTCACCGCACGGCTGCTGCGCGGCGCCAAGGAGCTCGGCATCTCCACCGCGCTCGACACCTCGGGCTTCCTGGGTGCGGCGTGCACCGACGCGATGATCGACGACCTCGACCTCGTGCTGCTCGACATCAAGTCGGGTCTGCCCGACACCTACCGCAAGGTCACCGGCCGGGACCTGGCGCCGACGCTGGAGTTCGGCCGTCGGCTCACCGAGCACGGCACGCCCATCTGGGTGCGGTTCGTGCTGGTCCCGGGCCTCACCGACGCCGTGGAGAACGTCGAGGCGGTCGCCGACCACGTCGCCGCGCTGCCGACCGTGACCCGCGTCGAGGTGCTGCCGTTCCACCAGATGGGTCGCGACAAGTGGGCCGACCTGGGGATGCGCTACGAGCTGGCGGACACCCGCCCGCCGAGCCACGAGCTCGTCGACCGGGTCCGCGGCCAGTTCCGGGCCCGGGGCATCACGACCTTCTGAGCACCGGCCCGACGGCCCGAGCTCTCGGACCGTCGGGCGCCTGAACCTGTCGGCGGCTCCTCAGGGAGCGGCTCGGTGGCTCAGCGGGTCCGGTGGCTCAGCCCACCGCGGCGACCTCGGGGACGTCGGCCACGCCCGGTTCCAGCAGCCGGTGACCCAGGACGCGGGTCGACCAGCCCGTGCGGTCCAGATAGGGGCAGATGCCGCCGAGGTGGAAGCCCCAGCCCGCGCCCAGGATCATGCACAGGTCGATCTGGCGGGGGTCGCTCACCACGCCCTCGGCGAGCATCCGTCCGATCTCGGTGGACAGGGCCGCGAGCACGGCGTCGCGGACGCCGGCCTCGTCCAGCGGGACCTGCTCGCCCGTGCGGTGCGCGGCGAACACGGCTGCGACGGCCGGGTCGACCCGGCGCGGCAGGCCCTTGCCACGGGCCGGCAGCACGATCGGCACCCGGTCGGCCACCACGGTGGTGAGCCCGGCGGACACCGGGAAACGCGGGCCGAGCTCGTCGTGCAGCGACTGCAGCACGTGCAGGCCGACGGCGGGGCCCACCAGGTCGAGCAGCTCGAACGGGGGCATGGGCAGGCCGAGCGGGTCGAGCGCCCGGTCGGCCACCTCGATGTCGGTGCCGTGGTCCACCGCATCGACCACGACGCCGAGCAGCAGCACGAGCAGCCGGTTGACGACGAACCCGGGGTGGTCGGTCACGAGGACGGCGGTCTTGCGCAGGCGTGCGACCACCTCGAAGGCCGTCGCGAGCGTCTCGGGCGAGGTCGCCTCGGCCTGCACCACCTCGACGAGCGGCATCGCGGCCACAGGGTTGAAGAAGTGCAGTCCCACGACGCGTTCGGGGTGCGAGAGGTGCGCCGCCATCGCCGTGACGGACAGCGCGGAGGTGTTGGTCGCCAGGACGGCGCTCGGCGACACCACCTGTTCCAGCTCGGCGAACACCCGCTTCTTGACGTCGAGCAGCTCGGTGACGGCCTCGACCACGAGGTCGCACCCGGCGAACACGGACAGCTCGGTGCTGCCGGTCACCTGCCCGAGGAGCCGCTGGGCCGCGTCCGGGGTCAGCCGGCCGCGCTCGACCTGGGCCTCGACCTGCCGTCGCACGGCCGCCAGGCCCGCGGCGACGCGGTCGGCGTCCAGGTCCCGGATCACGACGGGGACGGCGAGCCGCTGGGCGAGGAGCACCGCGATCTGGGCCGCCATCAGCCCGGCGCCGACCACACCGGCGCGGGTGACCGGGGTGGCGAGCGACCGGTCTGGCGCACCGACGGGTCGCTTCGCGCTCCCGACCAGGGAGAACGCATAGACGCTTGCCCGCATCTCATCGGACATGATCAGGTCGGCGAGCGCCTCGTCCTCGGCGGCGAACGCCTCGTCGCGGCTCGCGGTGCGGGCGGCTGCGACGAGGTCGAGCGCACGGGCCGGTGCGGGTCGCGACCCGTGCACGACCTCCTCGAGCCGGGCGCGGGCGGCCGCGGTGGCGGCGTCCCAGGTGGCCTGGTCGTCGAGCGGACGGCGGGGGACCTCGACCTGGCCCCGCACCACAGCAGCGGCCCACCGGATCGACTGCTCGAGGAAGTCGGCCGGGTCGAGCACGACGTCGACCAGACCGATCTGGGCCGCCTGGGCCGCTGTGAACGGCTTGTTCGCGGCGGGCCGGGTGAGGATGACGTCGAGCGCGGCGACCACGCCGACGAGGCGAGGCACCCGGTAGGCACCGCCCCAGCCGGGCACGAGGCCGAGGCTCGTCTCGGGCAGGCCCAGGGCGCGCACGTCGGCCGCGGCCGTGCGGTACCCGGCTGCCAGCGCGAGCTCGAACCCGCCGCCCAGGGCGACCCCGTTGACGAACGCGAAGGTCGGCACGGGAAGGTCCGTGAGCAGGTTGAACACGCGGTGCCCGGCCTGGGCGAGGGCGAGGGCGCTGTCGCGGTCGGCGGCGGTGGTGACCTGCTTGAGATCGGCCCCGGCCGCGAAGACGTACGGCTTGCCGGTGACGGCGACCGCGGCGACACCGCCTGCGGCCACCCGTTCGCCGACGGCGCGCAGGGTGGTCTCCAGCTCGGCGAGCCCGGCGGGTCCGAACGTCGTGGGCCGGGTGTGGTCGAACCCGTTGTCCAGGGTGACGAGCACCATCGTCCCGGCGCCGTCGGGCAGCTGGACGTCGCGGGCGAACGCGTGCGTGACGAGCTCGGTGTAGGTGCTCACTTGCCGGCCTCCGTGTGGTGCGGGTTCTCCCAGATGACGGTGCCGCCCTGCCCGAGCCCGACGCACATCGCCGTGAGGCCGTAGCGGACCTCGGGGTGCTCGGCGAACTGGCGCGCGAGCTGGATCATGAGGCGCACGCCCGAGGAGGCCAGCGGGTGCCCGACGGCGATGGCCCCGCCGTAGGGGTTGACGCGGGGGTCGTCGTCGTCGATGCCGAACGCGTCGAGGAAGGACAGCACCTGGACCGCGAAGGCCTCGTTGAGCTCGAACAGCCCGATGTCGTCGATGGTGAGCCCGGCACGGGCCAGCGCCTTGTGCGTCGAGGGCACCGGGCCGAGCCCCATGAGCTCGGGCTCGACCCCGGCGTAGGCGTAGGTGACCAGCCGCATCCGCACCGGCAGCCCGAGCTCGACCGCGGTCGCCTCGTCGGCCAGCAGGCAGGCCGTCGCACCGTCGGTGAGCGGGGACGACGTGGCCGCGGTGACCCGACCCCCCGCGCGGAACGGGGTGGGCAGGTCGGCGATCGTCTCGAGCGTGGTGTCGGGACGCGGGGGTTCGTCGGCGGTCGCCAGGCCCCAGCCGCGCTCGGGGTCACGCAGCGCGACGGGCACCAGGTCGGGGTCGATCTTCCCGGCCGCGAGGGCGGCGGCGTAGCGCTGCTGGGAGGCAACGCCGAAGGCATCGGCCCGGGACCGGGTGAGCGCGGGGAACCGGTCGTGCAGGTTCTCCGCGGTGGCACCCATGGTGAGCGCGTCGGGGGCGACCAGGCGCTCGGCGACGAACCGGGGGTTGGGCTCGAACTCGGCGCCGAGCGGGTGATGGCCCATGTGCTCGACGCCGCCCGCGACGACCACGTCCTGGGCGCCGGCGGCGATCCCGGAGGCGGTGGTGGTGACGGCGGTCATCGCGCCGGCGCACATCCGGTCGATCGCGTACCCGGGGACGGTCGTCGGCAGCCCGGCGAGCAGGCCGACGGTGCGTCCGAGCGTGAGGCCCTGGTCGCCGGACTGGCTGGTCGCGGCCAGGGCGACCTCGTCGACGCGGTGGGCGGGGAGCTCCGGGTGCCGGCGCAGCAGCTCGCGGACGCAGCGCACGGCGAGGTCGTCGGCGCGGGTGTGGGCGTACAGGCCGTCCTTGCGGGCCCGTCCGAACGGGGTGCGGACCCCGTCGACGAAGACCACGGTGCGACCGTGCAACGGGGTGGCGGCGGGCGACATGCGGCCTCCTGGGACGTCGGTGTCCGGTGACAACGTACTGAAGAGTAACCGGGACCTTCGTCCTTTTCTAGTACCTCGGGTACCAGAATCCTGCCGCGGGGTCAGCCGATGTCGGCCGGTGCCGCCAGGGCCTGCGCGAGCTCGTCCGCCAGCAGCTCCACCTGCCACGGGCGGGCGCCCCCGGCCAGCAGGAAGTCGCCCACCGAGGCGGTGTCGAGCCCCGGAGGGGGGCTCCAGCACAGCCGGCGCAGCAGATCGGGCTGCAGCAGGTTCTCCGTCGGGACGTCGCGCTGCTCCGAGAGCCGGGTGACCACCGTCCTGGCCGCGGCCAGGCGCGCGGCCGCCTCGGGGTCGCGGTCGGCCCAAGTGCGCGGCGGCGGCGGGGCGTCCGTGCGCGGACCGCGCATCGGCGGCAGCGCGTCGTCGGGCAGCGCCAGGGCACGGTCGATCGCTGCCTGCCACAGCGGCGCCCGCCGGTTCTGACCGCGGCCGGAGAACTCCGGGAGCGCCACGAGCTGGGCGACCGTGCGGGGCAGGGCCTGGGCGGCGGCGACGATCGCGCGGTCCGGCAGCACCCGCCCGGGGGAGATGTCGCGCTCCTGGGCGTTCTGCTCCCGGGTGAGCCACAGCTCGCGGGCCACCGCGAGCCGGCGCCGGTCACGCACCGTGTGCAGCCCCGAGGCCCGACGCCACGGGTCGACCCGTGGTGGTCGGGCCGGAGCCGTCCGCTCGGCATCGAACTCCTGGGCCGCCCAGTCGGCCTTGCCCGCGACCTCGAGCTGTTCGGCGAGCCGGTCGCGCAGCTCGACGAGGACCTCCACGTCCAGGGCCGCGTACCGCAGCCAGTCGAGCGGCAGCGGGCGGGTCGACCAGTCGGCCGCGGAGTGCTCCTTGGCCAGGCCGCGGCCGAGCACCTGCGCCACCACCGCGGCCAGCCCCACGCGCTCGAAGCCGAGCAGCCGCGCGGCCAGCTCGGTGTCGAAGACCCGGGACGGCGTCAGCCCCACCTCGGCCAGGCACGGCAGGTCCTGGGAGGCGGCGTGCAGCACCCACTCGACCCCCGCGAGCGCCTCGCCCAGGGCCGACAGGTCGGGCAGCGCCGCCGGGTCGACGAGTGCCGTGCCGGCACCCTCGCGCCGCAGCTGCACCAGGTAGGCCCGCTGGCCGTACCGGTAGCCCGACGCCCGCTCCGCGTCGACCGCCACCGGACCGGTCCCTGCGGCGAACGCGGCGACCACCTGGGCGAGACGTTCGGGGGTGTCGACGACGTCGGGCACGCCGTCCGCGGGTTCGAGGAGCGGCACGACCGGGGGGACCGCCTCCGCCTCGTCCTGGGGCTGCGACGTCGGGGGCGTTCCGTTCTGCACGGCCCCACGCTAGGCCCGGCCCCACCGGGGGCGTGCGAGGCGTGCCGGGCCCAGGGCGAACCGGTCACGACCGGACGTCGAGGTGAGGGGAGCGGCGCACTGCGGGTCGAGGCGGCGTACGTCCCTACTGCAGCACGCCGGCCCGCAGCACCATGGCCACGAGCTCCGCCCGGTCGCCCGTGCCCAGCTTGCGGGAGATGCGCGCCAGATGGCTCTTCACCGTGAGCGCCGACAGGCCCAGGTCCTCGCCGATGAGCCGGTTGCTGCGCCCCTCGGCGACGAGGCGGAGCACACCGAGCTCGCGCGCGGACAGCTCCGGCAGGCTCGGTCGAGGCCGGGTCTGCGGCACCTGCGCGGGGCGCACGAGGCTGGGCAGGAGCTGACCGGCGACCGCGCCGCGCACCCCGCCCGACAGCAGCACGGACAGCTCGTCACGGGACGCCCGTCGAGCCAGCACCACGGCGCGCGGTACCCCGCGTCGGCGGAGCGCGAAGAGGAGGGCCCGCCCCTCGCTGTCGGCGATGTCCTGGACGGTGACGCAGGACGGCGCTCGGGTGGGCTGCTCGGGGGCCGTCCGTGCGCTCGGGAGCGGACGGCCGGCCCGGGCGGCGCCGTAGCGTCGTTCCGG
Source organism: Cellulomonas citrea (assembly GCF_009829685.1). Lineage (GTDB taxonomy): Bacteria > Actinomycetota > Actinomycetes > Actinomycetales > Cellulomonadaceae > Cellulomonas > Cellulomonas citrea. The sequence goes on from NZ_VWSD01000004.1 coordinate 13,835, forward strand.
TGTCTGCACTGGCTCGAAGGTCACGTCAGTGTCATCGGCCGGGTGGCCGCGGGAGTGAAGGGTCTCAGGTCCTCGGGGTCAGGGCGACCACCCCATCGGGGAGCGGCGGGAGCCCGGCGGCGGTGCACAGCAGCGTGGTCCAGGCGACCAGGTGCGGGGCGAGGTCCTCGTCCCGGGCCGTCCAGGAGGCCCGGATCTCCAGCTCGGTCTGCTCCTCCCGCTCGGCCAACGACCCGAAGGTCTGCGAGAGCACCCGGGTCACCGTGCCGCCGGCCGCGTGCGGGTCCAGACCGGCGTGCTCGAGGGAGTCGAGGAACCAGCTCCAGGCCACCTCGGCCAGCAACGGGTCCGTGCCGACCTCCGGTTCCAGCGGGGCCCGCACGAGCGTGACGAGCCGGAAGCAGCCGTCCCACGCCTCCTGCCCGGCCGGGTCGTAGAGCACGACGAACCGGCCCGATGCCAGCTCGGTCGCCTCCACGGATCGACGGGCGGACCGCACCTCGGCGTTGAGCGCGGCGGAGAAGGGGGCGATCCGGGTCGGGCCCGGCACCTCGTCGAGCACCACCTCGGGCCGCACCGGCACCCCTCGCAACGTGCGGAGCGCGCGGACGAACTGCGCGGGGTTGTCCTCCGGGCGGCTCACGGCGGCAGCGTACGCACGGGCCCGCCCACCAGGTCCTCGGCGCGCCGGGTTACAGTGGCCGCTCGTCATGCGCGGCCGGCGAACCGGGTCGCGTCCGGTTGCTGGAGAGGACCCCGATGGTCGAGCAGGACGGCGTGAAGGCCCAGATCGGTGTCACCGGGCTGGCGGTCATGGGGCGCAACCTGGCCCGCAACCTGGCCCGCCACGGGTACCGGGTCGCGCTGCACAACCGCAGCTGGGAGAAGACCGCCTCGCTCGTGGCCGAGCACGGCGACGAGGGCACCTTCGTGCCCGGTCGCACGATGGCCGACTTCGTCGCGTCCCTGGAGCGTCCGCGCACGGTGGTCGTCATGGTGAAGGCCGGCGCCGCGACCGATGCGGTGATCGACGAGCTCGTCGAGCTGCTGGAGCCGGGCGACATCGTCGTGGACGCCGGCAACGCGCACTTCCCGGACACCGCACGGCGCGAGCAGGCGCTGTCCGCACGCGGGCTGCACTTCGTCGGCACCGGGGTCTCCGGCGGTGAGGAGGGTGCGCTCAACGGGCCGTCGATCATGCCCGGTGGCACCCCCGAGTCGTACCGCACGCTCGGTCCGATGCTCGAGGCGATCTCCGCGAAGGTCGACGGTGTGCCGTGCTGCACGCACGTGGGCCCCGGTGCGGCCGGGCACTTCGTCAAGATGGTGCACAACGGCATCGAGTACGCCGACATGCAGCTCATCGCCGAGGCCTACGACCTGCTGCGCCAGGGGCTGGGCGCCGACGCCGCGCGGATCGCGGGCATCTTCGCCGACTGGAACACCGGCGACCTCGAGTCCTACCTCATCGAGATCACGGCCGACGTGCTCGCGCACACCGATCCGGTGACCGGTGCGGCGTTCGTCGACGTGGTGCTCGACCAGGCCGAGCAGAAGGGCACGGGCCGCTGGACCGTGCAGGCCGCGCTCGACCTGGGCGTCCCGGTCACCGGGATCGCGGAGGCGACCTTCGCCCGCGGCCTGTCGGGGTCGGTGCCGCAGCGGGCGGCCGGTGCGGGGCTGCCGGCCGACGTCGAGCCGTGGGCGGTGGCGGACGCCGAGGCGTTCGTCGCCGATGTGCGGGCCGCGCTGTACGCCTCGAAGGTGGTGGCCTACTCCCAGGGCTTCGAGCAGATCGCCGCCGGGTCGGCGCAGTTCGGCTGGGGTATCGACCGCGGTGCGATGGCGCGCATCTGGCGCGGCGGCTGCATCATCCGGGCCAAGTTCCTCGACCGGATCACGCAGGCCTATGCGCAGGACCCGGAGCTGCCGCTGCTCATCGCCGACCCGTACTTCGCGCGGGTCGTCGGCGACGGGCTGGCGGCGTGGCGTCGGGTGGTGGCTGCCGCGGTGACCCACGGTGTGCCGACCCCGGCGTTCTCCTCCTCGCTGGCGTACTACGACGGGGTGCGCGCCCCGCGGCTGCCGGCCGCGCTCATCCAGGCCCAGCGGGACTTCTTCGGGGCGCACACCTACCGGCGCACCGACCGCGACGGGGTGTTCCACACCGACTGGTCGGGCGACCGGGCCGAGCGCCAGGCCTGAGCCGGGCCGCAGACCGCGCGCCGCGGGGACGGGTCAGTGCCGTCCCCGCAGGGCGCGCAGCACGCGCTTGCCGGCCGGCGCGGCCACGGTCCACAGCCGGTAGGTCGCGCCGAACGGGATGTCGATCGCGCCGACGAGGTGGTCCTCGTGATCGGCGAACGACCGCTTGAAGGTCGAGATCCCGTCGTTGAGCAGGCCGTTCATGTCGTACTCGGTGAGCCCGCGGTCGGCCATCGCGCAGATCGCGGTCCACTTGAGCGAGAAGTTGGCGTGCAGCTCCTGGCCCTCCTGGCTTGCGCCGCCGTACAGCTCGAACGCGGTGCGGTCGGACGCCGCCAACCACAGGAGAGCCACCGGGCGGTCGCCGTCGAACGCGGCGAACACGGGGGAGTGCTCCGCGCCCAGCTCCGCGCGCACCCGCAGGTAGTACTCGTCGGGGTGCAGCGCGAACCCGGCCCGGGAGGCGACCTCGTGGTAGACGTCGAGGCAGGCGGGCAGCTCGGCGTCGGTGGCCTCGCGGTAGACCAGGTCGGTGCGTGCCGAGCGGCGGATCTGCTTGCGCGTCGTCTTGCTCATCGCCTGCTGCAGCTCGTCCGGCGTGCGGGTCAGGTCGAGGACGAGCGTGTCGGGCACGAGCACCCGCTGCGCGGCGGCCCGCGCCCCGGGGACGGCCAGCGTCGTGCCGGCGGGCCACTGCGGCTCGAGCGTGATCGCGGCACCACCGACGTGGCGGGCGGTCCAGTCGACGACGGCACCCGTGACGGCGTCCCGGTCGGCGCCCTCGGCGAGCACCGGTCCGCGCGGCACGTAGCTCAGCCGGCGCAACGGCCACGGCAGCGCCCGGACCAGCACCTGCGCGGCGCCGACGACGGCGCCGTCCGCGCGCACCAGGATGCGGCGCGCCGTCCACGCGCCGGCCGACTTGACCTCGCCCCAGCCCCACAGCTGCAGCGGGTGCCCGCCGAGCGCCAGCACCTGGGTGTCCCAGGCGGCCCGGTCGGTCACCTCCTCGACGGTCATGGAGGCGGTCTGCGGGGAAGAAGGCACGACGGCCACCCTACCGAGCGGCCCGGGCGGGGGCGGCGGTGCACCCGGTCCCGGCGGTGCCAACTACGCTGGCAACGCCCGTCCACCCGACCCCCGGAGCCGGTCCCGCATGCCTTCCGCCCCCGCCACCACCGATCTGCTGCCCGTCGCCGTCGGCGGTGACATCGGCGTCTACGCCTTCCTGCGTGCCTTCCACGAGGCCTACGGCTGCCCGGCGGTCGTCGTCTCCGCGGTGGCGACCCGGCCGATGCAGCGCTCGTCGTTCATCACCAACGTCGTGGTGCCGGGGATCGACGACGACCAGGTGCTGGTCGACGCGCTCGAGACGATCGCCGCGCAGCACCCGGGGCGCACGCTCGTGCTGCTCACCAACACCGACTGGTTCGTGCGCGCCGTGGTGACGAACGCCGAGCGGCTCTCGGCGCACTACCTGCTGCCGTACTGCACGCAGCCGGTGCTCGACGAGGTGTCGAGCAAGGAGGGCTTCGCGGCGATCTGCGCGCGGCTCGACATCCCGACGCCGCGCACGGTGCCCGTCGACCTGGCGGCGCTGCGCGCGGCCGGCGGTCGGGCCGCGGTCGCGGACCTCGTCGTCGACCTCGACTTCCCCGTGGTGGCCAAGCCGTCGTCGAGCGCCGAGCACCACTACCTGCAGATGGCGGGCAAGAACAAGGTGGACCACCTCGACTCCCGGGCCGAGCTGGACGACCTGCTGGGCCGGCTGCTGGACGCCGGGTACACCGGCACCTACCTCGTGCAGGACCGCATCCCCGGCGACGAGACCCAGATGCGCTCGCTCACGGCCTACCGGGACACCCGCGGTGTCGTCACGCTGCTGGCCACCGGTCGGGTGCTGCTTGAGGAGCACACCCCCGGCACGCTCGGCATCCCCGCAGCGATCCTCACCGAGCCCTACGAGGACGCGATGGACGCGGCGACCCGGTTCCTGGACGCCGCGGGCTACACGGGGTTCGCCAACTTCGACTACAAGCTGGACCCGCGCACCGGCCGGCACGTGTACTTCGAGATGAACCCGCGCATCGGGCGCAACAACTACTACGTGACCGCCTCGGGGGCGAACCCGGCGCGGGCCGTCGTCGCCGACCTGGTCGAGAAGCACAGCACACCGGTCGTGCGCGGCACGCGTGAGGTGCTCTACTGCGTGGTCCCGTTCGACCTGCTGCTGCGGTACGTCACCGACCCGCAGCTGCGCACCCGGCTGCGCCGCGCCCGGCGGGAGCACCGTCTGGTGCACCCGCTGCGGTACCGCGCCGACGCCGGTGCGGTGCGGCGGCTGCTGGTCGAGGGCATCACGCAGGTCTACCGGCGCAAGTACCGCCAGTACTACCCGCGGCCGGTCGCCTGAGGCACCGGCCGCGGGTCGCGCGGTCGCTCAGCCCAGCTCGGACGTCCCCGAGTACAGGTGCAGCACCGGCACCTTGAGCTCTTCGCGGGCCCGGGAGGCCCAGTCGGTGTGCAGCGTGTCCTCGACGAGGTGCGGGTAGGTCACGACGACGACCTCACGCACGTCGGGGTCGGTGACGGCCGCGCGCAGCGCGGGCAGCGGGTCGTCCTGCGTCACCTCGCCGGAGGCCTCGCGGCCGGCGGCGGTGAGGGCCCCGAGCGTGCGGGTGAGCCGGTCGGACGCGGTGGCGCGGGCGCGGCTCGGGTCCGGCTCGTGGCCGGCGGCACGGCGCAGCGCGTCGCGCAGGTCCCCGAGGCCGAGCTCGTCGAGCACGGTGGCCAGCAGCGGCTGGTCGGTGTCGGCCGGGACGAGCACCCGGTAGACGAGGTCGTCCTCGGGGTGCAGCTCGAGCAGGTGCGCGACGTCGGCCTCGGCCAGGGAGTCCTCGGTGAGGACCACGATCGTGTCGGTCATCCCTGCAGCGTATTGCCCGCAGAGCGGAGCGCCGCGCGGGTGTCGCGGTTTCGTATCCTGAGGCCCGTGCAGATCCCCGACGAGCAGGTGCCGCGACTCGTCGACCGGTTCCCGCAGGTGCCCACGGACCGGCTGCTGGCCCAGCTGGTGCCGCCCCGGCACTTCGCGCACGCCACCTTCGACGGCTACCTGGCCTCGCCGGACCATCCCAGCCAGGCCCAGGCCCGCGGACGGCTGCGCGAGGTCGCGCACGAGATCGTCCGACCCGCCCGCCGCCGGTGGGGCCGGGCCCGCCGGGAGCCGGTGCCCGCCGTCTACCTGGACGGCGGGTTCGGCGTGGGCAAGACCCACCTGCTGGCCTCGCTCGCGCACGCCGTGGGGGTCGAGCGCACCGCCTACGGCACGTTCGTCGAGTTCACCCATCTCGTGGGTGCGCTGGGGTTCGCCGCGACCGTGGACGCCCTGGCCGCCCGCTCGCTCGTCGCGATCGACGAGTTCGAGCTGGACGACCCCGGCGACACGCTCATCGTCACCCGGCTCGTGCGCGAGCTCGCGGACCGCGGCGTGGCGGTGGCGGCCACGTCGAACACGCTCCCGGAGTCGCTGGGCGAGGGGCGGTTCGCCGCGGAGGACTTCCTGCGTGAGATCCAGGCGCTGGCCGACCGGTTCGAGGTGCTGCGGATCGACGGTGAGGACTACCGGCACCGTGCCGTGCGCACCGACGAACCACCGCTGGCCGACGCCGATGTCGCCGCGGCGGTGGTGGGGCGTCCCGGCGCCACGCTCGACGACTTCGCCGCGCTGACCGCCCATCTGGCGCAGGTGCACCCGAGCCGGTTCGGTGCGCTGCTGGACGACGTGCCGCTGGTCGGGCTCATGGCGGTGGGGCCGGTGCCGGACCAGGACGTGGCGCTGCGCCTCGTCGTCCTCGTCGACCGCTTGTACGACCGTGACGTGCCCGTGCTGCTCGGCGGGACGGGGGAGCACGGGCTGTTCAGCCCGGCGATGCTGCGCGGCGGCTACCGCAAGAAGTACTACCGCGCGCTCTCGCGTCTGGGCGCCCTGGCCGAGGAAGGGCGCGTCCTGGTCGAGCAGGCCGCGGCCGGGGGCGAGCACCCCGCCGCCGGGGTCGACCGTCCTGCCGCCGGGCAGGACTGAGTCGGCCCACCCCGGCCATCCGGGGCCGGGCCTCGCCCGTGCGCCGAGCCAGGCTCAGACGAGCACTGCGACGCCCGCGCCCTCGAGCAGCACCTCGGCACCCCGCGGACCGACCTCGAGCCGGGACGGGCCGAACTGCGCCACGACCGCGAGCCCGGGCGGCGCCGAAGGCAGCGGCACCCGCGTCGGCCCGGGGACGAGGCTGACGACGAGACGCGCCCGACCCCGGGTCATCACCAGCCAGCCCTCGAACGGTCCGGTGGCCCCGACACCCGGCTGAGCGGTGAGCTCGCAGCGGCTGCGGTCGCCGTCGGACAGGTCGGGCACGACCCGGCGCAGCGCCAGCAGCGTCCGGTACCAGTCGAGCAGGCGGGCATGGGAGCCCGCGGTCGGCTCCGACCAGTCGAGGTGGCTGACCGCGAAGGTGTGCGGGTCCTGCGGGTCGGGCACCTCGACGTCCACGGGCTCGGCACCGGGCGCGGGGGGCAGGCCGTGGTCGGCGAACTCGGCCCGTCGGCCCTCGCGCACCGCGGCGGCCAGCACCGGGTCGGTGTGGTCGGTGAAGTACTGGAACGGGGTGCGTGCACCCCACTCCTCACCCATGAAGAGCAGCGGCGAGAACGGCGCGAGCAGCACGAGCGCGGCCTCGCCGGCGAGGGCCGCGGGCGCCAGGTGCGCCGAAGGCCGGTCGCCGAGGGCGCGGTTGCCGACCTGGTCGTGGTTGCTCGCCGCGACGACGAAGCGATGCCCGTCGACGTCGTCCGGGACCGGCCGCCCCCACGTCCGACCACGGAAGGTCGACTGCTGACCCTCGTGCACGAAGGCGTGGCGAAGCGCGTGCCGCAGCACCTGGGGTGAGCCGAAGTCGACGTAGTACCCCTGGCGTTCGCCGGTCACGAGGGCGTGCACCGCGTGGTGCACGTCGTCGGCCCACTGCGCGCTCATGCCCCAGCCGCCCTCGGCGGTGGGTGTCACGCAGACCGGGTCGTTGAGGTCGGACTCGGCGACCAGCGACAACGGTCGCCGCAGCGCGCCGGCGAGGGCCGCGACCTCGTCACTGAGCTGGGCGAGCAGGTGCGGGGTCGAGGTGTCGAGCAGGGCGTGCACCGCATCGAGCCGCAGCGCGTCCAGATGGAACTCGGCGAACCAGCGCAGCGCGTTGTCCACGAGGTAGCGGCGCACCTGCGCGCTGTGCGGTCCGTCGAGGTCGACGGCGTCACCCCAGGGCGTCGTGCGGCGGTCGGTGAAGTACGGGCCGAACTCGCGCAGGTAGTTCCCGGACGGGCCGAGGTGGTTGTACACGACGTCGAGGCAGACGCCGAGCCCGCGGCGGTGGGCGTCGTCGACGAAGCGCTGCAGCGCAGCAGGTCCGCCGTAGGGCTCGTGCACGGCGTACGGCGCGACGCCGTCGTACCCCCAGCCGTGCCGGCCGTCGAAGGCGGCCAGCGGCATGAGCTCGACCAGGTCGACCCCGAGCTCGACGAGGTGGTCGAGCCGCGCCGCGGCGGCGTCGAGCGTGCCGTCGGGGGTGAAGGTCCCCACGTGCAGCTCGTAGGTGACGGCGCCCGGTGCCGCCAGCCCGGCCCAGTCGTCGTCCGCCCACACGTGGCGGGCCGTGTCGAACACCCGGGACGGGGCGTGCACGCCGTGCGGTGCCCAGGCCGACCGTGGGTCCGGGCGCGCCGGGCCGCCGTCGAGCGAGAAGGCGTAGTCGGTGCCGTGCGGAAGGTCCACCTCGCCGGTCCACCAGCCGTCCGGCTCCGCGCGCAGCGGCACGCGCGAGGTGGTGACGACCTCGACGGTGCGCGCCGCGGGCGCCCAGACACGGGGGATCATCCGGCCACCAGGAGGGCGACGGGGTACCGGTCGAGGAGCGTGGCCACCGGGGTGAGGCCGCCGGTGAGCTCGGTGCCGGTGAGCTCGTCGTGCCAGCGCCCCTCGGGCAGCGCCACGGTGTGGTCGGACCAACCGCCCAGCCGCTCCACCGACCCCGCCAGCCGGGTAGCGACCACGACGACGGCGGCCTCGTCCCCGACGGTGCGGGCGAAGCCGAGGCAGGTGCCGGCCGAGTGGGCCAGCGGCCGGAAGCCCGCCGCGACGCCGGTGAAGGCCTCGGGCAGCGCACGTCGGACCCGCAGCGCGCGGGAGGTGACGAGCAGCTTCTCCTCGTCCAGGGTGCGCGGCGTCGCGCCCTCGTCGAGCCGCGCGAGCAGCCCGTGGAGGTGGTCGAAGTCCACCGGTCGACGGTTGTCCGGGTCCACGAGGGTGGTCGCGCACACCTCCGTCCCCTGGTAGACGTCGGCGACGCCCGGCAGTGTGAGCTGCACGAGCTTGGTGCCGAGGGCGGCGGCGCGCACGCTGCTGCGGGTCCGCCGCTCCCACCCGGTGAACGCCTCGACCACCGTCGGGTCGAGCAGTGCCTGCCGGGCGCTGTCCAGCACCGCCTGCTCGTACGCCGTGTCGGGTGCCGACCAGGACGTGTGCGAGCGGGCCTCGCGCACCGCCTTGAGCAGGTAGTGCTCGAGCCGGTCGGGCTCGATCGGGCCGTCCGCCGTCCAGGTACCGGCGAGGGTCTGCCACAGCAGGTTCTCGGTGCGCCCGTCGAGCAGGGCCGAGCGCCGGGCCGCCGTCGCCGCGTGCAGCCGCAGCACGAGGGTCGCCCACTCCCGGGCGTGCTCGGACAGCACGCCGAGCCGGGCCCTCGTGTCCTCACCACGTTTGGTGTCGTGCGTCGAGGACGTCGTCATGCCGAGCGGGAACGCCGCCTGGGCGTGCTGGGCCCATGCCGCCAGCTCGGTGGGCGTGAACGCGAACCGGGCCGGGTCACCGCCGACCTCGCACAGCCCGACGAGCTGGGTCCAGCGGTAGTAGGCGGTGTCCTCGACGCCCTTCGCCTGCACGGCCGCGCTGGTCTGCGCGAACCGGACGACGAGCTCGTCCCGGCGCTGCCCCCGGGTCCGGCCCGCGCTGCCCACCTCGCGGCCGAGCAGCAGGTCGACGAGCACCGTCATCGTCTCGCCGCGCTCGGGGTCGAGGTGCTCACGGGCACGCGCCGCGGCGGCCTCGAGCGCCTCGATCGACTCGGCAGGGGTCGGCTGCCCGGGCACCACGTAGGTGCGGTACCGGTCGAGCTCGACGAGCAGCTTGACGAGGCAGTCGGCCAGCGCACGCCAGGTGTGGTCGCGCAGCCGCAGGTCGTCGCGGCAGATGCTGGCCGCCAGCTCGGTGAGCCGGTGCACCTCGGCGTAGAGCTGGCCGTCGACCACCTCGGACTTGGCCTGCTCGACGAGGGCCGCGAACTCGTCCGACGCGTCACCGGTGAGCCGGTGCATGAGCGCACCGAGCACGGCCGCGCCGGACGGGTCGACGAAGGTCTGCTGCACCCGCCACAGCGCGTCGTACCCGGTGGTGCCGGCGCAGTCCCAGTCGCCCGCCAGCTCCTCGGAACCGGCGAGGATCTTCTCCACGACCACCCAGACTCCGCCGGTGACCTCGCGCAGCCGGGACAGGTAGCCTGCCGGGTCGGCGAGCCCGTCGGGGTGGTCGATGCGCAGCCCGTCGACCACGCCGGTGCGCACCAGGTCGACGATGAGCCCGTGCGTGGCGTCGAAGACCTCCGGGTCCTCCACCCGGACCGCCACAAGGGTGTCGACGTCGAAGAAGCGCCGGTAGTTGAGCTCCTCGTCGGCGACCCGCCAGTAGGCGAGCCGGTAGTGCTGGCGGTCGAGCAGCTCGGTGAGGGGCAACGACTGCGTGCCCTCCCGCACCGGGAACACGTGCTCGTGGTACCGCAGCACCGGGCGCGGGCCGGCGCCGTCGACGTCGAGCAGGTCGAGCTCGAGCTCCCCGCGGGCCAGGACCGTGCCGAGCCGGTCACCCAGCACGGGCATCATGAGGGCACCGTCACCGAGCGACCAGTCGACGTCGAACCACCGGGCGTACGCCGAGCCGGGTCCGTCGCGCAGCACCGACCACAGTGCCGTGTTGTGCCAGGCCGGCACGGGGACCGCCATGTGGTTGGGCACGATGTCGAGGACGAGCCCGAGCCCGGCCGCATGCGCCGTGGCGGCCAGACGCTCCAGCCCGGGACGGCCGCCGAGCACCTCGGAGACCTCGTCGTGCGCCACGACGTCGTACCCGTGGGTCGACCCCGGCGCGGCACGCAGCACGGGGGACAGGTAGAGATGGCTCACCCCGAGCGAAGCCAGGTAGGGCACCTGCGCGGCCGCGTCGTCGAATGTGAGACCCGGTCCCAGCTGGAGCCGGTAGGTCGAGAGCGGCACGACGGCATCGGCAGCCGGTCGGCGGCGGGCGGACGTGGTGCGGGCCTCCCCGGTCATCGCAGGGGCGCCCGGCGTGCGCCGTCCGCGGTGGGGCGTCCGCCGCCGCCGGCAGGGCCGTGCACGACGGCGGCCTCGCTCGCCGCCACCTCGGCGGCCCCGATCCCCGAGACGGCCGGCGCGTGCCGCTCCGGCGGCCGGGTGAGCACGACCACGGACCGGTGCTCGAGCGTGAGCCGGGTCCGGGACCGGTGCACCCGCCCGCGGTTGCGCATGGCATGGGTGTCGAGCACGACGGTCCACTCGGTGCCGTAGTCGGCGCCCGGCAGGGTGAACAGCACCTTCTTGTAGTGGCCGTTGAAGAGCACGAGGAACGAGTCGTCGACCACCCGCGAGCCGCGGGCGTCGGGCTCGCGGATCGCGTCGCCGTTGAGGAACACCTGGACCATCCGCGCCTGGTCGCCCTGCCAGGCCCCGGCGTCCATGTGCTGCCCGCCCGGGCTCAGCCACACGACGTCGCCGAGGGCCGACTCGCCGCCGTGCTCGGCCGACCCGGCGAAGAACCGCCGCCGCCGGAAGACCGGGTGCGCCGCGCGCAGACCGATGACCAGCCGGGTGAACGCGAGCAGGTCCACCTGGTCGGCGTCGAGGTCCCAGTCGACCCACGAGGTGGCGTTGTCCTGGCAGTAGACGTTGTTGTTGCCCTGCTGGGTCCGGCCCAGCTCGTCGCCGTGCGCGATCATCGGCACGCCCTGGCTCAGCAGCAGCGTGGTGAGGAAGTTGCGCTGCTGGCGCGCCCGCAGCCGGGTGATCTCGGGGTCGTCGGTCGGACCCTCGACGCCGCCGTTCCACGACCGGTTGAACGACTCCCCGTCCCGGTTCTCCTCGCCGTTGGCCTCGTTGTGCTTGTCGTTGTAGGAGACCAGGTCGCGCAGCGTGAAACCGTCGTGCGCGGTGACGAAGTTGACGCTCGCGAGCGGCCGGCGCCCCGTGTGCTCGTACAGGTCGGACGAGCCGGAGAGCCGGCTGGCGAACTCCCCGAGGGTCGACGGCTCGGAGCGCCAGAAGTCGCGCACCGTGTCGCGGTACTTGCCGTTCCACTCGGTCCACAGCGGCGGGAAGCCACCCACCTGGTAGCCGCCGTCGCCCAGGTCCCACGGTTCGGCGATGAGCTTGACCTGCGAGACCACCGGGTCCTGCTGCACCAGGTCGAAGAAGGCCGAGAGCCGGTCGACCTCGTGGAACTGGCGGGCCAGGGTCGCGGCGAGGTCGAACCGGAACCCGTCGACGTGCATCTCCTGCACCCAGTAGCGCAGCGAGTCCATGATGAGCTGCAGCACGTGGGGGGAGCGCATGAGCAGCGAGTTCCCGGTGCCGGTGGTGTCGAAGTAGTGCGTGCGGTCCTCGTCGACCAGGCGGTAGTAGTTGGCGTTGTCGATGCCGCGGAAGCTGAGGGTCGGGCCCAGGTGGTTGCCCTCGGCGGTGTGGTTGTAGACGACGTCGAGGATCACCTCGATGTCGGCCTCGTGCATCGCCTTGACCATGGCCTTGAACTCCTGCACCTGCTGGCCGGAGGACGCGAACGCCGAGTAGCCGTTGTGCGGGGCGAAGAACCCGATCGTGTTGTAGCCCCAGTAGTTGGTGAGGCCCTTGGCCGTGAGCGACGGGTCCTGCACGAACTGGTGCACCGGCATGAGCTCGACCGCCGTGACCCCGAGCGACGACAGGTGGCCGATGACGGCCGGGTGGGCCATCGCCAGGTAGGTGCCGCGGTACTCGGGCGGCACCCCGGGGTGCTGGGCGGTGAGGCCTTTGACGTGCGCCTCGTAGATCACCGACTCGTGGTACTCGTGCCGGGGCGGGCGGTCGTGGCCCCAGTCGAAGTACGGGCTCACGACGATCGAGGTCATCGTGTGCGAGGCGGAGTCCAGGGTGTTGCGCTGCGCCTGGTCGGCGAACCGGTAGGAGTAGAGCGACTCGTGACCGTCGACCTGCCCCGAGATCGCCTTGGCGTACGGGTCGAGCAGCAGCTTCGACGGGTCGCAGCGGTGCCCCGCGGCCGGGTCGTACGGTCCGTGCACCCGGTAGCCGTAGCGCTGGCCGGGGGCGATCGCCGGCAGGTACCCGTGCCAGACGAAGGCGTCGACCTCCGGCAGGTCCACCCTGGTCTCGGCACCGTCCGGCTCGACGAGCACGAGCTCGATGCGGTCGGCGACCTCGGAGAAGATCGCGAAGTTGGTCCCGGAGCCGTCGTACGTGGCGCCCAGCGGGTAGGGACGCCCTGGCCAGATGTGCATGCCCCCACCCTGCCAGCCCCCGCCGACAGCCGCCCGGGGGTCGGTGCCGGACGTCGACGTGAGACAGGCGCGGGCCGTCGGGTCACGCCAGTGCGACGAGCACCCGCAGGTCGTCCTCCGGGAGCGTGTCCGCCACGGCGCTCACCTCGAGGTGGCTCAACGTGGCCAGCCCGTGGTGCACCGAGAGGAAGGCCGTGTCCGAGGCGTCGCGGCCGGTCGCGATCCGCACGAGGGCGCCGCGCGGCGCGAGCGTCGTGGCGTCCACGACGTGCCAGCCGCCGCCGACGTGGGCCTCGGCGACGGCGTGGAAGTCCATGGGGGCCAGCCCGGGGGCGTAGACGGCCGCCAGCCGGGCCGGCACGTCGAGCGCCCGCAGCAGCGCCACGACGAGGTGGGCGTAGTCGCGGCACACGCCCTGGCGGGCCAGCAGCGTGCGGACCGCGCCGTCCGTCGGTCCGCTGGACCCAGGCACGTAACTCAGGCGCGTCCCCACCCAGGACGAGACGGCGGCGAGCAGGTCGACGCCGGTCAGCCCGGCGAACTCGGCGCGGGCCGTCGGCCCCAGGGTGTCGGACTCGCAGTACCGGGACGGGCGCAGGTACGTGAGCAGCTCCGCCTCGTCCGCGGGTAGAGGTGGCGCCGAACCCGTCAGGTCGGCGGTGTAGGTCGCGTCGAACTGTCCCGCAGGTGCGTCGACGACGTGCAGGCGGGTGCCGTGCGGGCCGGCCAGCGCGCGGGGCCGCACGGGTGTGCCGTCCACCTGGAGCGTCATCGACTCGACGAGGCCGGGCTGCTCTGCCGCCGCGATCTGCAGCACGACCGTCGTCGGGCGGGCGACGTCGAGCCGGAGCGTGGCAGCGACCTGTCGGAGCATCGGGCCATGCTGTCAGTCGTGCGGCGGGCCCGCCCGCGCGGGGCGGCGCGGGGGACCCCGCCGACGCTGACTCCTAGAGCACGCGGGCGAGGAAGTCCCGGGTGCGCTGCTCGCTCGGTGCGCCGAGGACGGCCTCGGGCGTGCCGTGCTCGACGACCTGCCCGTCGGCCATGAAGACGACCTGGTCGGCCACCTCGCGTGCGAAGCCGATCTCGTGCGTGACGACGATCATCGTCATGCCCGAGCCCGCCAGGTCACGCATGACCGCGAGCACCTCGCCGACCAGCTCGGGGTCGAGCGCCGACGTCGGCTCGTCGAAGAGCATGAGCTCGGGGTCCATCGCCAGGGCGCGTGCGATGGCGACCCGCTGCTGCTGACCGCCGGACAGCTGGGCGGGGTAGAAGTCGACCCGGTCGGACAGCCCGACCTGGTCGAGGATCGCCCGCGCCCGGGTGTCCGCATCGGACTTGGTGCGGCCGAGCACCTGCACCTGGGCCTCGACCACGTTGCCCAGCGCGGTCATGTGCGGGAACAGGTTGAAGCGCTGGAACACCATGCCGATCTTCGCGCGCTGGGCCGCGATGGCCTTGGGGTGCAGCCGGAACAGCGTCGGCTCACCTCGGCGGGTGCCCTCGCGATAGCCCATGAGCTCGCCGTCCACGTGGATGGCGCCCGCGTCGATCTCCTCGAGCTGGTTGACGCAGCGCAGTGCGGTGGACTTGCCTGAGCCGGACGGCCCCAGCACGACGGTCACCGACCCGCGCGGCACCACCACGTCGATCCCGCGCAGCACGTGGTGCTCGCCGAAGAACTTGTGCACCCCGGTCAGCTCGACCATGGGCCCGTGCCCCTCGGAACGCTGCTCGTTCATCCCCAGCCTCCGGCGGGTCGGCCCATGTCGTCCACCGTGGAGATCTCGGGGGTGGTGCGGGCGGCGTTGATGGCGGCCTGCCGCGGGCCGCGGCCGGAGCGCTGCGGGCCGGCGTTGCGGGTCGGGTCGAAGCCGCGCCCGTAGTACCGCTCGAGGTAGTGCTGGCCGACCATGAGCACGCTCGTGATCGCCAGGTACCACAGGGCCGCGACGAGCAGCAGCGGCACCGGCTGGAAGATCCGGTTGCCGATCGCGTTCGTGGCGAACTGCAGGTCGAGCGTGAACGGGACCGCGAGCACGAGCGAGGTGGTCTTGAGCATGGAGATCGTCTCGTTGCCGGTCGGCGGCACGATGACGCGCATCGCCTGCGGCAGCACGATCCGGCGCAGGATCGGGCCGTCCTTCATGCCGAGCGCCTTGGCGGCCTCCTGCTGGCCACGGTCGACGCTCTCCAGCCCGGCGCGGACGATCTCGGCGAGGTACGCCGCCTCGTTGAGCGCGAGCCCGATGAGGGCGGCCACCGCGGCCGTGAACACGTCCTTGGTGCTGAAGCTCCAGAACTCCGGGCCGAACGGGATGCCGAGCGAGAGACGGGGGTAGAGCACCGAGATGAGGCCCCAGAACACCAGCTGGGTGAAGATCGGCGTGCCGCGGAAGAACCAGATGTAGAACCACGCGACGGCGCGCAGCACCGGGTTCGTCGAGTCGCGCATCACCGCCAGGGTGATGGCGAGCACGACGGCGATCGCCATCGACCCGACCGTGAGGGCCAGCGTCCAGCCGACGCCCCGCAGGACCGGGGTGGCGAACAGGTACTGACCGACGGTGGGCCAGGCGAACTTCGGGTTCGTGAGCAGCGCGTGGACGGCCATCGCCGCCAGCACGAGGACGACGACGGCCGAGACCCACCGGCCGGGGTAGCGCACAGGGACCGCGTGGATCCTGCGCACCCCGGCCGGCGGCTCTGCCGGACCAGCACTCACGAGGTCAGCTCACCGCGGGGTTGAGCTCGGCCTTGGTGACGGCGCCGGACTCGTTGCCCCAGGCGGTGAGGATCTTGGCGTAGTCGCCGTCGTCCATGAGCTTCTGCAGCGCCTTCTGCACGGCCGAGGTGAGCGCCGCGTCGTCCTTGGAGACGACGACGCCCTGCGGTGCGGTCGCGAAGACGTCGCCGAGCTGCTCGAGCTGGCCGGAGGTCTGGGCGATCGCGTAGGCGATGATCGGCGAGTCGGCGTACATGAGGTCGACCTTGCCGCCGACGAGGGCGGTCGTCACGTCGGACTGGTGGTCGTACTTGAGCGGCGAGATCGCCTTCTTGCCGTCGGAGACGCACTTCGCGCTGGCGGCGTCGAGCTCCTCGTCCTCCACCGTGCCGGTCTGGACGCCGACGGTGAGACCGCAGATGTCCTTCGCGTCGACCTTGTTCGGGTTGCCCGCCTGCACGGCGTAGGCCTCGCCGGCCGAGAAGTAGCTGATCATGTTGACCTGCTTCTCCCGGTCGGGGTTGATCGTGAAGGAGGAGACGCCGATGTCGTACTTGCTGCCGATCGCCGGGATGATCGAGGCGAAGGTCGCGGTCTGCACGTCCACCTTGACCCCGAGCACCGCGCCGAGCGCCTTGGCCAGGTCGACGTCGTAGCCGACCGGGGTGGTGCCGTCCTCGGCGATGTACTCGGCCGGGGCGTACGTGGTGTCGGAACCCACGACGAGCGTGCCGGCCGACGTGATCCTGGCCGGCAGCAGGGCCGCGATGGCCTCGTCCTTGGCGATCGAGGTCGGGTCGAAGGACGCGGCGCCCGAGGCGGCGGCCTTCGTCGAGCTCGAACCGGAGGCCGAACCGGACGAGGAGCACCCGGTGAGGGCGAGCGCGGCGACGAGCGTCGTCGTCAGGACGAGGGGGGTGGAGCGCACAAGATCCTCCAAGGGGGGCGCGGCGGGCCGCGCAGATCAGCTGTGCACCGGCCCCGCGGTCGGTGCGACGTCGACGGTAGCGAGCGGATGTTACGCCGGGGTGTCCTGGCGCGTGACCTGGTCGCGGACGTGGCCGATGTCACGTCGTGGCGCATGACTCTAGGGTCGGTCGGGTCCGACGTCGACGCAGGAGGCCGTGATGAACCGTCTGGTGTCCACCGGTGCGCTGCCCGCCCACGGGGTGGTGGCCCGTGCGCTGCGGGCCGCGCACGCGCTCGTCGAGGACGAGTCCGGCGGGCAGGTGAGCACCGTCTACCCGAGGCTTGCCAGGGCGGACCCGTCGGCGTTCGCCCTCGCGGTCACGGCGGTCGACGGTGCGAGCACGGCGGTGGGGCTCGCTGACGCCCGGACCACGCTCATGAGCGTCTCCAAGCCGTTCGTCATGGCGCTCGTCGCCCAGTCGTGCGGGCTGGAGCGGGTGCGCGCGGCCGTCGGCGTGAACGCGACCGGGCTGCCGTTCGCCGATCCCGAGGCGATCCTCCGGGGCCCGGGCGGGCGGACGAACCCGATGGTGAACCCCGGCGCGATCGTCACCAGCAGCCTGGTCCCGGGCGCCGACCGCGCGCAGCGCTGGGCCTTCGTGTGCGACGGCCTGTCCCGGCTCGCCGGTCGTCGCCTGGAGGTCGACGAGGAGGTGCTCGACTGCGCGCTGGCGAGCAACGGGCGCAACCGTGAGCTGGCGCGGATGCTGGCCGATCGCACGGCCCTGGCGTGCGATCCGGACGACGCGGTCGACCTCTACACCCGGCAGTGCTGCCTCGAGGTCGACGTGCAGGACCTGGCCCGGATGGGCGCCGTGCTCGCGACCGGCGGTCTGGACCCGGTCGACGGGCACCGGCTGCTCGACGCCGACGTCACGCGGGCGGTGCTCGCGGTGATGGCGACCGCCGGGCTCTACGAGGCCTCGGGGGACTGGTTGGTCGACGTCGGGGTCCCGGCCAAGAGCGGGATCAGCGGCGCCCTGGTCGCGGTCGCGCCAGGCAAGGGGGCGCTCGGTGCGTGGTCGCCCCCGCTGGACGGTGCGGGCACGAGCGTGCGCGGCGGTCGGGCGGCGGCGTTCCTCGCTGGTGAGCTGGGCCTCGACCTGTTCGCCGCCGGCTAGGAGGCGACGGGTCTCGGGGTCGACGAGGTCAGGAGTCGAACCCGAGCCCGACGGCGTCCAGCGCGCGCAGCAGCAGGTTGCGCTGCCCCTCGCGGTGGTCGGCCTGGTCGAGAGACCAGCGGGTGGCCTCGACACCGATCGTGGCGAACGGTTCGGGTGGGAACGGCAGCGGCTTGCGGCGCACCATCTCCAGCTCGGTGCGTTCGGTGACCTCACCGGCGAGCCGGTCGAGCATCACCTGCGCGGCGAACCGGGTGGCGCCGACGCCCAGCCCGGTGAACCCGGCGCTGTAGGCCACCCGCCCACCGGCGGCGAGCCCGTGGAACGCGCAGAACTGCGTGCAGGTGTCGATCGCACCGGCCCAGCGGTGGGTGATCTCGATGCCCTCGAGCTGGGGGAACGTGGTGAGCAGGTGCGAGGCGAGCGTGCGGAAGGTGGCGGGTCGGTCCTCGTGGGCGACCCGCACCTGCCGGCGGAAGATGGCGTCGTACCCGCCGAACACGATGCGGTCGTCCTGGGTGCGGCGGTAGTAGTGGAAGTGGTTGGCCAGGTCGGCGATGCCCTCGCGGCCGGCCCAGCCGATCGAGCTCAGCTGGTCGCTCGTGAGCGGGGCGGTGGCGATCACGTAGTCGTACACCGGCACCGTCATGAGGCGGGTGCGGGCCAGCAGCGACGGGAACACGTTGGTGGCCAGGGCGACGCGCGGCGCCCGCACGAGCCCCGCCGCGGTCTCCACCACGACGGCGGCCGAGTCGCGCAGCGGTCGCACGGCCGTCACCGGGCTGTGCTCGAAGACCTGCACGCCGAGCCCGGCGGCGGCGCGGGCGAGCCCGGCCGCCAGCTTGGCCGGGTTGACCAGGACGCCGTCGCCCTCGTGCCGCACGGCGCCGAGGTAGGTGGGGGAGTGCACGAGCGCCTGGACCCCGGCCTCGTCGAGCAGCTGCGCCCCGCCGTCGGCCTCCAGCCACGCCAGCTGGTGCGGTTCGGTCGCGACGTCGAGGAACCCGACCTTCTCCAGCTCGGCGTCGATGCCCAGCTCGGCGACGTCCTGCACGAGGGCGTCGAGGTTCTCCTGGCCCAGCCGTTCGAGCAGGTCGTACTCGTGCGGCCAGCGGCGGCGGCCGTTGTCGGCGCCGTGCGTGAGGCTGGCGTCGCAGAACCCGCCGTTGCGTCCGGAGGCCGCCCAGCCGATCTGCTGCGCCTCGAGCAGCACCACCCGGGTACCGGGGTTGCGGCGCACGGCCAGCAGTGCGGTCCACAGCCCGAGGTACCCGCCGCCGACCACGACGAGATCGGCCTCGAGCCGCCCCTCGAACGTGTCGAACCGGGGCACGTCGGCCAGCTCGTCCCGCCACAGGACGCGCTGCCGACTGCCCGCCAGGGCTGCGTCGACGAGGCGGGGGTCGGGTGCCTGACGTTCGAAGACCGGCGTGGACATGGCGGTGCGTGCTCCTTCGGACCGTCGGACGGGCCTGGTCCGGGCACGCTATCGCGCGAGGCGGTCAGCGGGTGGGGACCATCCTGCAGGCGGGACCGTGGGTGCGGGCCGGTCAGGCCAGCGAGGGGAGTCAGGCCAGCGAGAGGAACAGCCGCTCGAGCTTGGCCACGTCGAGGGACTGCGTGACGTCGCCGTCGGGCGCCTCGGACTCGACGAGGCACTGCTGCATCCCGGTCGCGATGATGGCGAACCCGGCCTTGTCGAGGGCTCGGCTGACGGCGGCGAGCTGGACGACGATCTGCTCGCAGTCGCGTCCCTCCTCGACGGCGCGGCGCACGGCCGAGAGCTGTCCCTCGGCACGGCGCAGCCGGTTGACCACGGCGGTCATCTTCTGCGGGTCGAGCTGCATGGGTGTCTCCCTCCGGTGCTGGTTCATCCTACGGCGACTGGTGTGGCATACCCCCGGGGGTATATGGTGAGGGCCACGGACGACATTCGAGGAGGACAGCTCATGTGTAGTGCAGTGCGATGCGGTCAGTGCGGCAAGGTGACCTGGGCCGGCTGCGGTCGGCACGTCGACGCGGTGATGGCGAGCGTTCCCGACGCCCAGCGCTGCACCTGCCGGTGAGCCGTCGGCGCCTCGTCGTGGTCGGCGGCGTCGCGGGCGGCATGAGTGCCGCCGCCCGCGCCCGCCGGCTCGACGAGAACCTCGAGATCGTCGTGCTGGAGGCAGGCCAGTACGTCTCGTTCGCGAACTGCGGTCTGCCGTACCACCTGTCCGGTGACGTCGCCTCGGTCGACTCGCTCCTGCTGCACGACCCTCAGTCCCTCGCCGAGGAGCTCGCGCTCGACGTCCGCCTCGGACACGAGGTGACCTCGATCGACCGCGTGGCGCGCACGGTGACCGTGCGCACGGCCGCCGGCGAGGAGCAGCTGTCCTACGACGCCCTCGTGCTCGCACCCGGTGCGGTGGCCGTGGAGCCGCCGATCACCGGCCTGCACGCCGCGCACGTTCACCACCTGCGCACCATCCCCGACGTCGCCGCCGTCGCGGGCCAGCTCGACGAGCTGCTCGCGGACCGTCCGGCTCCCGTGGCCGTCGTCGTCGGAGCCGGGTTCATCGGGCTCGAGGCCGTCGAGGCTCTCGTCACCCGCGGGCTGCACGTGCACCTCGTCGAGCTGGCTCCGCAGGTGCTGCCTCCGCTCGACGCGGAGCTCGCGGCTCGCGTCGCCACCGAGCTCACGCTGCACGGCGTGGAGCTGCACCTGGGTGTCTCGGCGACGAGCGTCGACCCCCAGGTCGTGCTGTCCGACGGCACCACCCTCGACGCCGACCTCGTGCTGGTGAACGTCGGGGTGCGCCCGGCCAGCGGCCTGGCCGCAGCCGCCGGGCTCGAGCTCGGCGCCCAGGGCGCCATCGTCGTGGACGGCGACCAGCGCACGAGTGACGAGGCCGTCTGGGCCGTCGGCGACGCCGTCCAGGTCACCCGGTACGGGGACGTCCCCCCGGGCGTGGTCCCGCTGGCCGGTCCGGCGAGCCGGCAGGGCCGACGTGCGGCGGACTCGATCTGCGGGCACCGGACGACCCCCCAGGCGCCCGTGCTCGGGACCGCGATCGTGCGCGTGTTCGAGCTCACCGCCGCCGTCACCGGTCTCTCGCAGCGTCAGCTGCAGCAGGCTGGGATCGCCCATGAGGTGGTCCGGGTGCACTCGGGCAACCGGGTCGGCTGGCTGCCGGGGTCGCAGATCGTGCACCTGGTCGCCTCCTTCGCCCCGGACGGGACGCTGCTCGGCGCTCAGGGCGTCGGCATCGACGGGGTGGACAAGCGGATCGACGTGCTCGCCACGGCGATCCGGTCCGGGATGCGCGCCGACGACCTGGCCGAGCTTGAGCTGGCCTACGCCCCGCCGTACGGCGCGGCCAAGGACCCGGTCAACATGCTGGGCTTCGTGGCGCAGAACGCGCTGGACGGGACGATGCCGCAGTGGCAGCCCGCCGAGCTCGACGACGTGCGTGCGAGCGCCCTGGTGCTCGACGTCCGCTCGCAGCGCGAGTGGGACCGCGGGCACCTGCCCGGTGCGCTCCTCGTGCCGCACACGCAGGTCCGCGACCGGCTGGAGGAGATCCGCGAGGCGGCCGCCGGCCGGCCGGTCGCGGTGCACTGCGCGAGCGGGTTCCGGTCGTACCTGGCCACGAGGATCCTGCTGCAGGCCGGTCTGTCGGCACGGAACCTGTCGGGCGGCTGGATGACCCTGTCGGTCGCGCGACCGGAGGTGCTGGCCGCCCCGGCGCACGTCTGAGCCGCACGTCACGAGGCCCCGCCCCTTCACCTGGGGGACGGGGCCTCGTGGCGTGAGCCGGGCCCTCGTGCGGTCGAGCCGCAGGTGGCACCGCACGGCCGGGCCTTTCGGCCCGCCTATACCCCATGGGGTACTCCTACGCTTCAGGCAGCGGCTCCACCAACGGTGATGGGGCCCCAGGCCTCGGGAGCTGTGATGGAGGTTCTCATCCTCGGCGCCGGCACTGCCGGCACGATGGCCGCGGCAGGGTTGCGCAAGCGCCTGCCTGCCGGCAACCGCATCACCGTCGTCGACACCGACGACCGGCACGTCTACCAGCCGGGGCTGCTGCTGCTGCCGTTCGGCGTCTACTCGGAACGGCAGATCGTCCGTTCGCGCCGGGCCGTGCTGCCTCGCGGCGTCGACCTGGTGACCGGGCAGGTCGAGCTCGTCGACCCGGACGAACGTGCCGTGCACCTGGTCGACGGGCGCGTGCTGCGCTACGACCAGCTCGTCATCGCCACCGGGACCAGCCCCCGGCCCGACCAGACCCCGGGGATGGCCGAGACCCCGGGCGTGCACGAGTTCTACACGCTCGAGGGCTCGAAGGCCCTGCGCGAGGCCCTCGCCGGGTTCTCCGGCGGCAAGCTCGTCGTCGGCATCACCGAGATGCCGATCAAGTGCCCCGTCGCCCCGCTGGAGTTCGCCTTCCTGGTGGACGCCCACCTGCGCAGCCGGGGGATCCGGGACCGCACCGAGCTCACCTACGTGACCCCGCTGGACGGCGCGTTCACCAAGGCCGTCTGCTCGCGCGAGCTCGGTCACCTGCTCACCGAGCGGGGCATCACGCTCGAGACCGACTTCATGCTCGAGCACATCGAGGACGGCACGCTCGTCTCCTACGACGAGCGGGAGATCGACTTCGACCTGCTGGTCACCGTCCCGATCAACATGGGCGCCGACTACGTCGCGAAGTCCGGGCTCGGCGACGAGCTCAACTACGTGCCGACCGACAAGCACACCCTGCGGGCCGAGGGGCACGACGACATCTGGGTGGTCGGCGATGCCGGCAACCTGCCCACCTCCAAGGCGGGGTCGGTGGCGCACTTCTCCATGGAGGTCTTCCTCACCAACTTCATGGACGTGGTGGTCGGTCGCGCCCCGACGGCCTCGTTCGACGGTCACTCGAACTGCTTCATCGAGTCCGGCGACGGCAAGGCACTGCTCATCGACTTCAACTACGACGTCGAGCCGCTGCCCGGCACCTACCCGCTGCCGACCGTCGGACTGCCGTTGCTGCGCGAGAGCCGGTTCAACCACCTGGGCAAGCTCGCGTTCCGCTACCTGTACTGGTACGCGCTGCTGCCCGAGCGCAAGCTCCCCATCCCGTCCGCCATGTCCATGCGCGGCAAGAAGCAGGTCGCAGGCGTCTGACCTGCGAGGACGAAGGAGAACGGCCATGCCTGTCACCACCATCGCCGATCACGAGGTCCATGTCGACGGCGAGGGCTTCCTCACCGAGTACGACGAGTGGGACCCCTCGCTCGCACCCGTCCTGGCCAAGGCCATCGGGATCGAGCTCACCGACCGCCACATGGAGGTCATCGAGTTCCTGCGCGCCGACTACAAGACCCAGGGCGAGACGGCCACGACCCGTCGCACCCAGGCCGTCGGCGGCTTCCCCATCAAGGAGCAGTTCGCCCTGTTCCCCGGCAAGCCCGGCAAGAAGATGGCCTACATCGCCGGTCTGCCCAAGCCGAAGGGATGTGTCTGACATGAGCGAGGACTTCGTCGTCCCGGACTTCGGGTCGAGCGAGAGCAGCGGCCGTCACCTGGCGATCATCTGCTCGAAGGGCAACCTCGACATGGCGTACCCGGGGCTCATCCTGGCCAACGCCGCCCTCGGTGAGGGGGTGCAGGTCGACCTGTTCTTCACCTTCTGGGGCTTCGACATGATCATGCGCGACCGGGCCGACGAGATGGCGTTCAGCCCGGCCGGCAACGCGGCCATGCGGATGGGCAACGTCCGGATGCCGCAGGCGCTGGCCCCGGCTCCCGGGATGACGGGCCTGGCGACCCGCATGCTCAAGAAGCAGATCGCCGACCTCGGGATCCCGACCGTGCCGGACTTCCTCGAGCAGATCGTGGCCTCGGGCGGTGCGTTGTGGGCCTGCAAGATGTCGGCCGACATGTTCCACGTCACGGAGGAGGACCTGCGTGACGACCTGTCCGGGATCATCAACGCCGCCACCTTCATCGAGATGACCGACGGGGCGCAGATCCTGTTCATCTGAGCGACGGCCCTCGGGCCCGCGCTCCCCGCGGGGGGCGCGGGCCCGAGGCGCGTCACGGGCGGTCTCGCGCGGTGCCGCCGGCCCTCAGAACGTCTCGGGGACGTTCTGCTCGAGGTCGGCCAACCACGCCGCGGGCGAGGCGTCCGAGGGCATCCGCCAGTCGCCGCGCGGCGACAGCGTGCCCCCGGCGGTGACCTTGGGCCCGTTCGGCAACGCCGAGCGCTTGAACTGGTGGGCGAAGAACCGCCGCACGAACACCTGCATCCAGGCCCGGATGGTCGCTAGGTCGTAGGCGGTGCGGCGCTCCTCGGGCCAGCCGGGCGGCCAGGTCCCGGCCTGCGCGTCGTGCCAGGCGTGCCAGGCCAGGAAGGCGATCTTGCTGGGGGAGTATCCGCGGCGCAGCACGTGGTAGAGCGTGAAGTCCTGCAGCGGGTACGGGCCGACGATGTCCTGCGTGCTCTGCATTCGCTCGCCCGGGGCTACCGGCACCAGCTCGGGAGAGATCTCCTGGTCGAGCACCCGGGCCAGGACGGCGTTGGTCGCGGCGTCGAAGTGGCCCTCGTCGATGACCCAGCCGATGAGGTGCTGGATGAGCGTCTTGGGGACGCCGGCATTGATGCCGTAGTGCGACATCTGGTCGCCGACGCCGTAGGTGCACCAGCCCAGGGCGAGCTCGGACAGGTCGCCGGTACCGAGCACGATCCCGCCGCGCTGGTTGGCGGCCCGGAACAGGTAGTCGGTGCGCAGCCCGGCCTGCACGTTCTCGAACGTCACGTCGTACACCGGCTCGCCGTCGGCGAACGGGTGCCCGAGGTCGGCCAGGAGCTGGCGGGCGGCCGGCCGGATGTCGATCGTCTCGCCCGTCGTGCCCAACGACTCCATGAGCGCCAGCGCACTGGCCTTGGTCTCGTCGCTGGTGGCGAAGCCGGGCAGGGTGAAGGTGAGGATGTCGCTGCGCGGCCGGCCCAGCCGGTCCATCGCCCGGGCGGCCACGATGAGCGCGTGGGTGGAGTCCAGACCGCCGGACACGCCGATGACCACCTTCGGCGACCCGATCGCCGTCAGCCGCTTCTCCAGCGCGCTGACCTGGATGTTGTAGGCCTCGTAGCAGTCCTGGGCGAGCCGCGTCGCGTCGTCGGGCACGAACGGGAACCGGTGCACCGCACGGCGCAGGCCGATGTCCCCGGCCGGCGGGTCGAGCCGGAAGGTCACCCGACGCAGCGGGTCGCTGCCGAGGGCGCGCCGGTTGTCGTCGAAGGTGCCGGTGCGCAGCCGCTCCTGCCGGATCCGGTCGAGGTCCACGTCGGCGAGCGTGCGCACCGCGTCGGGGGAGAACCGCGGCCCCTCGGCGAGCAGCTCGCCGAGCTCGTAGACCATCGTCTGGCCGTCCCAGGCCAGGTCGGTGCTCGACTCGCCCTGACCTGCGGCCGCGTAGACGTAGGCCGCCAGGCACCGCGCCGAGGCCGAGCGCACGAGCAGCCGGCGGTCGTCGGCCCGGCCCACCGTGATCGGGCTGCCCGACAGGTTCGCGAGCACGGTCGCGCCGCCGAGCGCTGCGGTGGACGACGGCGGGACCGGCACCCACATGTCCTCGCAGATCTCGACGTGCAGGCTCAGCCCGCGCACGTCGAGGGCGTCGAACAGCAGGTCGGTGCCGATCGGTACCTCCTGACCCGCCACCACGACGGTGCCCCGCACATCGTCGCCGGGGGCGAACCAGCGCCGCTCGTAGAACTCCCGGTAGGTCGGTAGCGAGGACTTGGGCACGACGCCGAGCACCCGCCCGCGATGGATCACGACGGCGGTGTTGAGCAGCCGGTTCCCGTGCTGCAGCGGCGCGCCGACGACGAGCACCGGCCGCAGGTCGACCGACGCGTCGAGCACGGTCTGCACGGCGGTCTCGACGGCGGCCAGCAGCGGGTCGGCGAGGAACAGGTCGTCGAGGGCGTACCCGGACAGGCACAGCTCGGGGAAGACGGCGACGGCAACCCCCTCGTCGTGGCAGGTGCGCGCCTGGGCGATGACGGCGGCGGCGTTGGTCGCGGGGTCTGCGATCCCCACCGGCAGCGTGCAGGCGGCGATCCGGGCGAAGCCGTGGGCGTAGGCCGAGGTGAACTCCACGTCCCGAGTGTTCCACGGCTGCGGGAGCTGGCTCACGGGCCGCGTCGTCCTGGGTCTTAGGTCCTTGGGGACGTGCCTGGGTCGATGCGGATGTCCGGTCGAGCGCCCACCGCCTGCAGGGCGCCGGTCATCTGGTGCGGCGCGTGGTCGATCGGGTCGGCGACCCACTCTGCCCGGCCACCTTCCCGCTCTGATCAGTCGCGTGGTGGGGCGCAAGACGAAGGAGCTGCCCCGTGTCCGTCCTGCATCGTGCCCATCCGTCCGAGCTCGTCGAGCACCCTGACGAGGACCGACGGCGGATCGATGCGCTGCGTGGACGCAACGACGAGATGAGCCTGGGCGTCGAGGACCTCGAGGAGTCGATCGACGCGATCGCCTCCTCGACCGGTGACACGGTCGCGTCGAGCGCCGTGGCGCGCGGCGCGACCGATCATGTGGCGAGCGCCGCCGCAGCAGTGAGCGCAGCCGCCGAGGAGCTCGAGGCGAGCATGCGCGAGGTGGGCTCCACGGCCGTGACCTCGCTGTCCGTGGCGGTCCGCGCCCAGGAGGCGATGCACGAGGTCACCGAGCGGGTCGACCACCTCACCGGCTCGGTGGACGACATCTCCTCCGTGGTAGGTGCGGTCTCCCGGATCTCGAGCCAGACCCGGATGCTCGCACTGAACGCGACGATCGAAGCCGCCCGGGCCGGGGAGGCCGGCCGCGGCTTCGCGGTGGTCGCCGGTGAGGTCAAGGACCTCGCCGGCCAGACGGGCGAGGCGACCGAGCAGATCACGGCCCGGCTCGCGTCGCTGACCACCGACACCGATGCGGTGAAGGCCGCCGTCGCCACGATCGCCGAGGTGCTGGGGCGGGTCGAGGAGCTCCAGCACACCATCGCCGCGGCCGTCGAGCAGCAGACGGCGGCGATCGGTGAGCTCAACCGCTCGGCCGCCGAGTCGGCCGACGCCGCCTCCTCGTTGCAGGAGTCGGTGACTGCGTCCGCCTCGGCGGCCGCGACAGCGCAGGCAGCGGTGACCCGGTCACGAGAGTGGCTCGGACGGGTGACCCGGACCCTCGAGGCGCAGCAGTCCGATGTCGAGGTGCTCGCCGTGGGTGTGCCGCGCCATCCGCTACGGGCCGCGGTGGCGGCGCACGGTGCCTGGAAGCGGCGCCTGCGGCACGCGATCGAGACCGGGCGGCTGCCGGAGGGCACGAGCGTCGAGCAGGCCCGGCGGGACGACGTGTGCGACTTCGGACGCTGGCTGCGGGACGGCGGTGGTGATGCCCTCGACCCTCGCCGCGCCGCCGACGCCGCGGAGCTGCACACGGCCTTCCACCGGTACGCGGCTGGGATCCTGGCTGAGGTCGTCGCAGGTCGCAGCGCCCGGGCGACGGAGCTCCTCACCGCGGACGACGGGTACGCGGGGACCGCGCGGGCGCTCACCGATGCGCTCATCGAGTGGTGTGCCCATGTGTCCGGGTCGGTGCGCGAGTCGCAGCGCGCGTAGCCTGCCACGGGCCGGTGCTCGAGGTACCGGTCCGGGTGCGCGGCGCCGGCGTGCGGCGGTGACCGGGGTGCTCGGTGCTCGCGAGGAGGGTCACGTGGACCGGACGGTGCTGCTCACCGGCTTCGCCCCGTTCGACGGCCAGCAGGAGAACGCCTCCTGGCTCGCGGTCCGGCGCGTCGCGGAGCGCTGGTCGGGGCCGGGTGCCCTCGTCACGGCGCTGCTGCCGGTCTCGTTCAAGGGCGTCGGCCCGGCGCTCGACGCTGCGGTCGACGCATGCCGGCCGGACGTGGTCATCTGCACCGGGCTCGCGGAGGGGCGGGCGACGATCGGCCTGGAGCGGACCGCCGTCAACGTCATGGACGCGCGCATCCCCGACCAGGACGGTCGCTCACCGATCGACGAGCCGGTCGTGCCCGACGGGCCCGTCGGCTACTGGTCGACCCTGCCGATCAAGGCGTGCCAGGCGGCGGTCGCCGGCGCCGGGGTGCCGGCCGAGGTCTCGGGCTCCGCGGGCACCTACGTGTGCAACGCGGTGTTCTACCGGCTCATGCACCGGCTGCGTGGGGCGGCCGACGTCCGTGCAGGCTTCGTCCACGTCCCGCAGGCGGCCGAGACGGCGCGCTCGCAGGGCCCGACGCTGCCGCTCGACGTGATCACCCGCGGGCTCGAGCTGGTCGTGCAGACCTCGCTCGCCGTGCCGCGCGACATCCGGGCCGCCGGCGGCACCGTCCACTGAAGGTCGCCCGCACCCCGCCCGCCGGTGGAGACGTCCCCCTCGGCGGACGGGGTGACTGGGCTCAGGACCGATCGGTCGTGCCCGGCCGGACACTCAGCACGGCACCGGCTCGAGCGCCTGCACCTGGTCAAGGATCGCGTCGAGCACCACCGTCCGGTCGAACTGCCGGGCGTAGTCGCGGGCCGCGTGCTCGCGCCTGGCTCGTTCCTCGGGCGTGAAGCCGAGCACCTGGTCGAGCGCCTCTGTGAGGCTCGCGGGGTCGCCGGCCGGGACGATGACCGCGTGCTCGCCGACCGCCTCGCCGATCCCGCCGGTCGCGGTGGTGATCACCGGCCCGCCGCCGGCCAGCATCTTCTCGACCAGCGCGATCCCGAACGTCTCGGTGAACTCCGGGCGCGGTTTGCTCGGCAGCGCGAACGCCGCGCAGCCGGCCATGAGGTGCACCTTCTCGTCGTCGTCGACGTCGTCGAGGAAGACGATCCGGTCGGCGGCGGGTGAGGCCGCGGCCTGTGCGCGCAGGCTGGGCCCCTGCGGACCGGTCCCGGCGACGACGAGCTGCAGCCCGGCGGCGCCGTGCGAGCGGGCGAATGCCTCGATGAGGTCGTCGACGCCCTTGGCGTGCGCCAGCCGGGACAGGAAGAGCACGTAGCCGTCGCGCACCAGCCCGCGTCGCACGAGCTCGCGGTCGGTCGCCGCCTCGTCGTGCACGACGTAGGACGCCGTGTCGATCGCCGGGTAGGAGATCGCGACCCGGCCCGCGAGCCGTTCGGCGAACCGGGTGCCGTGCCGAGCGTCGACCTCCGCGGCCTCGGCCAGGATCACCTCGCGGGTGTACGCCGAGACCGCCAGGCACACGTCGTGCTCCAGGTAGGTGGCCAGCACCTGGGCGGCCGCGCCGAACTGGTCGGCCTCGACGGCGGCGCGGACCACGTTCGTCACATCGGAGCCGACGGCCTCGGCGATGGTCGTCACGTCGACGGGCAGCCCGGTCGAGCGGGCGATCCGGACGGCGTCGGCCACGGCGGTCGCGTGCGGTGTGAGGTACAGCGACATCGCGAGCGTGGGGACGCCGTCGGTGAACAGCTCGACGAGCCGACCGGTGAGCCCGGCCAGCCAGCGTCCGTCGGGCACCTTGTAGTCGCCGACCGGACCGGGCCGCTCGACCGTGATGCCGGGGGAGTAGGGGAGCACCCCGTGCAGCGGCTTGAGCGGGAGCCCCGAGCGTTCGAGCACGTCGAGCGGCCAGGTGACGATGCGCACGTCGTCGAACCCGCGGGCCAGCGCGGCCTCGGCGAGGTTGCGCGCCTCACCCGAGTGGCCGCAGATCACCGGGTCGGCGCGGACGACGAGGACGAGCCTGCGTGCGGTCATGGGAGCCATCCGTTCGTCGGAGGGACGGTGGTCGACGGGGGGCGGGACGCGGTTGCGGTGCCCCAGCCCGACGGCGTCGGGCCGAGCTCGACGACCAGCCGGCCGCCGCGGCGCAGCTCGTCGCCGCTGATCCAGCTGCGGTCGAGCGGCCGGCCGTCGAGCGTGACGGTCTGCACGTGGTTGACCGGTCCGTCGGGTTCGGGCTCGACGAACCCGGTGGTCTCCAGTTCCAGGAGGGCGTCGCCGACGGACAGCCGTCCCGCCCGCCAGGTCGGGGCGTGCAGCAGGTACAGGTCCTGCCCGGCGACCGGGAAGAGCCCGAGGCTGGCCCACACGTACCAGGAGGACAGGCCGCCGGAGTCGTCGTTGCCGGGCATCCCGCCGCGACCCGTGCCGAACTGCTGGGTGACGACCGCCTGGACCACCTGCGCGGTCCGGTCGGGCCGCCCCGCGTAGTGGTAGCCCCACGGGGCCTCCATGTCGGGTTCGTTGTTGAGCCCCTCGAACCGGTTGAGCGCGTACCCAGCCGCCATCTGCGACGCCGACGGCGCCAGACCGGGCTGGCGGACGGCGGGGGCGCCGAAGCCGAAGAAGCGGTCGAGCAGCCCGACGTACCCCTCGTCGCCGCCGGCCAGGGCGATCCGGCCGGCCATGTCGTGCAGCAGCCGGAAGGAGTAGTTCCACTTGCCGCCCTCGTAGAACTCCGAGTCGACGAGCAGCCCGGTGGCAGGGTCGAAGGCGTTGCTCCAGCGCGCGGCCAGTGGCGTGAACTGGTCGGCGAGCGTCCGGTCGCCCACCCGCCGGGCGAGGATGCAGGTGCACCAGTAGGCGAAGGCCAGGTCGAGGGTGTGGCTGATGGGGTGCGCCCGGCCGCGCAGCAGGAAGTCCTCACCGTAGGTGCGGCGCAGGTCGTTGTGCAGGTGGACAAGTGCCCAGTCCCAGTCGATGCCGTCCAGCCCGGCCCGGCACAGGTCGGCGAAGAAGGTGTGCGCGAGCGCGCTGCCCTGCCGGGAGAACCGGTCGGCGCCGCGGGCCATCCGGTAGCCGATCGGCAGGTTGCCCTCTTCCTCGGCGATGTGCAGCAACGCGTTGGCCAGCTCGACGGCCTTGTCCGGGACGAGCGCCGTGAGCAGCGGCAGCTGGGTGCGGTAGATGTCCCACATCGTCGCCAGGTCGAAGGCGAACGGTCCGGGGGTGGGCCAGAACGGCGACTCGTCCGGCGCCAGGCACGGCTTGATCGACGCGTGGTAGAGCGCGGTGGCCATCACGGTGGCGCGGTCGGTGTCGTCGGTGTCGACGGCGACCTTGCCCAGGTGGCTGCGCCAGTGCGCGGTGGTGCGCTCCCGACGCCCGTCGAACCAGGAGCTGCCGCAGTCCGCCTCGAGGTTGGCGCGCGCCTGCTCGACCCCGCGCAACGAGAAGCCGATCCGCAGCTCCACGACCTGCCCGGGTTCGGACGGACCGGCCCACATGAGGCCGAACGGCCGCAGGGTGGTCGGGCGGATGCGGTCGAAGTCGAGCCGGGTGCCGCCGGGCATGAGCCGCCGGTCGTACCAGAGCATCTGCCGCCAGCGCGTCGCGTCGCACTCGACGTGCACCGCCAGCGGCGCGCCCTCGACGACGATCTCACCCTGCGCGACGCCGGGGCCGAGCGCCTCGAGGTGCGCCCGCAGCGGCACGGTCCGGCCGTACGGGATCGTCAGGCCCCCGGTCGACAGGTCGATCACCAGGCGGGCGTCGCGGTGCGCCGGGAACGTGTAGCGGTGCACCGCGCTCTTGGGACCGACCGTCACCTCGCACCGGATGCCCGAGCCGAGGGTCGCGGCGTACCAGCCGGGCTCGGCCTTCTCGTCCGACAGGTCCCACAGCTGACCCAGGTCGTCCAGCGGCTGCAGCATGGGCGTGACCCGCAGGTAGTTGTAGTACTTGCGGATGGCCCCGGTGCCGGACTGCTGGAAGTGCGTGAACCCGGAGGCGACGGCGCGCTCGTGCAGCACCGGAGGCAGGCCCTCGGTGGACAGGTCGTAGCGGCCGTACCCGGTGGGGTAGGCGCCGGAGAACGCGCAGGCGGAGACCATGCCGAGCGGGTACGTGGCACCCGGATGGGTGTTGCCGACCTGCGGTTTGGGCCACCACCACGCCGCAGCCAGTCCCCGGGCCGGCGGCAGGGCCGTCGCCTCTGTGCCGATGAACGGGTCGACCTGGTCGAACACGTCCACCTCCCCTCGTCGCGAGCCGTCCGGCGGACGCTACGGCCCATGTGTGTCCAGCAGGTTGCACAGGGGTGAAGGTGTGGGCGAGCGTGGGGTCATGACATTCCCCGTGGGTCTTCGTCTCGTGCTCGGTGGCAACGTGTTCGGCTGGACGGCCGACGAACCGGGCAGCCGCGCCGTCCTGGACCGGTTCGCCGCGGCCGGCGGCACCCTGGTCGACACCGCCGACGTCTACTCCGCCTGGGCACCGGGCCACACCGGTGGCGAGAGCGAGGTCATCCTCGGTCGGTGGCTGGCCACCCAGCCGGCCGAGCGGCGCCCGCAGGTCGCGACGAAGGTCAGCCAGCACCCGCAGTTCCCGGGGCTGTCCGCGGCCAACGTCCGGGCCGCCGCGCACGCGTCCCTGCAGCGGCTCGGCGTCGAGCGGATCGACCTGTACTACGCCCACTTCGACGATGCGGCGACGCCGCTCGACGAGACGGCCGGTGCGTTCTCGGCGCTCGTCGACGAGGGGCTGGTCGGGGCGATCGGGATCTCCAACTACACCGCGGAGCGGATCGACGAGTGGTTCGCCGCCGTGCAGCGCGACGGCCTGCACGCCCCGGTGGCGCTGCAGCCGCACTACAACCTGGTCGAGCGTGGCTACGAGGGCCCGCTCGCGGAGCGGGCGCGTCGCTACGACCTGGCGGTGTTCCCGTACTTCGGCCTGGCCCGGGGCTTCCTCACCGGCAAGTACCGGGACGGCGCCGCCGCCGTGGACAGCCCGCGGGCCGAGGGTGCGCTGCCGTACCTCAACGACCGGGGCCGTGCGGTGCTCGCGGTGCTCGACGAGCTCGCGGCCGCGCACGGCACGTCGCAGGCGGCGGTCGCGCTCGCGTGGCTGCACGCCCAGCCGACCATCACCGCACCGATCGCGAGCGCGCGGACGCTGTCCCAGCTCGAGGACCTGCTGGCCTCGGCGACCCTCGACCTGGCCGCCGACGAGCTGGCGGCGCTCACCGCGGCGTCGGCCTGACCGGGCGCGCCCGTCGGGACCGGTTCAGTCGCCGACCACCGACGGGCGCCCGCCGGTGAGCCGGACCAGCTCGGCGAACGTCGTGGGGAAGACGGTGTGCGGGGTGCCACCGGCGGCCCACACCTGCGCGTAGGCGTCCAGCGCGACGTCGACCACGGTGCGCAGCGGTGCGGGGTGGCCGACGGGGGCGACCCCGCCGATGGCCTGCCCGGTGGCGGTGCGCACCTGCTCGGGGGTCGCCCGGGTGATCGCCTCGACCTCGAGCGTGGCAGCGAGCGCCGTGGTGTCCACCCGGTGCGCACCCGAGGTGAGCACGAGCAGCGGTTCACCGTCGGCGAGGAAGACGAGGGAGTTCGCGATCTGCCCCACGTGGCAGCCGAGCGCCTGCGCCGCCTGCGCAGCGGTGCGGGCCGAGTCCGGCAGCTGGCGGACCCGGCCGGTCGCACCGGCGGCGGCCAGGGCGTCGGCCACCACCTGGGCGCGGGGCGGCAGCGGCTCGTCGGCGGGCTCCTCGCCAGGCAGCGGCCAGCTCACCAGTCGTGGGATTCCCGGCGGGGCGACCTGCGCGAGCGCGAGGAACCGTGCCTCGGCGCGGTGCAGCCGGATGTGCTCGTCGAGCGACCACCCCGGTCCGTTGGTGAGGGTCATCCCGCAGGCGCAGTCGATCGTCATGGTCCCGTCGGGGTGGGTGGCGACCTGGCTGACGGTCGTGTGCTCGGTGTGGGCGCGCACCTTGGCGCCACGCATCACGGCGCTCACCGGGACGGCATGGGGCAGGTCAGGGGGCTGGGTGGGCTGCACGTGCCCGACCGTACCGTCGGGCGCCGGGGCGGCGTCGTGCATCGAGGCGGCGGGCCCGGTACAAACGACGCCATGACCCGCGACCTGACCTCTGACCCCGCGGCCCAGCACCTCGCCGAGGCGGTCCCCGCCGAAGGCGTGCTGGCCGGCGCCGATGCGCGCACCGGCGGCGACCCCGCCCGCGCCCCACGCTCGCTGTCCGCGTCGGAGCTCGAGCCCGACGACGAGGCGGTGGCCAGCTCCCAGGAGTACGACGAGCCCGAGGCTCTCTAGCTCTCCCGGATCAGCCCGGCCCGCCGCGCCTGGCGGAGCAGGGAGTGCCCGTCGGGCCCGGACAGCACGGGCACCGGACGGGGTGCGCGCGGCCGGTGCCCGATGAGGTCCGGGGCGATCGCGGTGCCCGAGGAGAGCACGTGCTCGGCGAACGTGAGCTGGCGCAACAGCACGCCGGCGACGTGGTCGCCGAGGATGCGTGCGGCGCCGGCGTAGATCGTGGGGTCGTGCTGGCCGTCGTCGCCGATGAGGAACCAGCGGACCTGGTCCAACCGGGCGAACAGCCGCCGGAGCTGGGCGACCTTGTGCCGCGGTCCGCTGCGGAACCAGCCGGTGTTCGTCGGGCCCCAGTCGGTCATGAGCAGGGTCCCGGCCGGGAAACCGTTGACCGCGAGGAACCGGGCGACCGTCGGCGCGGTGTCCCACGCCCCGGTCGACAGGTAGACGACCGGCATGCCCGGGTCCTGCGCAGCGAGCTCGGTGAGCAGCTGGGCCATGCCGGGCACGGCCTCGCGGGCGGCGGCCTTGCGCACGAAGCTGTTCCAGAACGCGACCATGAGGCGGGGGAGCCGCGTCACCATGACGGTGTCGTCGATGTCGGCGACGATCCCGGAACGGGCCTGCGGGTCGACCACCTGGACGGGGGCGTGCACGGCCTGGCCGCCTGCGGTGCTCAGCTCGATCTCCTGCCACCCGACCGGCAGGGTGGCCTCGACGACCGTGTCGATGTAGCCGGCACGGTCGGCGACGAGGTGGTGGGTGGTCTCGCCGATCCGCACGTCGACGCCCGTGCCGGCGACGGGTGCGGTGAGGAAGCTGCGCCAGCCGCGCACGTCGGCGAGGTCGCGGTCGCGGTGCTCCGCCTGTGCGGTGGCACCGGAGTCCGGCAGGTCCGAGTCGGCGACGTACGGGGGAGCGAGCACCGTGCGCGCCAGCACCCGGACCCAGCCCGGCCCGGCGAGCCCGGCGTAGGGAACGATGCGCACCGTCCAGCCGCGCCGCACGAGGGTGCCGGCGATCCGGGCGTCGACGGCGTCCTCGATCCGGGCCGCGATGTGCGGTCGCTCGAGCTGGGCGAGCGGGTGCTGCGAGCCTCGGCGGCCCCACTGGGCGGCGAGAAGGGGCCGCGGGCTCACGCTCGCGCGGCCCGGGTCGCCTGCGCCATGGCTCGTCTCCCTCGAACTGCGGTCGGTCGGACGTGTTCTACCGTGCCAGGCCGCGGGTGCGTGCGGCAACTGCGCTGCTCGCGAGGTGGCACGGGCTCAGGCGTGTCGGGTGCGGTAGGAGCGCAGCTTGGCACGGTTGCCGCAGCCGGCCATGTCGCACCAGATGCGTGACCGGTTGCGGGAGCGGTCGTAGAAGGCCTCGAGGCAGTCGTCGGCCGGGCAGAGCTTGAGGCGTGACCAGCAGCCGGTGGCGGTGAGCGTCGTGGCCGCCGCCAGCACGGCGTCGAGGGCGTCGGACCCACCCAGCAGCACCCCGCCCGCCGCGGGGTGCACGGGGACGGTGAGCGTCGGGGCGTCGGCCCACTGCTCACCGGCGACGAGGGTGCGCAGACCGTCACGCAGCTGGCGGGCGCGGGTGCGCGGCCCGGCGACCAGCCCGCGCCGGGTGCACCAGCGGGTCCAGCCTGCGTCGTCGTCGAGCTGGTCGGTGCCGGTCTCGAGGTCGACCGTGTTGAGGAAGTCGACGAGGAGCTCGGATGTGTCCACCCGTGGAGAGTACGCCGCCGTAACCGGCTATTCCTCTATGCTGGTTGGCGTGATCGTCCTAGGCCTGTCTCTCGTCTCGAGCGTGCTGTGGGGGCTGTCGGACTTCCTCGGCGGCGTCGCGGCCCGGCGCACCCGCGTCCTGCGGGCGACCGCCCTGAGCTACGTCGCGGCGACCGTCGTCCTGCTGGGCGCCGCGCTCGTGGTGCCCGGGACCTTCTCGCAGGCGGCGCTGAGCACCGGCGTCGTGGCCGGCGTCGCGACGATGGTCGGCTTCCTCACCTTCTACGCGGCCTTCGCCGCAGGGTCGATGGGCGTCGTCTCGGCGGAGGTCGCCGTGCTGCAGTCCGTCGTCCCGGTCGCCGTGGCCGTCACCGTGGGCGGCGAGCAGCTCGCGCCGACCGGCTGGCTGGGCGTCGCGCTGGCGGTCGGCGCCGGGGTGCTGCTCGGCCTCGGGGGAGAGGAAGGCCGTGGGCGCATCAGCCGCACCGCGCTCACGTTCGGCGCGGTCTCCGGCGTCTCGTTCGGGGTGGCCGTGGTCAGCCTCGACGCCGCGCCGTCGCAGGCAGGCGTGCTGCCCGCGACGGTCGAGGCCGTCGTCGGGCTCGTCCTGCTCGGTGCGCTCGTGCTCGCCTCGGCCCGCAGCAGGCGGGTGGCCGCCGCGGTGGCCGTGCTCGACGGCGACGGTGCCGGGTCCGGTGGCCGGGCGACCGGGCTGGCGCTCGGCTCCGGGGTCGTGCTCGGGCTGGCGAACGCGCTGCTGCTGCTCGCCCTCGCGCGGGGAGCCCTCGCGGTGGTGGCGGTCGTCATCGCGCTCTACCCGATCGGGACTGTGGTGCTCGCACGGTTCGTGCTGCACGAGCGGCTGCACCCGCGCCAGACGGTGGGCATCGGCATCGCCCTGGTCGCCTGCGGGCTGCTCGCGCTGTCGTGACGGGAAGCACCCGCAGGGTGCGAGATGATCGGGGTCGTGCAGCTCCACGACCCTGACCACCGCGACTTCGGCTCCGACAACTACGCAGGGGTGCACCCCGCGGTGCTCACCGCGCTGGCAGAGGCCAACGGCGGCCACCAGCGCGGCTACGGGGACGACGTCTACAGCGCCCGGCTGGCGCAGGTGCTGCGCGAGCACTTCGGCGCCCAGGCCGTGGGCTACCCGGTGTTCAACGGCACCGGGGCGAACGTGGTCGCCCTGTCGGCGATGACCCCGCGCTGGGGCTCGGTCGTGGTGCCGTCCTCCGCGCACGTGCACACCGACGAGGCCGGTGCCCCCGAGCGGATGGCCGGGCTCAAGCTGCTCACGGTCGAGGCCCCGGACGGGCGCCTCACCCCCGACCTCGTCGCCTCCGTGACGGCGGGCGGGCACGACGTGCACTTCCCGCAGCCGTCGGTGGTGGCGGTCGCGCAGGCCACCGAGCTCGGCACCGTCTACACCCCCGATCAGCTGGGTGCACTCGCCGAGCAGGCGCACGGCCTGGGGCTGCGGCTCTACGTCGACGGGGCGCGGCTGGCGAACGCCGCGGCACACCTGGGTCTGCCGCTGCGCGCGTTCACCACGGACGTCGGGGTCGACGTCGTCGGGCTCGGCGGCACGAAGAACGGCCTCATGTTCGGCGAGGTCGTCGTCGTGCTGGACCCGGGCGCCGTCGACGGTCTGCCGTACGTGCGGAAGATGAGCGCCCAGCTGGCCAGCAAGAGCCGGTTCGCCGCCGCCCAGCTGCTCGCGCTGTACGACGGCGACCTGTGGCTGGACTCGGCCCGGCACGCCAATGCGATGGCCCGACGGCTCGCCGCCGGGCTGGCCGAGGTCCCCGGCGCGCGGCTGGTGCACGAGGTGCAGGCGAACGCCGTGTTCGCAGCGCTCCCCGCGGCCACCGTCGCGCGGCTGCGCGAGCGCTGGGCCTTCTACGACTGGACGCCCGACGGTTCGCAGGTGCGGCTCATGTGCGCCTGGGACACGACCGAGCAGGACGTGGCCGACCTCCTCGCGGTCGCCCGCGAGGGCTGAGCGCGTCAGCGCCGACCTGGCGGGCGGCGGACCCGCATGGTGGGGCCGCCGCCGGGGAGGTCAGCGGGTGCGCGGCCGGGTGTGCGTCACGTGCTCACGCGCGGGACCGCGACCGGACCGGGGCCCGGTGTCCACCCGGATGTGCAGCGGACGGCCGGCGACCCGGGTCCGCGAGAGCCGCTCGACCGCCTCGGGGGTCAGCCCACCGGGGATGTCGACGAGCGAGAAGCTGGCGAAGATGTCGATCTTGCCGACCTCCTTGCCGACCAGCCCGCCCTCACCGGTGAGCGCACCGACGAGCGCACCGGGCTGCAACCCGTCGCGGTGGCCGACCGAGACGCGGTACCGCGGGGCGGTGCTGTCGCCGCGAGGTGCCCGGCCCGGCCGGGGCGTGCCCTCGCGTTCGGCACGCGCGGGGACCAGGTGGGCCCGGGCGAGCGCGTCGTCGAGGTCGTCGCCCTCGGCGGTGCGCGGTGCGGGGCCGTCGTCGCCGACGGCGAGCGCCGTGACGAGCGCGAGCAGCTCCGCCGCATCGATCTCGGGGTGCGCGGCCAGGTGGTCGGCGACGGCGGCCCGGTACAGGTCGAGCCGGCCGGCCTGGCGGCGCAGCTCGGTGCGCCCGAAGAGCGAGGCGACGCGGTGCGCCGAGACGTCCGCGGGCGAGGGGATCGGCATCTCCTCGAGCGTGGTGCGGATGGTCCGCTCGACCTGGGCGAGCTTGCCCCGCTCGCTCGGGGTGACGAAGGTGATCGCGACCCCGTCCCGCCCGGCGCGCCCGGTGCGCCCGATGCGGTGCACGTAGGCCTCGGCCTCGCGCGGCACGTCGAAGTTGACGACGAGCCCGATGCGCTCGACGTCGAGCCCGCGGGCGGCGACGTCGGTGGCCACGAGCACGTCGAGGGCGCCGGAGCGCAGGCGCTCGACGATCCGCTCGCGTTCGGTCTGGGCGACGTCGCCGGAGATGTGCGCGGCGGACAGGCCCTTGGCGATGAGTGCGGAGCCGACCTGCTCGGCGGCCTCCCGGGTGCGCACGAAGACGATCGCCGCATCGGCGTCCGAGACGGCCAGCACGCGCTGCAGCGCGCCCACCTTGTGCCGGAACGGCACGACGGCATAGGCCTGGCGCACCGACTTGACGGTGGACGCCTGCGGCGTGATCGACAGCTGTACCGGGTCCTGCAGGTGCGCCTGCGCGACGCGTCGGATCGCGGGCGGCATGGTGGCCGAGAACAGCGCGACCTGCCGGGACTTCGGGGTGGCGTCGAGCACCCGGTCGACGTCCTCGGCGAAGCCCATCCGCAGCATCTCGTCGGCCTCGTCGAGCACGAGGAACCGCACCTGGTCCAGGTGCAGCGTGTGCCGGTCGAGGTGGTCGAGCACCCGGCCGGGGGTGCCCACGACGACCTGGGCGCCGCGGGCCAGCGCGCGCTGCTGCGGCAGGAACGGCGCACCGCCGTAGACCGGGACGACGGTGAGGTCGGCCACCTTGGACGCGAACGACTCGATGGCCTCGGCGACCTGCATCGCGAGCTCACGGGTCGGGGTGAGCACGATGGCCTGCACGGCGCCGAGCGCCGGGTCGACGGCCGCGAGCAGCGGAAGCCCGAAGGCGGCGGTCTTGCCGGTGCCGGTCTGCGCCACGCCGACGAGGTCGCGGCCGGACAGCAGCGGCGGGATGGCCTGGGCCTGGATGGCGGTGGGCACGGCGAAGCCGAGCCCTTCGACCGCGCGCTGCAGCGCGGGCGGCAGGCCGAGGTCGTCGAAGGTGGGCACAGCAGAGGTCTGTTCGGTCACGTCGAGCCGTTTCGAGCCGGGGGAGCCCTGACCGTGCGCCACGTCGGCGGACGGTTGGTCGCCGACCCCGGCACACCTGGCGGCCCGCTGGGCGGGCGCCGACACGGGAGGCGACGCATGAGGCGTGCACTCCGAAGGGGGACGCGACGAACTCCGGATTCGGTCTGATCCTACCGGACGATCATCCCAGGTCTCGTCGACGGCCCTCGATCGCCGGGCAGCGGTCGGTGACGACCAGCAGTCCTGCGGTGCGGGCGCGCGCGGCGGCGGCCTCGTCGTGCACCCCGAGCTGGAACCACACGGCACGTGCGCCGACCGCGATCGCCTCGTCGACGACCGGCCCCACCCGCGCGGAGGAGACGAACAGGTCCACCACGTCGACGGGCCCGTCGATGTCGCCCAGCCGCGCGACCCCGGGTGCGCCGTGCACCGTCGCGGCGCTCGGGTGCACGGGCGTGATCCGGTGCCCGATCCGCTGCAGGTAGGCGGCCACGTCGTACGCCGGCCGCGCCGTGTTGTCCGACAGACCGACGACGGCCCAGTGGCCGGGGGTGCGCAGCAGGTGGTCGACGGCCTGCTCGTCACCGACGGTTTCGCTGTCCATGCCGCCAGCCTCGCACGCCACCTGAGCCGGGCCCACCTAGGATCGGGCCGGTGGCACGGGGCCGCCACGCGGGTCGGGGGTGACGATGAGTGCGGACGAGGCGGTCTCGGACCGCGTCCTCACCGTGCCGAACGCGATCTCGGCCGCCCGGCTGGTGCTGGTGCCGGTGTTCGCGGTGCTGCTGGCCCGCCACCAGGACGTGTGGGCGCTCGTCGTGCTCGTGGTCTCCGCCGGCAGCGACTGGCTGGACGGGGTGCTGGCACGCCGGCTCAACCAGGTCTCCCGGCTCGGACGCCTCCTCGACCCTGCCGCGGACCGGCTCTTCATCCTCGTGACGATCGTCGCCCTCGCGGTGCGGGGGGTCGTGCCGTGGTGGGTGGTGGCGCTGCTGCTGGTGCGCGACCTGGTGCTCGGTGTCATGCAGCTCGTGCTGGCGCGAGCCGGCTGGGCGCCGCTCCAGGTGCACGTCGCGGGCAAGGCGGGGACGTTGCTGCTGCTCTACGCCTTCGCCCTGCTGCTGCTCGGCTCGCTGCTCCCGGGGGGCTGGGGCGTGGGCGTGGGTGCCCTGGGCTGGGCGGCGGCCCTGTGGGGCGTGGCCCTGTACTGGGTGTCGGGTGCGCTCTACCTGACGCAGGCGCGGCAGGTGCTCGCCCAGGCGCGCGCATGACGCCGCGGCACGGGGATGGCCCCGCACGTGAGCCGGACGCGTCGATGACGCTGCTGTCGGAGGTCTTCCGACGCCCGCTCGATCCCGGCTACCACGAGGCGGCTCGGCGCAAGGCGGCCCACCCCGACGCCCCCGTCGGTCGCACCCGCACGGTCGGGGTGCTGGTGCTCACCGTGCTGCTCGGCCTCGTGGTGACGGCCGCGACGCTGGCACTGCGCCAGCCCTCCCCGTCGGCGGTCGAGGCCAGGGCCCTGCTCCTGGGGCAGATCAAGGACGAGACCGCACGCGCGGACGAGGCCCAACGCTCGATCAGCGCGACGTCGGCGCAGCTCACCGCCCTGCAGGAGCAGGTGCTCGCGGGGGAGGACCCGAAGCTGCTGGCCCGCCTGCAGCAGGACGCAGGCGCGTCGGGCGTGGTCGCGGTGACGGGTCCTGGCCTTCGCGTCGAGCTGTCGGACGCCCCGGCGGCCGACGGGCAGGACGAGCCGGACCTGGACCACCGGGTGCAGGACGTCGACCTCCAGGTGGTCGTCAACGGGTTGTGGGCCGCCGGTGCCGAGGCCGTCGCGATCAACGGGACCCGCCTGACCACGACGACGGCGATCCGCTCGGCGGGTTCGGCGGTGCTCGTGGACCTGGTGGCGATGTCGAGCCCGTACGACGTCGACGCGATCGGTGACTCGGCGACCCTGCAGACCCAGCTCGCACTCGGTTCGGCGGGTCAGCACCTGGCCACGTTGCGGGACACGTACGACATCGGGGTTGCCGTGAGCGCCCGCACCGACCTGCGGCTGCCGGGGACGGGGCAGGTGACGTTGCGCTACGCCTCCACGCCGGCGCCCACGTCATCGGCCACCCCGTCCCCGTCGGCCGACGGCGGTGTGGCAGGCTCGTCCAGCACACAGGAGGGGAGGACGCCGTGATCGCCCTGCTCGGGCTGGCGCTGGGGGTCGTGCTCGGTCTGGTGCTGCAGCCGACCGTCCCGACCGAGCTGCAGCCGTATCTGCCGATCGCCGTGGTGGCTGCGCTCGACGCGCTGTTCGGGGGGCTGCGCGCGACGTTGGACGGCATCTTCGACGACCGGGTGTTCGTCACGTCGTTCCTGTCGAACGTCGTGCTCGCGGCCCTCATCGTCTTCCTCGGCGACCAGCTGGGGGTCGGGTCGCAGCTGTCCACGGCCGTCGTCGTGGTGCTCGGGATCCGGATCTTCTCCAATGCCGCCGCCATCCGCCGGCACGTGTTCAAGGCATGAGCCTGGACGAGCCGCAGCGTCCGCCTCGTCAGACGCGGGCGCCGGCGGACGGGTGGGATGCGGTGCGTCGCGTGCTGCGGCCACGGCGCAGCCGGTCCCAGCTGATCATCGGGGTGCTCTGCGCGCTGCTCGGCTTCGCCGTGGTCACCCAGGTGCACCAGACGAGCGAGACCAACCTGTCGGGACTCACCCAGGACGAGCTGGTGCGGATCCTCGACGAGGCGACGGACCGGGCAGACGCGCTCTCGGCCGAGGAGGCGGACCTGCAGCGCGAACGCGAGCAGCTCGCCTCGGGCTCCGACACGCGTGCGGCAGCGCTGGCGGCAGCCGAGCGCAACGCCGCGGCGCAGGGGATCCTCACGGGGCGGCTGCCGGCCACGGGACCCGGGGTGAAGATCACGGTGAGCGACCCGGACGGGCAGGTGCGCCCGCTCACGCTGCTCAACATGCTCGAGGAGCTGCGCAACGCCGGGGCCGAGGCGGTGAGCGTCAACGGGGTACGGGTGGTGGCGTCGAGCTCCTTCACCGGGTCGGCCGGGTCTGTGGTTCTCGACGAGCAGCTGCTCGAGGCGCCCTACCTGTGGGAGGCGATCGGTGACCCCGACACGATCGACACCGCGCTCGGCATCCCGGGTGGCGCCTCGGCCGCTGTCCGACGTGACGGTGGTCACGCGTCGGTGGCCAAGCTGGACTCGGTGACGATCACGGCAGTCACCCGTGCGGCGGATCCGCGGTACGCGACTCCCGTGCCTGCGAGCACCCCGTAGGGGCACCGGGCTGCTCGCAGGGCCCGGGGCCGCATAGGCTGTCCAGCAGGGAGTGCTCTGACGAGCACCCACGAGCGCAGATGGCACGGGACCCAGGAGGTGGCATGACGTGGGAGCGCAGTGAGGACGTGCCTGCGTCGTCGGGCGCCGACACGACGATCAACCTGGGTGGCCCCGCCGCCGCGGAGCCGGACCAGTCCGGCCCCGTCGGCCTGAGCCCGCAGGAGGCTGCGGCGGTGCAGGCACTGCCGCCGACCTCGGCGCTGCTCGTCATGCAGCGGGGTCCGAGCGCGGGTTCGCGGTTCCTGCTCGACGCCGACCGCACCACGGCCGGCCGTGGCACCACGTCGGACATCTTCCTCGACGACGTGACGGTCTCTCGCAAGCACGCCGAGTTCGTCCGGGAGCCGGGTGGCTTCGCGGTGCGCGACGTCGGCTCGCTCAACGGCACCTACGTCAACCACGACCGGATCGACCACGTGGTCCTGCACGCCGGCGACGAGGTGCAGATCGGCAAGTTCCGGATGACCTTCCACCCCAGCCCCCAGCGCGACACGGTGGCGGGTTGAGCGGCGAGGGCGCGCGTCTGCCGGTCGTCGCACCGTCGCCGGTGGCCGCCGGCGAGGTCGAGCCGGAGGCCTGGCCGCGGGGGATCTCCCGGCGCGCGACGATGCGGATCTCGGACGCGCTGGCGGCGCTGCGCATCGAGTTCCCCACGATGACGCCGTCCCGGCTGCGCTTCCTGGAGGACCAGGGCCTGGTGCACCCGGTCCGGACGCCGGCCGGGTATCGGCAGTACTCGCCGGCCGACATCGAGCGGCTGCGCTACGTGCTGCGTCAGCAGCGCGACCACTACCGACCGTTGCGCGTGATCGCCGAGCAGCTGGCGGCCCTCGATGCGGGGCAGGCGGAGGAGGCCGCTCCGCGGGCGCGGCTCGCCACCCGGGACGGTGCGGCCGCGGACCCGCGTGCCTGGACGGTCGCAGCCCTGGCGCGTGACGCCGGCGTGGCGGAGTCGTTCGTCACCGAGCTGGTCGACGCCGGCGTGCTGCGCCCTGGTCCGCGCGGCGTGCTCGAGGCCTGGGACCGTGACGTCGTGCTGGCTGCTGCGCGTCTGGCGGAGCACGGGGTCGACGCGAGGCACCTGCGGTCGCTGCGCTCCGCGGCGGACCGGCAGGTGGACCTGGTCGAGGCGCTCGTGGCGCCGGTGCGCGGTCGGCGGGGTTCGACGGGGAGCGAGCGTGCGGGGACGTTGGCCGCCGAGCTCGGCGAGCTGCTGGCCCAGATGCACACGTCCCTGCTGCGGGCGGCGGTCGCGCAGATCGTGCCCTGAGCCGCCCGCTCGGCGGGTTCGGCGGCGGCGACGTAGCGTGGTGCCGTGGACGAGCAGGCGTGGGTCCCGGTCGAGGTCGTCGGCGTGCGCGCCGCCGGCGAGGAGACGATCGTGCTGCTGCTCGACGGACTCGACTCGCTCGTCGTGCCGATCGTGGTGGGGCGTGGCGAGGCGACGGCCATCGCGTCGGCGCAGGCCGGTGTGGTACCGCCACGGCCGATGACCCATGACCTGCTGCGCAATGTGCTCCGGGCGTTGGGCGGGCACCTGGACCGGGTGGAGATCGCCCGGCTGGAGCAGGGCGTGTTCCACGCCGCGCTGGTGCTCGCGGACGGTGTGCGGGTGGACTCGAGGGCGTCGGACGCGATCGCGTTGGCGCTGCGGTGCGGCGCCCCGGTGGTCTGCTCGGCCTCGGTGGTCGGCGCCGCCGGGATCGAGGTCCAGGTCACGGCGTCGGAGCGGGACGTGGCCGAGTTCCGCAGCTTCCTGGAGCATGTGAGCGCCGACGACTTCGACCTTCCGGCCGGGGGAGCACCCGATCCTTCGACGTGAAGTTGAAGGTGAGACTCTCCGGGCGCGACACGCCGGTTCAGCGTCGTTGCGCAGCCGCAGGCC
This sequence comes from Cellulomonas citrea, assembly GCF_009829685.1. Taxonomy (GTDB): domain Bacteria; phylum Actinomycetota; class Actinomycetes; order Actinomycetales; family Cellulomonadaceae; genus Cellulomonas; species Cellulomonas citrea. Next base: position 58,300 of record NZ_VWSD01000004.1, read on the forward strand.
GACCCCTAGCGTTGCCAGAGCAGCCACAGCGGCCGCCTGATCGTGTGGAGGAACCCCGTGAGCACCACCGAGCGGACGCCGTCCGTCCCGCAGGTACCGGCAAGTGCGCAGGGTCTCCTGTTCGACGACGACCTGCCTGAGCTCGACGTCCAGGCGGGCTACCGCGGCCCGACGGCCTGCCGTGCGGCCGGGATCACCTACCGTCAGCTCGACTACTGGGCACGTACCGGACTGGTCGAGCCGTCGGTGCGTCCGGCGACGGGGTCCGGCACCCAGCGGCTCTACTCGTTCCGCGACATCCTCGTGCTCAAGGTGGTCAAGCGCCTGCTGGACACCGGCGTCTCGCTGCAGCAGATCCGTACGGCCGTGTCCCACCTGCGTGAGCGGGGTGTCGAGGACCTCGCGCAGATCACCCTCATGTCCGACGGTGCGAGCGTGTACGAGTGCACCTCGGCCGACGAGGTGATCGACCTGGTGCAGGGCGGCCAGGGCGTCTTCGGCATCGCGGTGGGTCGGGTCTGGCGCGAGGTCGAGGGGACCTTGGCCGAGCTGCCGACCGAGCGCGCCGAGGACGAGAGCGCTCCGGTCCTCACCGACGCGGCCGACGAGCTGGCCGCGCGTCGTCGCGCCCGTTCCGCGAGCTGACCCCCTCAGCAGACTGACCCCGGGCTGCTCGCCTGCGGCGTGCGGCAGCCACCCCGCAGGGCAGGGGCTCAGCTGGTGCGGGGGGCTCGCAACGCGCGGTCGAGCAGCTGCTCGAAGTGCGCAGAGAGCTCACGGGCCGGTTCACCCGGCCAGCTGTGGATGGGGCGCGCCGCGCCCTGCGCCTGCTGCAGCGCAGCGCGCTCGGGGATGCTCGGGCTCAGGACGAGCGGACCGTACAGCCGGTTGAGCTCCTCGAGCCGGTACGCCTGCTCGACCGAGCGGGCGCGAACCCTGTTGATGACCACACCGAGCGGCTGCAGCTGGGGCGCCGGCCCGCGGCGCAGCTCGTCGACGGTCCGCAGCGCGCGTCCCACCGCCATGACGGCGAACAGTCCGGGCTCGGTGACGATGAGGGCGCGGTCACAGGCCGTCAGCCCCGTGCGGGTGAGTCCGCCGAGCGACGGCGGGCAGTCGAGGATCACCAGGTCGTAGCCGGAGACCCAGGACAGCGCGTACCGCAGCCGGTCGACGTCGGTGACCTCGAGATGGTCGTGCACCGCGGAGCGCTCGTTGCCCGGGATGACGTCGAGGCCCGACAGCGCCCAGCCGGACAACGCGGTGGCGGCCCGCATCGTCGCCTCACCGGGATCCGCGAGCACGTCGGCGACATCGGCCTGCGAGCGCGCGGGAGCCAACGCCATGGTGGTGTCGCCCTGCGGGTCGAGGTCGATGACGAGGGTACGAACACCGCGTTCGAGAGCCGCCGAGGCGAGACCCAAGGTGATCGAGGTCTTGCCGACGCCTCCCTTGAGGCTGCAGACACCGAGGACGAGCACGGGACAACGCTATCGGGCGCTGCGCTCTGAGTCGAAAACGCCACAATGGGGGGATGAGCCTGCTGCTGGAGCACGAGGGGCATTCCTGCGTCCGACTGGGGGAGAGCGAGCCGGTCGTCATCGACCCGGGGGTGTTCGCCGACCTGTCGGCGGCCCTCGACGGAGTCCGGCACATCCTCGTCACGCACGACCATGTGGACCACCTGGCGGTCGAGCCGGTGCTGGCTGCCGTCGCCGCGGGTGCGCGGGTCCACGGACCGGCGTCCGTGGTGGAGCGTCTCGTCGAGGCGGGTGCACCCGCAGGTCAGGTCCACCGCGTCGCCGCCGGCGACCGGCTCCAGGTCGGCGGGCTCGATGTCGAGGTCCTGGGGGAGTGGCACGCACCGTTGCACCGGTCGGTGCCGAGGTCCACCAACGTGGCCTATCTGGTCGACGGTGCACTGCTCCACCCGGGTGATGCCTTCGTCGACCTGGGCGGACGTCCGACGCCGGACACCGTGCTGGTGCCGGTGGCCGCGCCCTGGCTGCTCATGGCGAACGTCGTCGACTGGGTGCGCGCACTGGCGCCGCGGCACGTGGTCCCGATCCACGAGGTGTTGGCCTCACAGATCGGGCGGGACTTCTGGACACGGCAGATCGAACAGATGTGCGATGTCCTGCCGACGTGGCTCGCGCCCGGCGAGCGCGTACGGATCGGCTGACGGATGACGGCTGAGGTGCGGCAGGTCTTCGAGGCCGACTGGGAGCTGGTCCGGGACGTGCGCCTGCGGGTGCTGGACGAGGCGGCGGACGCGCCTGCCTCGGTGGTGGCTCGTGAACGCCGGTTCGTCGAGCAGCACTGGCGGATGCGCGTGCGGAGCAGCCCGACATGGCTCGCGTACGACGAGCAGGCGACGGTGCAGGGCATCGTCTCGACGATCTGCGAACCTGGGTCGCCGGCGGACGACCGGCACGTCGTCGGGCTGTGGGTCGCGCCGGACGCACGTCGGCGCGGACTGGGCTGGGCGCTCGTCGATGCGGCTGCGGCGGCGGCGCGCGCCGAGGGTGCGCGCACGTTGTCCGTCTGGGTGGTCGACGGTGACCTGCCTGCGGGCGACCTGTACGTGCGCGCCGGCTTCGAGCGGACAGGCGAACGGCATGCGCTGGCCCGTGACCCGGAGCGGGTCGAGGAGCGGTGGCTGCGCCGGCTCTGAGCCGTTGTGACATAACGTCCATTATCGGCAATATGGTCGTGAGGCGACGAGGGGTCGTCTCGGACCCTGCCGGGTGCCGTCGCGCGCCGTGCCGACCGGGTGACGTCGGCGGGCTCGCTGTTGTGCGGGTGCTGGGGCCGCGGTAGGTTGACCCGCCCGGCGCCTCGTGGCCCGGCCGACGGCTCCGGACGCTCGTCCTGAAGCCGCAACGCTCCGGTGGCGTTCACCGAACCTTCACTCCACGATGGAACACAGCGCGTCGCTGCGCCGTTGTGCAGTGCAGTTGCACGTCCCAGGCCGCGACGGCCGACTCTCTCTACTTTCTCTCCTGGAGGTCTTCATGGCGAACCGATCGCTGCGCGGGATGCGCATCGGCTCTCGGAGTCTGGAGACCGAGGACGGCGTCGACTTCGCGCCGCGGCTCCAGGCGCACTACGACTGCCCCAACGGGCACACCATCGTGCTCCCGTTCTCCGTCGAGGCCGATGTGCCGGTCATGTGGGAGTGCCGCTGCGGTCAGCAGGCGCTGCTGCGCGACGCCGAGATCCCCGAGGCCAAGGGCGGCAAGCCGCCGCGCACCCACTGGGACATGCTGCTCGAGCGCCGCACCGTCGGCGAGCTCCAGGAGCTGCTCGACGAGCGCCTCGACCTGCTGCGCGCCGGCAAGCTGCGCCGCAGCGCCTGAGCCCCTCGCGGCTCCCCCGGCCCCCGAGGGGGCTGGCGACGACCTCACAGCCCCGCCCTGGACGTGGACCCCACCTCCCGGGCGGGGCTGTCGTCGTCGGTGGCCTCGGTGGGGATGCTGGCTGTGCCGGCGGCCCGGCGGTCCCTCAGGACCGGGTGAAGAGCGCCTTGACCTGAGCCGTGCGGTGCGCGACCGCCCACTTCGCGACTGAGATCATCGCCTCCGAGATGATGCCGCCGCTCATCTTGGACTCGCCGGCCGTGCGCTCGACGAAGACGATCGGCACCTCGATGATGCGGGCACCGCTCTGGCGGGTCCGCCAGGTCATGTCGACCTGGAACCCGTACCCGTGCGAGGCGACCTCGTCGAGCGGGATCGTGCGCAGCAGGTCGGCCGAGTAGGCCCGGAACCCGGCGGTGCCGTCCTTCACACCCAGCCCCAGCGCCACGCGGGTGTAGATGTTCGCGCCGCGGGACAGGACCTCGCGGTGCAGCGGCCAGTTGACCACCCGGCCACCGCGAACCCAGCGCGACCCGATGACCAGGTCGGCGTCGTTGGTGCGGGCGAGCAGCCGAGGCAGGTCCTCGGCACGGTGCGAGCCGTCGGCGTCCATCTCGACGATCGTCGTGTAGCCGCGTTCGAGCGCCCAGCCGAAGCCCTGGATGTACGCGGTGCCCAGCCCGAGCTTGCCGGCACGGTGCATCACGAAGATCTCCCGCGGGGCGCCGGCGGCGGTCTCGGCGGCGGCGATCTCCTCGACCAGCTGCCCGGTGCCGTCCGGTGAGCCGTCGTCGACGACGAGGACGTGGGCGTCGGGCACGTGCTCGGCGAGGCGCTGGAGCGCCAGGGTGATCGTCTCGCGCTCGTTGTAGGTCGGCACGACGACGAGAACTCGTCGCTCTTCGGTGGTCATTCAGCGAGCTCGATCCGGTCGTGACGGCGAGGGTGCCGTGCTCCGACGACCCCGAGAACAAGAGCGGCCAGCGCCAAGACGTCGACGGCCCCCGCGAGCCACGCGCCCCACCGAGTCGCGGGGGTGGTCGTCTCGCGCAGAGCCAGGTTAGCAACCATCTGCTCGGCCGTGAAAAGGCCGGTGCGCTGCTCAACCGTGCCGTCCGGCGCGATCACCGCACTCACTCCCACGGTCGAGACCTGGACCGCGGCGCGGCCGTGCTCGACGGCGCGGAACCGCGTCATCGCCAGCTGCTGCGTCGACTCGGCGGTCCGCCCGAACGAGGCGTTGTTGGTCTGCACCACGATCACCTCTCCCCCGGCGCTCACCGCAGAGCGCACCAGGTCGTCGTAGGCGACCTCGAAGCAGATGACCGTGCCCAGACCGACCGTCCGGTCGAGCCGGGGCGAGGCGAGCGGTACGAGGCCCACGGTGTGGCCGGGCAGCATGTCCTGGGTGACCAGGTCGACGGCGGACGAGAACGGCCGGACCCACGAGCGCAGCGGGATGTACTCGGCGAACGGAGCCGGGTGCTGCTTGGAGTACTGCGCCACCACCCCGACCCCGGGCTGCCAGAGCACCGAGGTGTTGTAGCGCCCTCCGGTGGCGGGGTACTGGACGGTCCCGACCAGCATCGGCGCACCGACCGCCTGGGCCGCGGCGTCGATCCGCACGGCGGCGGCCGGCACGGCCTGCGGATCGATGTCGGAACCGTTCTCGGGCCACAGCACGACGTCGAGCTGACCAGGCCCGACCTGGTGGGCCAGTGCCGCGGTGCCCGCCAGGTGGTTGTCCAGCACCTGCCACTGCCTGCCGAAGGCGTCGAGCCCCTCGCCGGGGACGTTGCCCTGCACCACGCCGACGCGCAGCGTCCCGGCCTGTGCGGACGTGTCCAGCGGGACGAGCAGACCGGCGCCCAGCAGCACCGCGACCGCCGCGACGGGCAGCGCCGCCGTACGCCACGCACGCCGCCGCGCGGCATACCAGGTGCGGGCCAGCAGAGCCCCCAGCGCCGCCGTGACGCTGGAGACCAGTGGTGCACCGCCCAGCCAGGCCAGCGGGAGCAGCGGTGAGTCCGTCTGGGAGAACGCGAGCCGCCCCCACGGGAAGCCTCCGAACGGGACGGCCGAGCGCAGCTCCTCGGCGGCCACCCAGATCGCCGCGAAGGCGAGCACCTGGAGCCAGCCGTGCCGCCCGATCACCGGCGCCCGGCGCGCCCAGGTCCAGGCCGCGGCCGCCAGGGCGACCGCCCCCGCCTCGGCCGCGCTGAGCGCCAACCACGGCACCGCGCCGACCGCCTCGTCGGCCCACCACAGGTGCACGGCGAAGAAGACGAGCCCGAACACCCAGCCGACCAGGGCGTTCCATCGCGCACGGTCCCGTCCGAGGCCGACGACCAGCAGAGCCACACCGAGGGGCGCCCCGACCCAGATCCCCGCGTCGGGGAACGCCAGGGCCGTGGCTGCGGCGCCCGCCACGGCCAGGACGAGGGACGCAGGGCGGGACACGGGCTGCGCGGGCACGTCGCGCAGCGTACGGCAGCCTCCTGGGACCGCGATGCCGGTGCGCCGACCGACCGGCCCGCGTGTCCTTCGTACCACCCGACGCACAGCGTCGGCCGTTCTCTGATGAACACGCGGGCCCGGTCGGGGGCTTTCGACCGGTCTGACAGACCGGGATGCACAGCGCTGGCTCCCCCGGCCTTCACAGCGACCAGACAGAGAAGTTACTCGTCGGGGCCCGTCCCGCAAAGCAGAAGAACCTGCAGGTCACAGGCCAATTCGCAGGTCAGGGCGACTCGAGGTCGAGGGTGATGTCCGATTTGTCCGGCGTGTCGGTCGCGTGTCGTGTCACGACCGCATCACTGCATCTGGTCGTGCACCGTGACTCCGGCCCGGACCGTGCGCAGGCACACCGGCGGGGCCGCCTCCGGGGACATCGACGGCAGCAGCGGGACGCCCGCGCGCGCATCCGCGCTCCACGACGTGAACCGGCCGTCCGGTGCCTGCACGACAAGCTCGTTCGCGGCCCAGACGGCCAGGTGAGCCGGTGCGCCGACCCTCAGCTCCCCGGCGCCGGTGTGGTCCATGCCTGCCAGCCGCCAGCCCCCGCGGGTGGCAGCGCGGAACGCCGAGCGGACCGAGAGCCGCTGATCGACCTGGTGGTGCAGGTAGGCCGCCCGCACCCCGGCCCACGGGTCCAGCGGTGTCACCGGGCTGTCCGACCCGAAGGCGAGCGGCACCCCGGCACCCGCCAGGTCGGCGAAGGGGTTGAGACCCGCCGCCCGGGTCGGCCCGAGCCGGCGGCTGTAGAGGCCTCCAGGGCTGCCCCAGGCGGCGTCGAAGGCCGGCTGCACGCTCGCCCGCAGCCCCAGGAGCACGAGCGCTGCGAGCGCGGCGGCGTCGACCATCTCCAGGTGCTCGAGCCGGTGACCGCCAGCCCCGATCGCGGCGAGGCCCTCGACGTCCGCGGCGGCCCGCACCCCGAGGAGGACCTCGTCCAGCGCACCGTCGCCGATGACATGGAACCCGGCCTGCAGACCCGCCCGGGTGACCGCGGCGACGTGGTTGGCCACCTGCTCGGCGGTCAGGTGCAGCGTGCCGAGCTGGTCCGGTGCATCGGCGTAGGGCTGGCGCAGCCGGGCGGAGTGCGAACCGAACGACCCGTCGACGTTGAGGTCTCCCGCGACCCCGGTGAGCCCCGGGATGTCCGCGGCCAGCGCCTTCGCGTCGTCCCCGGTCACGCACAGCTCGCCGCGGTACCCCACGACCAGCGGCAGACCCGAGGCCGGGTCCGCGGTGAGCGCGAGCAGGGCGCGAAGCCCGTCGCGGGTGTCGATGTGCGGTGCGGACATCTCGTGCACCGCGACCACACCCTGGGCCGCGGCGCGCTCCAGGACGCGTCGGTAGGCCGCCTCCCGGGCAGCCGGCGCCAGGTCACGCGTCGCGTCGCGGGCGACATGGTGCGCCTCACCCGTCACGAGGCCGTCGCCGTGCCAGCCCGGCAGACCGACGAGGCCGGCCGCACGGGCGAGCACCGAGGAGACCACCCCGCTGTGGGCGTCGACGCGCGCGAGGTAGACCGGCCGGTCCCCCGCGGCCGCGTCGAGCTCGGCGGCCGTCGGCGGGCGCTGCTCGGGCCAGTCCTGCTCCTGCCAGCCGTGGCCCAGCAGCGGCTCGTCCGTCCCGGGACGCTGCTGCGCCGCCGCGCGCACGAGGTCGAGCGCCTGCGTGAGCGAGCGGGCACCGGACAGGTCCACCCCGTCGCTCGCCAGCGCCGTCTCGAGCAGGTGGACGTGGGCGTCGACGAAGCCGGGCACGACGATCGCGCCGTCGAGGTCGACCACCTCGTCGGCCTTCTCGACGAGCCCGTCTGCTGTGTCGTCGGCACCGAGCCAGGCCACGGCACCGTCCGCGACGAGGATCGCCTCGGCGAACGGGTCGGCCGAGGAGTGCACGACACCGTGCCGGAAGAGCGTGGAGGTCACAGCGGGCAGGGTAGTGCCCTACACCGACGCGTACGCCACCACACCGCGGCGCAGGGCGTCCGCGGCCGAGGTCGCGGTGGCCCGCAGCCGGGCGTCCGGGGCGGCGGTCGAGAGCTGGCCGAGCACGTCGATGACCTGCTTGACCCAGCGCACGAAGTCCCCGGCCTCGAGCTCGACGCCCTGCAGCACGGTCGTGAGGCTGCGTCCCAGCGCCCATCTGTGCACCGCCTCGACCAGCCCCAGGTCGACCGAGACCGCGCTGGTGAGGCCGTGCTCGCGCTCGATCGCCGTGAGCTGCGCGGCCGACCTGGCGACCTCGTCGAGCGCTCCGCCCAGAGCGCCACCCGGGCCGCCGGGGACCCGCGGGACGGACTCGGGGTCACGGCGCGCGCGGTACACGAGCGCCGCCACGGCAGCGGCCAGGCCGGGTGCGTCGAGCCGGTCGAGCGCACCGGTGCGCAGGCACTGCGCGAGCAGCAGGTCGTTCTCGCTGTAGAGCCGGCGCAGGCCCTGGCCGGCCGCCGTCACCTGGAGGGTGTCACCGTCCGCACGCTCGAGGTAGCCGAGCTCGAGCAGCACGTCGCAGACCCGGTCGAACACCACGCCCGCTCTCCCCCACGCGTCCACCGACTGCACGAGGTCGGACGGCAGGCCCTGCTCGGCCAGCGCCGCGCGCAGCACCTGGACGATCACCTCGTTGGACCGTGCCGCGGCCGCGCCACCG
>NZ_VWSD01000050.1 GCF_009829685.1 Cellulomonas citrea
GGCTGCCGTCCGGCGCGCTCGGCGAGGGCCTGCGCAGCGCACTCACCACGGGCGCCGTGCCCGCAGGCCCGGTCCTCGTGCTCCTCGCCTGGGCCGGGCTGCTGGCCGCAGCCGTCGCCCGCACCTTCCGCTGGGACTGAGCCCTCAGGCACGCACCTCGAAGGCGGCCCGCAGCAGGTCCGCCGGCCGCGAGCTGTGCCCCACGAGCAGCTCGAACGCCCCGGGCTCGACGACCCGACGCCCGGCGGCGTCCACGATCGTGCAGGCGGCCACCGGCACCTCGACCTCGACCTCGACGGCCTCGCCCGCAGGCACCTGCACCTGGGTGAAGCCCTTGAGCTCGCGGTCCGCCCAGGTCACCGAGGTGACGGTGTCGCTCACGTAGACCTGCACGGTCTCCAGCACCGGCCGGTCCCCGAGGTTGCGCACCCGGACCGTGGCGCGCACGGTGCCGTCCGGTGCGAGCACCTGCTCGGCCAGCCGCAGGTCGTCGTACCCGACCGGGGCGTACCCCAGCCCCTCACCGAACGCGAAGAGCGGGTCCTGGGTGAGGTCGGCGTAGCGCGAGCCGTGCTGGCCGCGCACCTGGTTGTAGAAGACGGGCAGCTGACCCACGTGCCGGGGCACCGTGATCGGCAGCCGGCCGCTCGGCTCGACCAGCCCGAGCAGCACCTCGGCGACCGCCTGTCCCCCGGCCATCCCGGGGTTGAACGCCTGCACGACCGCTGCCACCTGCTCGGCCACCGGCGGCAGCGTGGACGGCTTGCCCTGCACCAGCACGAGGACCACCGGCGTGCCCGTCGCGACGAGGGCCTCGAGCAGCGCGACCTGCCCGCCCTGCAGGTCCAGCGTCGCCGTCGACCGGCCCTCCCCGGTGAGCGACACGTCGTCCCCGAGCACCGCGACCACCCAGTCCGCGGCACGGGCGGCCTCGACCGCCTGCGCGCGCAGCTGCGGGTCGTCCGGCGCCGGTGCGAACACCGGGGGCCGGGGCTGCCCGTCCGGGAACAGCGGACCCTCCGGGTCGGGGACCAGCGTGCCGATCCGGGCCCCGGGGGCGTGCGTGACGGTCCAGCTGCTCGGCACGCAGGCGCGCACGCCGTCGAGCACGGTGCTCACGAGCTCGCGCGGGTGACCGTCCGGCATCCAGTTGACCTGCCCGGACGCCCCGGCCCAGTCGCCCAGCTGGGCGTGCGGGTCGTCCGCGTTCGGGCCGACGACGGCCACCGTCCGGGCCGGGCCGGCCTCGGCCGCCCGTCCGTCCGGACCCGCGACCAGGCCGCCGGCCAGCGGCAGCGTGCCGTCGTTGCGCAGCAGCACGAGGCCGCGTCGGGCCACCTCGAGGTTGAGCCCGCGGTGCGGCGCCGAGCCGATCACCGTGCGCTGGCGCTCGGCGTCGGGCCGGTGCGCACCCTCGAACAGCCCGAGCTCGAACTTCAGCCGCAGGATCCGGCGCACGGCCTCGTCGATCGCGGACTGCGCGAGCAGCCCGCGGGCCACCGCCTCCTGGGCCGCCTCGAAGAACGCCGGCGTGGTCATCACCAGGTCGTTCCCGGCGGTCACCGCGACCACCGCCGCGGCCACGTCGTCCGCGCACACCTTCTGCTCCCAGACCATGCGCCCGACGTTGTCCCAGTCGGTCACGAGGGTCCCGGAGAAGCCCCACTCGTCCTTGAGGACGTCCTGCAGCAGCCAACGGTTGGCCGTCACCGGGACGCCGTCGATGGACTGGTAGCCGATCATCACCGTCCGGCAGCCCGCGCGCACCGCCCGCTCGAACGGCGGCAGGAACCACGAGCGCAGCTTGCGCGGGGTCAGGTCCGCCTCGCTCGCGTCCCGACCGCCCTGGGTCTCGGAGTAACCCGCGAAGTGCTTGGCGCAGGCCAGCACAGCGGTCGGGTCGTCGAGGCCGTCGCCCTGGTAGCCGGCAACCATGGCGGCGCCGAGCTCACCGATGAGGTACGGGTCCTCCCCGAAGGTCTCGTCGACCCGACCCCACCGGGTGTCCCGGGCGATGCACAGCACCGGGGAGAACGTCCAGTGCAGCCCGGCGGCCGCGACCTCGGTGGCCGCCATCCGGGCCGCCCGCTGCACGAGGGCCGGGTCCCAGCTGCACGCCATGGCGAGCTGGGTCGGCAGGATCGTCGCCCCCGGCCAGAACGAGTGCCCGTGGATGGCGTCGTCGGCCATGAGCAGCGGGATCCGCAGCCGGGTGGTGGCGACCAGCTCGGCGGCCTCCTCGATCCGGGCGGGCGAGGCGTGCAGCAGCGACCCGGCGAGCTTCCCGGTCACCACCTCGGCCAGGTCGCCGCGCGCATCGAGCTGCAGCATCTGGCCGACCTTCTCCGGCAACGTCATGCGCGCCAGCAGGTCCTCGACGCGGGCGTCGACCGACGCCTGCGGGTCGGTGAACAGGGGCTGGGGCTCGGTCGTAGGGCTCATCGGGTCGTCGTCCTGGGCACGGCACCACGGTAGTGGGACACGGCCGTGGCCAGGTCATCGGCCACCGCCCGGCGCAGCGCGCTGGTGTCGGTCACCGTGGTGAGCATCGCCGCGCCGCGCGCCGCCCAGTCGCCGGCCATCGCGGCGTCCGAGCAGTGCAGGCCGACCGGCACACCGTGCTCCCGGCAGGTCGCGACCACGTGGCTGAGCAGGTCGAGGACGTCGGCGCTGTCGCGGTAGGTGGCCCGCCCCAGCCCGCAGGACAGCGCCAGGTCGTTCGGCCCGACGTAGACGGCGTCGACGCCGGGCGTCGCCAGGATCTGCGGCAGCTGGTCCACCGCGGCGGCGGTCTCGACCATGACGAGGCACAGCGCCTCGGCGTCCTGCTCGGCCGGGGTCGGGACCGGACGCGAGTCGCCCCACATCGGGCCCCAGCTGCGGCGCCCGGTCGGCGGGTAGCGCACCGCCTCGACCGCGGTGCGGGCCGCGTCGGCGTCGTCGACCATGGGCACGACCACCCCGCTCGCCCCGGCGTCCAGGGCGCGGAAGACCGCCGCGGGCTCGTTCCACGCGACGCGCACCAGAGGGCTGCGCCCACCGGCCCGGAACGCCTGCAGGGTGCGGGCGAGCTCCCCTGCGCCGACGTGCCCGTGCTGGGTGTCGACGCACACGTAGTCGGCGTCGCCCGCGGCGAGCACCTCGGCGACGACGGGGTCGGCCAGCGAGCTCCAGACGCCGAACGCGGGTTCGTCGGCCGCCCAGCGGGCCCGCAGCCGGGCCGCGTCGGACCTCATGACGCGGCGGGCATCGCGACCCGCAGCCGGTGCGCCAACCGGTCGACCTCGGCCGCCGTCTCGGGGTCCAGCCGGTAGCCGACCGGTTCCCGTACGGCGATCGAGGGCAGCACGCCCTGGGCGTGCAGCAGGTGCTTCTCCACCGCGACGTAGGCGTCGACCGAGGTCTGGATCGCCACGAGCAGGGTGAGCGGCCCCGACAGGTCGTAGGCCAGGTCCCAGTCGCCCTGCTCGCAGGCCTGCCACAGCTGCTGCACGGCCCAGCAGACCTCGGCCCCGGGCATGGTGCCCACGACGATGCCGCGCCGGAAGCTGTCGACGACGGCGGCACCGCCCGACCCCTCGAACGCCCGCGCCCGACCGCCCGTCGCCTCCCGCAGGGCCGACAACCGCTGGCCGATGGGAGCGGCCTCGGGCTTGAAGTAGACCCGGTCGCCGAACCGGTCGAGGATCGCGACCTGCACCCCGATGGACAGCGGGTTGCCGACGTAGCCCGACGCGTCCTGCACGACGACCGGCACGTCGACGGCCTCCAGGATGGCGCTGTAGTAGGCCAGCACATCGGCCTCGTCGATCACCACGGTGACCGGCGGGATCGCCATGAGCGCGCTCGCACCGACGGCCTGCGCGTCCTGGGCCAGCCGCACGGCCTCGCGGGTCGACTCGGCGCCGCAGCTGATGACCGCGGCCTTGCCCCGGGCGGTAGCCGCGGTGCACACCGCACGGGCGACCTCGCGCCGCTCGGTGTCGGACAGCCGCAGGGTCTCGCTCACCATGCCGGTGGTCAGACCGCTCACGCCCTGGTCGAGCACCCAGTGCAGCTCGTGCTCGAGGGCATGGTGGTCGACCGAGCCGTCGGCCGCGAACGGCGTCTGGATCACCGGCAGCACGCCGTGCAGTGGGCTGGGGGTCACGCCTCGTCCTCCGTCAGTGGGGACCGGCCGCGTCATGAGCGGCCGACCGTGGGTTCGACCCGGACCCGCTGCTCGGGTCGCGGGGCCGCCAGGACGTCGAGGTCCGCGCCGGTCGGCGCCTGCCCGACGTGCTGGCGGTAGAGCAGCGGCCAGCCCCGCAGGTCCGCTGCCGTGGCCGGCTGCCAGGTCTCCGCCCGCCGGGCCAGCTCGGCCGGGTCGACCAGCAGGTCCAGGCGGCGCGCGGGCACATCGAGCCGGATCGGGTCGCCGTCGCGCACGTGCGCGAGCGGCCCGCCGACCTGGGCCTCGGGTGCCACGTGCAGCGCGACGGTGCCGAAGCTCGTCCCGCTCATCCGTCCGTCGCTCACGCGCACCACATCGCGCACACCGCGGCGCACGAGCGGGGCCGGGATGGGCGCCATGCCCCACTCCGGCATCCCGGGCGCCCCCACCGGGCCGATCCCCCGCACGACGAGGACGACGTCGTCGTCCACCGCCAGGTCGGGGTCGTCGAGCCGGGCGCGCATGTCCTCGTAGTCGTCGAGCACGAGCGCCGGGCCGGTGTGCTGGAGCAGGTCGGGGCTCGCGGCGGCGACCTTGAGCACGCAGCCGTCGGGCGCCAACGACCCGGTGAGCGCGACCATGGTCGGCGCCGGGGCCACCGGGTGCGCGGCCGTGCGCAGCACCCCGTCGGTGCTGGGGGCCGGGGCGAGCGCCACGTGCTGGCGCCACGGCAGACCGTCACCCGCGAGCGCGGTCAGGTCGACGCCGGGTCCGGCGGTCCGCCCCGCGAGGCCGGCAAGGCCAGCCAGAGCGGCCAGCAGCGTCGGCACACCGCCCGCCTCGGGCAGCGCCGCGGCCAGGTACCGTCCGCACGGCTCGACGTCGGCGAGCAGCGGGACGTCGCGCCACAGCGCATCGGCGTGCGCCAACGAGCCGTCCAGCCCGAGCCGGCCGGCGAGCGCCGCGAGGTGGATGACGGCGTTGGTCGACCCGCCCACCGCGGCGAGCGCACGCAGGGCGTTGTCGAGTGCCGCCTGGGTGACCACGTCGGCCGGGCGGGTGCCTGCCTCGACCATCGCGACGACCCGGGCCCCGGTGCGCTCGGCCAGCTGTGCGGCCGCCGGGCCGGCGCCGGCCAGACCGGTGCTGCCCGGCAGGCACAGCCCGAGCACCTCGGTGAGCAGCGCCAGGGTCGACGCTGTGCCCATCGTCGTGCAGGTACCCGGACCGGCGCAGGTGAGGCACGCCTCGAGCTCGTGCCAGGCGTCGTCGTCGAGCCGCCCGGCGCGCCGCTCCTCGAGCGCGCGCCACAGGTCCGTCCCCCACCTGGCGCGGCCGGACAGCAGCAGCAGCGCGGGCACGTCGGCCGAGGCCGCACCGAGCAGCCCGGCCGCGACGGTCTTGTCGCAGCCACCGGTGACCACGAGGCCGTCGATGGGGTTCGACCGCACCTGCTCCTCGATCTGCATCGCCGCGAGGTTGCGGTAGAGCATCGCGGTGGGCTTCATGAGGTCTTCGCCGAGGGACATCACGGGGAACCGCACCGGGATGCCGCCCGCGGCCCGGATGCCGCGTGCGGCGGCCACCATGAGCCCGGCGAGCGGGGCGTTGCACGGGTTGAGGTCGCTCGTGGTGTCGGCGATCCCGATGACCGGCCCGCCACCGCTGCCCCGGGCCGGCAGGGCGACCCGGTGCAGCACGGCGACCTCGTCGTCCCCGGCGAACCAGCGGTCGGAGCGCAGCCCGCTCATCCCAGGAGCTCCGCGACGGCGGCCTGCGCCGCGTCGACGAGCCGTTCGAGCGAGCCGGCCTGCACAAGGGTCTGCCAGCTCTGGTAGCGCTCCTGGTCGTAGGACTGCCGGGTCGGCAGGTAGACCCAGCCGGGCCCGTTGGTGAGGTTGAGCACGACCACCGCCAGCTGCGGGAAACGGGCGCGCAGGGTGGTCTGCAGGGCGCTGTAGGCCTCCCCCGGGTGCGCGACGACGACGACGTCGCCGAACCGCCACACCCACAGCGGGTGCACCGGCGCGCTCATGTCGGCGTAGGTGCGACGCAGGCGCTCGGCGCGGCGCAGCCGTTCGGCCCGGCTGCGCGGGTCGATGTGCGCCCACTGGCGTTCGAGCTCGTCGATCGGCGCGAGCGCCTTGAGCTCGACGGGCACCTGGGTGGCGACCGAGCCGCGGGCGCTGGCCGACGGGGTGGGCACGGGCTCCCAGACGCCGAGCGGCGCACCGGACTCGACGACCCCGGTGCAGACCAGGGCCGTCCCCGGGGCGGGCAGCGTGGCGAGCGCGCCGAGCACGGCGTGCCCGAGCCCGGCGCCGTGCCGGTCGGCCAGGTCGGTGTCGGCCCCGTACTGCTCACGCGGCCCGAGGTCACCGCTCGCACCCTGCAGGAAGAGGCACGGCACCCCGGTCGCCGGTTCGACGACGGCGCGCATCGCCCCCGGGTAGTCCGGGGAGAGCGCGTCGTTGTCCCAGCCGAGCGTCGTGGGGTGGCAGGCGTAGTTGACGAGGGTGGCGACCGGTGCGCCGTCCTGGTCGCTCACGAGGCCGACGAGCAGCGTGTCGTCCGCGGGGACCGCCGGGTCGAACGCGAGCAGGGCCCGCCCGTCGAGCGTGAGGTCGCGCACGGCGGCCAGGCCGTGGTGGGCGGTGGCCCACTGCATGGTGGCCGGTCGCAGATCGGCCAGGGCGGTGGTGGCCGCGGCGACGGCGCGGGCGGCGAGGCGGTCGAGGTAGGCGTCCACGAGCTCACCGCCGGGCAGGTCGTGGTCGTCCGCGCAGATGGACGGCCCGGCGTGCGTGTGGGTGAGGTGCAGCAGCACCCGGTCGGCGGACAGCCCGGTGGCCGCGAGCACGGCACCCCGGACCCGGGTCTCGTCGGCGGTGCTGCGCCACCAGCCGAGGTCGGCGGTGAGCAGCAGCGACGGGTCGGCGCCGTCGGCGTCGGCGAGCGCCAGGGCGGTGAGGGTGAGCGGGCGGTGCACCGTCCTGGCCACGTCACGGTCGCCGTAGCCCCAGTTGCGCATCCGGATGCCGACGGGTGCGGTCACGTCCTGGCGGGCGACGCCGGCGGCGCCGGACCAGGCCGGGGGCTGCCAGGTCGGTCGGGTGGCGGTCATGGCGGCGAGCCTAGGGAGAGCGTCCGCCCGCAAGAACTGTGTTCGTCCAGGCCGAACAACAGGCGATCATGTCGGCCTGCCGTTCGGCTGCACCGAACGCTGTTCCCCCCACCGAGCCCCACACCTACCTTTCCGAGCATTCCTCGACCTGGAGGTCACCGTTGACTCAGCTCTTCATGGTCCACCCCGGCCCGTTGCCGACCCAGGAGCCCGATCCCCGTCTTCGTGCAGCGACGCACGAGGACGCCGCCGAGCTCGGCCGGCTCATGCAGGCCGCCTACGACCAGCCCTGGGACGCCGACCGGATCGGTCGCGACCTGCTCGACGCCCCGGACGTCCCCGTCACCTGGGTGCTCGTCGAGCAGGACCAGATCCTGGCCTGCGCCTCCGAGCGACTGCTGCCGCAGACCTACCCGGGCGCCGGCTACCTGCACTACGTCGCCGCCGACGCCGCCGCCTCCGGGCGCGGCCTCGGCGCGACGGTGACCCGTCGGGTGCTGGCCGGGTTCGCCGCGCGTGGCCTGGACCGGGCGGTGCTCGAGACAGACGACTTCCGCCGGCCCGCCGTCATGGTCTATCTGCGGCTGGGCTTCGTGCCCGAGTACCGCGACGGGAACGAGCGGGCGACCTGGTCCGTCCTGCTCCCCCAGCTGCTCACCACCCGCCCGACGAAGGGATCCTGATGTCCAGCGCACGCCCCCCGGTCCTGCGGATCGGCATCGCCGGTGCCGTCCGCGGCGGCGGGTTCCTGTCCAGCCTGCGCGCCCAGGCCGACCGCGCCCGCCTCGAGACGGTCTACGACCCGGACCATGAGGTGCGGGACGGCTTCGCCGCGCAGAACGGCGCCGCCCGGGTCGCGTCGTCCTTCGACGAGCTGCTCGAGCACTGCGACGTCGTCGTGCTCTCCTCCCCGCAGCAGCACCACGTGCCGCAGGCCGTCGAGGCGCTGGCCCGCGGGGTGCACGTGCTGTCCGAGGTGCCCGCCGCCGTGAGCCTCGAGCAGGCGCAGGCGCTCGTGGGTGCCGTGCGCGGCTCGACCGCCCAGTATGCGATGGCCGAGAACTACTGCTACACGCGCCCCAACCTCATCGTGCGCGAGATGGTCCGCGAGGGCCTGTTCGGTGACATCTACTACGGCGAGGGCGAGTACCTGCACGAGATGCGGTCCTGGCACACCCGCCCGGACGGCTCGCCGACCTGGCGCTACCACTGGCAGGTCGGGCGCGACGGGCACACCTACCCCACGCACTCGCTCGGCCCGCTGCTGTGGTGGACGAACGACCGGGTGGTCGCGGTCTCGTGCCACGGCACCGGACGGCACACCGACCCCGAGCACACCCTCCAGGACTCGACCGTCACGTTGGCCCGCACCGCGGCCGGCCGGCTGCTGTCCATCCGGTTCGACCTGCTCTCCAACCGGCCCGAGCTCATGGACTACTACGCGATCCAGGGCACGGGCGGCGCCTACGAGGCACCACGCACGTCCGACGGGGTGCCGGTCGTGCACCTGACGGGTCGCACGGCGCACGACACCTGGGAGCCCCTGGAGAGCTTCGCCGAGCAGTTCCTGCCCGCTGCCTACCGCAACCCGCCCGACGACGGCGGGCACTGGGGCTCCGACGCCTGGCCGCTGCGCGACTTCCTCGACGCCGTCACGGCCGGGACCCGACCCGAGATCGACCTGTACACCGCGCTCGACTGGTCCCTGCCCGCGATGGCCGCCGAGGCCTCCATCGCCGCCAACGGCGCCTGGGTGCCCGTCCCGGACCCGCGCTTCTTCACCGCCGGCATCGGGGTCGACCCCGGTCCCGAGGCCCCGCTCGCCTGATCCCCCGCCCCACCCGTCTGATCCCCCGCCCCGCCGTTCCCCCAAGGAGATCCCATGCAGGTCTGGAAGGTTGCCGCACCCCTCGCGGCGATGGCGCTCGCCCTCACCGGGTGCAGCTCCGGCACGTCCAGCTCCCCCTCGGCCTCGGGCACGGGTGGGGTGAGCGGCTCGCTCACGGTGTGGAACTACGGCGCCCTGGACGACTCGAGCCTGCTCACCCCGCTGGTCGCCGGGTTCGAGGCGACGTACCCCGACGTCAAGGTCAACCTCGTCGGGCAGCCCGCCGACAACTACTACGCGCTGCTGCAGGCGGCCGTCGTCTCCGGCCGCGGCCCGGACGTGTTCTCCATGTTCCCCGGCGGGTACCAGAAGCAGTTCCAGGAGTACTCCCTGGACCTGTCCGACCGGATCCCGCAGGCCGACCTGGTGGCCACGAACGCCCAGTACTACTCGGCGAACGGCAGCACGACGTCCCAGGTCTACGGCGTCCCGAGCACCGCCGGGATGTACATGATGCTCTACAACAAGAAGGTCCTGGCCGATGCCGGCGTCGCCGCGGTGCCGACCGACTGGGACGAGCTGGACGCCGCCTGCGCGAAGGTCGTCGCGGCGGGCAAGACGTGCCTCGGCTACGGCTCCCAGGACGGTTCGGGCGGCTTCTCCTCCTACCTGGACTGGAGCTACCTGCTGGGCGCCGTCGAGCCGCTGACCAGCTGGGACAAGCTCATCGCAGGCACCCTGCCCTACTCCTCGCCGACCATCGTCGACCAGGTGGCCCGCTGGGGCACGATGCACGAGAAGGGCTGGACCAACCCCGACGTGCTCACCTGGCGCGATGTGCGGACCAGCTTCGAGTCCGGTGACGTGGCCATGGTGATGGGCGGCAGCTGGGACTCCTCGTGGGCGCAGAAGGCCCTCGGTGCCGATGTCGCGGCAGCCCCCGCACCGTTCTCGCCGAAGCCCAACACGCTGCTCGTCCAGCTCCCCGACAACGGCTACTCGATCTCCAAGGAGGCCGCCAACCCCACGGCGGCGGTGGCCTTCGCGGCCTACGTCGTGTCCCCCGAGGGCCAGGCGATCGTCGCCAAGGCCGGCAACGTGCCGTCCCGCAGCGGGGTCCAGGTCACCGACCCGGTGAACAACGCCCTGCTCACCCAGGCGAAGGACGAGTCCTGGACCGTGGTGCCGATGTTCGACAACTTCATCGCACCGACGGTCAACCAGGCCCTCACGAGCGGTCTCAACCAGGTGCTCGCCGGTCAGGTGAGCGCCAAGGACGCGATGGCAGCGGTCGACAAGGCCACCGCCGGGCTGTCCGACGACGAGCGGGTCGCGTACCACCTCGGCGGAAGCTGAGCATGTCCACCACCGCACCCGTGCGCAGGTCCGCGGCCTCTCGCCGCGGGCCTGCGCGCCCGCGAGCCAGCGCCCTGCGCCGGCGCCAGCAGCGCTGGGGGCTGGCGCTGGCCGCACCGGTCGCCCTGCTCGTCATCACGTTCTCGCTGGTCCCGACCCTGCAGGGGCTGTGGTACTCGTTCACCGACTGGGACGGGCGCACCGCCAGCTGGGTCGGCCTGGACAACTACGCCAAGGGCCTGCTGGGCAACCCGGAGTTCCTGCGGATCCTGGGCAACAACCTGGCGATCGTCGTGTCCGTCCCGTTCGGCGTGGCCGGTGCGCTGGTCGTCGCCTTCCTGCTCGCCCAGGGCACCCGTGGGTCGAACCTGTTCCGCAGCATCTACTTCATGCCCGTCGCACTGTCCTGGGTGGTCATCGGCATCACCTGGTCGTACCTGCTGTCCGACCGCGGCCCGATCAACGCCGGGCTGCGTGCGGTCGGGCTCGGGGCGCTCGCGCAGGACTGGCTCGGGCAGGTCTCCACGTCGTTGCTGGCGCTCATCCTCGTCTTCAACTGGAGCTACCTGGGGATCAACGTCGTCCTGCTGTACACGGGGATGGTCTCGCTCGACCCGTCCGTGATGGAGGCGGCCCGGCTCGACGGCGCGTCCGGCGTCCGGTTGATCCGGCACATCGTGCTGCCGCACGTGCGCCGCTACCTCGAGCTCGCGACGATCCTCACGATGTCCGCCGCGATCACCCAGATCTTCGGGCTCATCTACACGATGACCAACGGCGGTCCAGGGGTCTCGACCACGACGCTGGAGTTCCAGCTCTACACGACGTCCTTCAAGTACGGCCGGTTCGCCCAGGGGGCTGCGCTCGGCGTCGTGCTGTTCCTGTTCACCCTCATGCTCACGCTGGTCCGGATCCGATCGGGGGTGCGTCGCGATGACGACGACTGAGCACGTGAACCTGCTCGCGCCACCGCGGCGCCGGGGCGCCTCGGTGAGCGTCGGTCGTTGGCTGACCTCGCTCGTGCTGCTCGTCGTGGCCGGGATCGCCCTCGGCCCGATCCTCTACATGGTGAAGGCCTCCGTGACCCCGTCCGACGGGCGCGGTGTCACCTTCGAGGCGTGGACGCACGTGCTGGCGCAGGGCCTGGCCCGCGCCGGGGCGAACTCGCTCGTGCTGTGCGTGCTCGCGATCGTCGGGGTCAGCCTGTTCGCGACCCCGGCGGCCTTCGCCATCGCGAAGCTGCCGTTCCGCGGTTCGCAGACCATCCTGGCGACCCTCACGATCCTCATGCTCGTTCCGGGGCAGACGTCCCTGCTGCCGCTGTACTTCGACATCTCCCGGCTGGGCCTCATCGGCAACGTGCCGATGACCGCCCTGCTGTACGCCGTGGGCCAGCTGCCGTTCGCGACCTTCCTGCTCACCAGCTTCTTCCGCTCGGTGCCCAGCGAGCTCGTGGAGGCCGCCGTGATGGACGGCGCCGGCTACCCCAGGATCATCCGGTCGGTGGTCGGCCCGCTCGCGGTGCCCCCGCTGGTGACGCTCGGCGTGCTCACCTTCATCGGGGTCTGGAACGACCTGCTGTTCGCCATGCTCTTCCTGCCGGACGGGGCCCAACGCACCATCTCGGTGGTGATCGCGACCGCCGGCTCGACCCAGGTGTTCGATGTCACCCAGCAGATGGCCGGCGCCCTCATCTCGGCGCTGCCGTGCATCCTGGTCTACCTGATCTTCCAACGGCAGCTGGCCGTCGGCCTGACCGCGGGGGTGGGCAAGTGAACCAGATCCGCCCGGCACCGCCGGAGGACGCCCGCTACCAGGTGCGCAGCGTCGGGCGCGCGCTCGACCTGCTCGACCGGCTCGCCGCGGCGCAGGAGGCGGTGGGCCTGTCCGACCTGGCACGTCAGGTCGGCGCGTCCAAGTCGGCCACCTACGCGATGCTCCAGACGCTGTGCGCCCGGGGCCTCGTCGACTCCGCCGGCGAGGGGTTCGCCCGCCGTTACACCCTCGGCATGGGCCTGGCCCGGCTGGGGCACCTCGCGGCCCGGCAGGTGACGCTCACCGACCTGGCCCAGCCGTACTTGCGCGAGCTCACCGGGCTCACCCACCTGGGGTCACGCGTGGCGACCTTCGACGGCGCCCGCGCGGTGATGATCGCCCAGGTCGACGGGCCCACCGCGGTGCGCTTCAACCTGCACATGGGGGCCCGCGAGGAGCTGCACTGCTCGGGCATCGGCAAGGCCATCTTGTCCACGTTCGACGATGCGACGGTGCGTGAGCTGCTCGCCGGTCGGGACCTGCCGCGCCGCACGGCCCGGACCCTCACGACGGTCGAGGCGTTGCTCGCGGATCTGCAGCAGGCCCGCGAACGCGGGTTCGCGGTGGACGACGAGGAGGACGCCGACGGGATCTGCTGCGTCGGCGCTCCGGTCTTCGACCACTCCGGCGGCTGCGCGGGAGCGCTGTCGGTCACCGGGCTCAAGGTCTCCTTCCCCGGCTCGCGGGTCCGGGAGGTCGGGCACCTGGTCCGCACGAGCGCCGCGGCGCTCTCGGCCCGGCTCGGGTGGCTGCCGTGAGCGCCGGGCTGCCGGGGCTGGCCGGCACCGGGGTGCTGCTCACGGGCGCGGCGGGCGGCATCGGCCAGGCGCTCGCGGTGGCGTTCGCGACGGCCGGGGCGCGCCTGCTGCTCGTCGACCGCCCCGGCACCGCCGAACCGGCCGCGCTCACCGCGGCCCTCGACGGGCTTGGCGCCGACCGTGTGTGGCTCGGTCAGGACCTCGCCCGCACGGACGAGCTCGCCGGTTTCGTCGACGAGACGTGGGACCGGTACGGGCCGTGGGAGGTGCTCGTCAACAACGCGGGCATCGCGCAGATGGCTCGCTTCAACGAGGTGTCGGTGGCCGCCTGGCGCGAGGCGATGGCCGTCGACCTGGACGCACCGTTCGTGCTGTCGGCCCGCACCGCCGAGCACCTCGTGCACGAGGGCCGCAGCGGCCGGATCATCATGATCTCCTCGAAGAACGGGCTGCAGGCCGAACCGGGGCTGGTCGCCTACAACGCCGCCAAGGGCGGTCTGGAGCTCATGGCCCGCAGCCTGGCGGTCGAGCTCGGAGCGTTCGGCATCACGGTGAACACGGTGTGCCCGGGGATGGTGCACACCCCGTTCGCCGGGGACTTCGGGCTGGACTGGCCCCGTTTCGAGGCCTACTACCGTGAGCACATCCCGCTGGAGCACCGGTTCGCCCGCCCGGCGGAGATCGCCGGCCCGGTGCTCTTCCTGGCCTCCTCGCTCGCGTCCTACGTGACGGGCCACGCGCTCGTGGTCGACGGCGGGGTGCTCGCCAACCAGGTGCCGCGTGCGCAGTTCCTGCCCGCCTACCACGACCGCCTCGCCGAAGGAGCCCCGTGACCGTCCTGCCCGAACCGCTCGTCCTCGACCTCGCCCCGCTGTCGGCGGTGACCCCCGGTGCGCCGGTGCCGGTCGGGTCCGGCAACGACGAGCTCGGCGAGGGGCCGCTGTGGCTGGCCGACCGCCGCGAGCTGTGGTGGGTCGACATCACCGGGGCCCGGGTGCACCGCCGGTCCGAACCTGCTCCCGGCAGCCCTGCCCCGGCCCAGCTCAGCACCTGGGAGCTGCCGCGCGCCGTCGGGTCGGTGCTGCCCGGGCCCGACGGCAGGGTCCGGCTCGCCACGACCCACGGTCTGGAGGAGCTCGACCCCGCGACGGGTGAGCTGCACCTGCTCGTCGCGATCGAGGCCGAGCTGCCCGAGCGTCGGATGAACGATGTCCGGGTGGACCCGGCCGGGCACGTGTGGGCCGGCACCATGCGGTTCGACACGAGCACCGGCCCCGACGACGGCGCGCTCTACCGGATCGACCCCGACGGTGGCGTGCACACCGTGCTCGACGCCCTCGCCTGCCCCAACGGGATGGCCTGGCCCGCGCCCGACGAGATGGTGTTCATCGACTCCGGCCGCCACCGGGTGGACCGCTGGCGGCTCGACCCGGTGAGCCGGCAGGTCGTGGGCGAGCTCGCCCCGATCGACCTGGCGCAGTTCGGCGGGCTCCCGGACGGCCTCGCGCTGCTCGACGACGGCACGATGTGGATCGCGTTCTGGGGCGAGGGTCTCGTCCGTCGTCTCTCCCCCGACGGGCGGGTGCTCGACCAGGTCGAGGTGCCGGCCCCGTTGAGCAGCTGCCCTGCGCTCGTGGGCGCCGACCTGCTCGTCGTCACCACGGCCGGCGGCGATCCGTCGACGCCGCCGCAGCCGTCCGCCACCGGCCCCGGTCAGGTCTTCGCGGTGCGTCTGCCCCGTACGCTGGAGCGGTGAGCACCGCAGCCCCGTCCGGCCCGGCGACCCCGTGGCGTGAGCGCTGGACCCGTCCGGCCGTCGTCACCAACCTCGTCGCTCAGATCGCGATCATCGGCACCGGCGGGCTCGTCCGGCTCACCGGGTCGGGGCTGGGCTGCTCGACGTGGCCGCAGTGCCAGCCGGGCAGCTTCGTCCCGGTGCGGCATGCCGCGAGCCCGCTGCACCAGGGCATCGAGTTCGGCAACCGCACGCTCACCGGCGTGCTCATCGCGGTCGCGGTCGCGGTGCTCGTCCTCGTCGGGTTCGACCGTCGGCGCTCGCTCGGCACCCGTGCGCTGGGCTGGGTGCCGCTCGTCCTGGTGCTCGTGCAGGCCGTGGTCGGCGGGCTCTCCGTGATCGGTGGGTTGCCGCCCGCGGTCGTCGGGCTGCACTTCCTGCTGTCGATGCTGCTCGTGGTGGCCGCCACCTGGTTGCTGGTCCGCATCGACGAGGGCGACGGCCCGATGGTGTGGCTCGCCGACCGGGCCACCGTGCGCTGGGCGGGTGTGCAGGGCGCGCTGACCTTCGTCGTCCTCGTGCTCGGGGTGGTGACGACGGGGGCCGGGCCGCACTCGGGCGACGATGCGGTGGGCTACCGGTTCGCGGTCGACCCGCTCCTCATGGCCCGGGCGCACGCCGGGGTCGTGTGGCTGTTCGTCGCCGTCTCGGTCGTCCTGCTGCTACGGGTGCGCCGCGCCGGCGGTGCTCCGTCCCGCTGGGCCGTGACCGTGCTGGTCGTCGCCGCGGCGCAGGGCGGCATCGGCTACGTCCAGGTCGCCACCGGGCTGCCGATCGCCCTGGTCAACCTGCACATGATCGGCGCCGCGCTGCTGGCGGCGGCGGTCACCCGGTTCGCCTCGACGTTGCGCAGCCGCCGGGCCGACGCGGAGCAGGCCCTGGCCGAGGCACCGGTCGCGACCGCGTCCTGAGCACTGCGGCCCGGCGCCGGGCCCACCGCGCCCGGTCGGTTCCGCAGGTGGCGGCACCACGAACCGCGGTGCCACGAGCGGCGGTGCCGTCAGCCGACGGCGACCTGCTCCAGCCCGGCCCAACCACGAGATCTCGCCACGGCCGCCGCGAGCACCCCGGTCACCGTCGTCGGACACTGCAGCCGACCGGCCAGCACACCGTCCACCGCCTCGTCGAGCGGCACCCAGACGGCCTGCATCCCGGCCTCCTCGTCGACCCGCGGGAACGGGGTCGACGTCGGGGCCAGGTCGCGGGCCAGGAACAGCGTGATGTGCTCGCTGGACCCGCCCGGGGTGGTGAAGATCTCCACCAGGCGCCACCACGAGCCGGCGACCAGGTCGGCCTCCTCCGCGAGCTCGCGCGCAGCGGCGGTCACCTCGTCCTCGCCGGCCACGTCGAGCAGACCGGCCGGGGGCTCCCACAGCACCCGTCGCACGGGGTGCCGGTACTGCGACAGCAGCAGCACCCGGTCCTGGTCGTCGAGCGCGATCACGCCGACAGCACCGGGGTGCGCCACGTACTCGCGCACCACCTGGGAGGCGCCGAGGTCCACCAGGTCGCGGTCCAGGTCGAAGACCCGGCCGTCGTACACCCTGGTGTGCTCCAGGACCGGGTGCGCGACGGGCTCGTCGCGCAACCGGCCGTGCTCGTCCCGGCCGGACGCCGTGGCTACCCCACCCGGCCTGGTCACCTCGTCGAGCCCGTCACCGGACAGGCTCGACCTCGAGCAGCCGCGTCTCGCGCTGCCGGGTGAGCGCCGCGCCGATGAGCCCGGCGAACAGCGGGTGCGCCCGCGTCGGCCGCGACTTGAACTCCGGGTGTGCCTGGGTGGCGACGTAGTACGGGTGCACGTCGCGCGGCAGCTCGACGAACTCCACGAGCGAGCTGTCCGGCGAGACGCCGGAGACCACGAGCCCGGCCTCCTCGAGCGCGGCACGGTAGGAGTTGTTGACCTCGTACCGGTGCCGGTGCCGCTCGGAGACGTGCGTGGTGCCGTAGACCTCGGCCACCACGGACCCGTGCGTGAGGGTCGCGTCGTAGGCGCCCAGCCGCATGGTCCCGCCCAGGTCGCCCTGCCCGTCGACGATGGCCAGCTGCTCGGCCATCGTCGCGATCACCGGGTGCGGTGTGGCCGGGTCGAACTCCGAGGAGGACGCACCCTCCAGGCCCAGCACGGTGCGCGCGTACTCGATGACCATGCACTGCAGGCCGAGGCAGATGCCCAGCGTCGGCACCTGGTGCTCGCGGGCCCAGCGCAGCGCGCCGAGCTTGCCCTCGATGCCACGCACGCCGAACCCACCGGGGACCAGCACCGCGTCGACCCCGGACAGCGCGAGCTGCGCACCCTCGGGGGTCTGGCAGTCGTCGGAGGTCACCCAGCGGATGACGACCTTGGCGTCGTGGTGGAAGCCACCGGCCCGCAGCGCCTCGGTGACCGACAGGTACGCGTCCGGCAGGTCGATGTACTTGCCGACGAGCGCGACCTCGACCTCGTACGACGGCTGGTGGACCCGCCGCAGCAGCCCGTCCCAGCCGCTCCAGTCCACGTCCCGGAACGGCAGCCCGAGCCGCTGCACGACGTAGGCGTCCAGGCCCTCGGAGTGCAGCACGCGCGGGATGTCGTAGATGCTCGGGGCGTCCTTCGCGGTGACGACGCCCTCGACGTCGACGTCGCACATGAGCGCGATCTTGCGCTTGGTCGCCTCGGGCACCTCGCGGTCGGCACGCAGCACGATCGCGTCGGGCGCGATGCCGATCGAGCGCAGCGCGGCCACCGAGTGCTGGGTCGGCTTGGTCTTGAGCTCACCGCTCGGGCCGATGTACGGCACCAGGGAGACGTGCAGGAAGAACACGTCGTCGCGGCCCAGGTCGTGACGCACCTGGCGGGCCGCCTCGAGGAACGGCTGGGACTCGATGTCGCCGACCGTGCCGCCGATCTCGGTGATGATGACGTCGACGTCGTCGGCCGCCTGCGAGCGCATCCGCGCCTTGATCTCGTCGGTGATGTGCGGGATCACCTGCACGGTGTCACCCAGGTACTCCCCGCGACGCTCCCGCGCGATGACCGAGGAGTAGATCTGCCCCGTGGTCACGTTGGCCGAACCGACCAGGTTGACGTCGAGGAACCGCTCGTAGTGGCCGACGTCGAGGTCCGTCTCGGCCCCGTCGTCGGTGACGAACACCTCACCGTGCTGGAACGGGTTCATCGTCCCAGGGTCGACGTTGAGGTAGGGGTCGAGCTTCTGCATCGTGACCCGCAGCCCGCGGCTGCGCAGCAGGCGCCCCAGGCTCGATGCAGTGAGGCCCTTGCCCAGTGAGGACGCGACGCCCCCGGTGACGAAGATGTGCCGGGTCGTGTGGTCCGACCGCCCGGAGAGTCGGTGTACGCGCTCTGTCACGGGGTTCCAGTCTACCCGACCGTGGTCCCGCCCACCGCCGACGCGCTCAGGGCGCGGACCGGCGAGTCGCCGACGGCCGTCCCCCGGGGCGCATCCGGTCCCGGTGCACGAGCCCGGTGAGCACGTGCCGGTCGCCGACGGCCAGCACGGCCGCGACCACGACGAGCGCCAGGAACCCACCACCGAGGGCAGCCCCGAGCGCCGACCACACGCCGGCGCCCACGAGCATGAGGACCGACTCGACCACCCAGCGGCCCGCGACGGCGGCGAGGGCCCCCGCCCCGAGGAGCACCGGCACGCTCCGGCGCATCCCGCCCAGCGCCGCCGGACCCGCGGCCCGGCGCAGCGTCACCAGCGCGGCGACGCCGCCGACGGTCATGCCGATCGTGGACGCGCCGGACAGGGCGCCGATGACGTCACCGTCCGCGCCGACGGCCACGAACAGCACGCACGCAGCAACCGTGACCGTCCCCCAGCCGATCGCGTTGACGACGAGGGCGGACCGGCCGCGCTCGAGCGCGTACAGCGTGCGCGAGCCCTGGTACATGAGCGAGAACCCGACCAGCCCGGGCACCATGAGGGACAGCGCGTGGTTCATCGCCGGGACGACGACCCCGGCCTGCTCGGGCCGGATCTCGCCGAAGACCAGTGCGATGGCCGGTGCCATCGCCACGACGGCGGCGGCTCCGGCACCGGCCACGACGAGCACACCCCGCAGGCTGGCCGCGGCGAGCGCCGCGAACCGGTGCAGGTCGCCGGTGGCTCGCCACGCGGACAGCCGCGGGAACGCCGAGGTGGCCAGCGGCACCACGAGCACGGCGTACGGCAGCAGGTACACCTGCTGGGAGTACTGGTAGACGGGCCAGGTGCCCTCGGCGGTCCCCCGCCCGGCGAGCACCACCATGACGAGCACCGACAGCTGCTGCGCGGCCACGGCGGAGACACCGGCGAGGGCCAGCCGACGCACCCGGGCCGCGACGCCGTCGGGGAACCGGAGCGTGGGCCGCAGCCGCAGGCGCAGCGGCACCATCGCGACCAGCGCGGGGACGCACATCGCGGCCACCCCGGCCGTGGTCCCCCAGCCCAGCACCAGCAGGGCACGTCCGGGCACCGCCGCAGGATCGGCGAGCTCACCACCGGCCAGCCGGCCGTACCACAGGTACGCGGCGATGGTCACGACCGAGGCCAGGATCGGGGCGAACGCGGGCCAGAAGAACCGCTTGTGCGCCTGGAGCACCGCGTAGGCCAGGACCGTGAGCCCGTACAGCGGCACCTGGAGCGCGAACATCTGGATGAAGGTGCGGGCCAGTCGCTGCTGCGCCGCGTCCGGGGTCAGCAGCTGGGCCACAGGTCCGGCGGCCAGCGCGAGCACGAGCCCCAACGGCACGAGCACGAGCAGCGTCCAGCCGAGGGTCGCCGAGACGATGCGCTGCACCCCGCCGCGGTCCCCGCGCTCGATCGGCTCGGCCAGCACCGGGATCACCGCCCCGGACAGCGCCCCGCCTGCCGCCGCCTCGAACAGCACGTTGGGCACCGTGTTGGCGGCCGTGTACGCCTCGCCGATGGCCTTGGCACCCACCGAGTGCGCCTGGACCAGCCACCGCACCAGGCCCAGCACCCGGCTGGCGGCGGTGACGACGGCGATCATCGCGGCCGCACCCGCGAGCCCGCGCCCGGCGAGCAGCCCCTGGGCCGCGGCCA
>NZ_VWSD01000051.1 GCF_009829685.1 Cellulomonas citrea
ACTGCACCTCGATGCATTCGATGGACAACTACTACGTGAGCAAGCTGCTGCCGCTGAGCGCCGAGGCCGGCGTCGGCGACCGTGCCGGTGCCGGTGCCGGTGCCGCGGGGCGAGCGACCGCGCCGGTCAGTCCCGGTGCTCGGCGTAGAGCGCGTCGACGTCGGCGGCGAAGTCCTTGAGCACCTCCGGGCGGCGGACCGAGAGCTTGGGGGTGAGGTGGCCGCTCGCGATCGTCAGGTCGCGGTCGAGCACCCGGTACTTGCGGATCGACTCGGCCCGGGACACCGCCTTGTTGGTGTACTCCACGGCCTTGTCCAGCGACTCGAGCACATCGGGGTCCTGAGCCGCCTCGGCCACGCTCATGGGCGGCTTCCCGTGCGCGGCGAGCCAGCCGGGCAGGCCGTCGGCGTCGAGGGTGACCAGGGCCCCGACGAAGGGCCGCTGGTCGCCGACCACGACCACCTGGCTCACCAGGGGGTGGCCGCGCAGCCGGTCCTCCAAGACCGAGGGCACGACGTTCTTCCCGCCGGCCGTGACGATGATCTCCTTCTTGCGACCGGTGATCCGCAGGTAGCCGTCCTCGTCGATCGAGCCGAGGTCACCGGTGCGGAACCAGCCGTCGTCCATCGCCTCCGCCGTGGCCGCGGGGTTGGCGTGGTACCCGGTGAACACCTGGATCCCGCGGGCCTCGATCTCCCCGTCGGCCCCGATCCGCAGCTGCGTGCCCGGCAGCGGCGGGCCGACGGTGCCGATCTTGGCGTTCTCCGGAACGTTGACGCACAGCGGTGCCGTCGTCTCGGTGAGCCCGTAGCCCTCGAGCACGACGAGCCCCACCCCGCGGAAGAAGTGGCCGAGACGTTCACCGAGCGGCGCCCCGCCCGAGACCGCCCACAGCAGACGCCCGCCGAGCGCCGCGCGGATCTTGGACAGCACGAGCACGTCGGCGACCTTGTGCTGCAGCCGCAGCCACGGGCTCGGGCCACCCGGTGTGTCGAGTGCGCGGGAGTACACGATCGCGGTCTTGGCGGCCCGCTGGAAGATCGAGCCCTTGCCGCCGATCGCGGCCTTCTGCTCCGAAGCGTTGTAGACCTTCTCGAAGACCCGGGGCACGGCCAGCAGGAACGTGGGACGGAACGTGGCCATGTCGGCCATGAGCGTGGCCGGGTCCGGGGTGTACCCGATGACCGCGTCGGCCGGGATCACCAACACGTTGACGAACCGGGCGAACACGTGGGCCAGCGGCATGAACAGCAGCGTGCGCGGCTGGTCCACGAACACCTGGGCCAGCCGCGCGCGGGCGTTCACGGTGATCCGCACGAAGTTGCCGTGCGTGAGCACGACGCCCTTCGGCCGACCGGTCGTGCCCGAGGTGTAGATGATCGTCGCCGGGTCCTCGAGGCCGGCGCACCGGGCGCGGCGCTCGAGCTCGGCATCCTCGACCGGGGCACCGTCGGCGGCGAGCGTCGCGAGGGCGCCCTCGTCCACGGTCAGCACCTCGCGCAGGGTCGGGCAGTGGTCGCGGACCTCGGCGACCACCGCCGCGTGCGCGGCCGTCTCCACGACGGCCAGCGACACGTCGGCGTCGGCGAGGATCCAGGCGACCTGCTCGGCCGACGACGTCTCGTAGACGGGCACGCTCACCGCGCCGGCGGCCCACACCGCCCAGTCGAGGACGGACCACTCCCAGCGCGTCCGGCACATGATCGCCACCCGGTCGCCGGCAGCGACCCCGTGCGCGAGCAGGCCTTTGGCGGTGGCGGTGACCTCGTCGTGGAACCGGCCGGCCGACACCGGCGTCCAGGTGCCGCGCTCGAGCCGCTCGAGCAGCGGGGCACCGGGCCCGCGGGCCACCCGGGCGGCGAGCAGGTCATTGAGGTTGCTGTCCGGCGAGGACTCGACGAGCAGCGGGGAAGACGACGACTGTGCCATGCGAGACTCCGTTGTCAGGCTGCAGGTCCCGGCAGGATACGGGACCCCGGTCCTGGGGACGAGGGGAAGATCCGGCGGTGACGCGCGGCGGCGGTGCCGCGAGCGCCTGCCGGGCGTGGTGTGGGCGCGGCGAGCCGCTAGCGTGGGGAGCTGCCCCTCCACCCTTGACCTGTCAGGAGCTCTGCCATGCACGCCATCGGAGTCGACATCGGCGGCACGAAGATCGCAGCCGGTGTGGTCTCGGCCGACGGCGAGATCCTCGCGAAGGTCGTGCTGCGCACCGACGCGTCCGACGCCGCTGCCGTGGACGCGGGCATCATCGAGGCCTGCCGGACCCTCATGGCCGACCACGAGGTGGAGGCGATCGGCCTGGCCGCGCCCGGGTTCATCGGGCAGGACCGCGCCACCGTGATGTTCTGCCCCAACCTGCCGTGGCGGGACCACCCGCTGCGGGATGCGGTGCTCGCCGGTCTGGGCCACCCGGAGCTGCACGTCGTCGTCGAGAACGACGCGAACGCGGCCGGATGGGCCGAGTCGCAGTTCGGCGTGGCCCGTGGGCTGGACGACGTGGTGACGCTCACGCTCGGCACCGGGCTGGGTGGCGCCGTGATCAGCGGCGGTCGGCTGGTGCGTGGTGCCTGGGGCGTGGCAGCCGAGATCGGTCACCTGCGGGTGGTGCCCGAGGGCCACCACTGCGGCTGCGGGCAGAACGGTTGCTGGGAGCAGTACGTGTCGGGCAGCGCCCTGGTGCGTGAGGCGCACGGGGTGGCCGCCACGCGTCCGGACCGCGCCGTGCGGCTGCTGGAGCTGGCCGGCGGCAAGTGGCGCCGGATCACCGGTCAGCACGTGACGACGGCCGCAGAGGAGGGCGACGAGCTGTCGCTCGAGCTGCTGGCCTCGGTGGGTCGCTGGGTGGGCGAGGGAGCCGCCTCGGTCGCCGCGCTGCTGGACCCGGCGATGTTCGTCATCGGGGGAGGCCTGTCGGCGGCGGGTGACCTCGTGCTCGTCCCGGCCCGGCAGGCGCTGAGCCGCAAGCTGTCCGCAGGTGGTTACCGGCCGACCGCGCGGATCGAGGTCGCTGCGATGGGCAACGACGCGGGGATCGTGGGGGCGGCCGACCTCGCACGTCGCTGAGGCGCGGGGGCGACGCCGCTGACGTCCGGTCGCGGCCGGCCGGACCGGGCTCAGACGACGGCGCCGTCGTCCTCGTCGTCGGGTTCGCGTCGGTGTGGCATTCGCCACAGCAGCACGCCGACGGCCAGCACGAACACGACCCCGGAGACCTGCAGCAGGCTGCGTGGTGCGGTCCGCCAGGCGATCGCGACGACGAGCCACAGCACCGGCATGCCGACCACGGCGGCCCAGGCGGCGGTGAGCAGCGGCGAGCCACCCAGCACCGGCCCGGGGTCCGGCGGCACGAAGTGCTCCAGGTCGTCGACCTCACGTTCGGCCCGGTCCATCTGCGTGGTGCCGTCCCAGTCCCGGCCGGTGCCCGGGTCGTCGTCGAGCTCCTCGGCCCGGCCTGGGCGCACCACCCGCGGTCCGACCGGCCCGGGGACGATGTCGATGTCGCCCAGCCGTGCGACGATCTGCGCCCATGCCTCGTCGCCGTCCTGCTCCGACGTCGGTCCGGCCTGGTCCGACGGCTCGTCGTCGGTCGGGCCGGGGCTCGGCGGGTCGTCCGGACGAGGGTCCGAGGGCTCGTCCTCGCAGCGGGGGGCCATGGGAGCACTCTAGAGTCGGGTCCGGCGCCGCATCGGCGACCTGAGGGGAGCGCGGTGTTCTACTGGTTGATGAAACGGGTCTTTGTGGGCCCGTTGCTCAAGGCTGTGTACCGGCCCTGGATCCGTGGCGCGAAGAACGTGCCGAACGAGGGTGCCGCGATCCTGGCCAGCAACCACCAGGCGGTCATCGACTCGTTCTTCCTGCCGCTCATGCTCGACCGCGAGATGGTCTTCATCGGCAAGCAGGAGTACTTCACCGGCCGCGGTCTCAAGGGGCGGATGGTCTCGGGCTTCATGCGGGGGGTCGGCACCATCCCGGTCGACCGGTCCGGGGGCAAGGCCAGCGAGGCCGCGCTCAACACGGGCCTTCGCCGGCTGCGTGACGGCGGACTGTTCGGCATCTACCCGGAGGGCACCCGCAGCCCCGACGGGCGCCTCTACCGCGGCAAGACGGGCGTCGCCCGCCTCGCGCTGGAGTCCGGCGCGCCGGTGATCCCGGTCGCGATGGTCGGCACGGCTGCGGCCCAGCCGATCGGTCGCAAGATCCCCAAGATCATGCGCATCGGCATGGTGATCGGTGAGCCGCTCGACTTCTCCCGCTACGCCGGGATGGAGAACGACCGGTTCATCCTGCGCTCGGTCACCGACGAGATCATGTACGCGATCATGAGCCTGTCCGGCCAGGAGTACGTGGACGTCTACGCGGCCACCCAGAAGGCCCGGATCGCGACCGGCCACCCGGCCGCCGCGGGCGATCCGCAGGACCATCTGCCGGCTGCCCCGGGTGGTCGTCCGGTGCCGGAGGTCCAGGTGCCGGTCCCGCCGCCGGACCAGGACGAACCCTCGCTAGGATGACGGCCGCGTCCGTGCCGTGCCCGGACGCCCGTTCCTGGACGCACCGCCGCCACGAGCCCCGGTGCGCGTCGACCGAGAGGTGCTCGCCATGACCGTCCGCCGCGTCGCTCTGCTCACCGCTGGTGGTTTCGCCCCGTGCCTGTCCTCGGCCGTGGGCGGACTCATCGAGCGGTACACCGAGATCGCACCCGACGTGGAGATCATCGCCTACCAGCACGGCTACCACGGCCTGCTGCTGGGCAACAAGGTCGTGGTGAGTGACGAGGTGCGCAAGCACGCAGGTGTGCTGCACCGCTTCGGCGGCTCGCCGATCGGCAACTCGCGGGTCAAGCTCACCAACCGGGCCGACGCCGAGAAGCGCGGTCTGGTGCAGCCCGGCCAGGACCCGCTGCAGGTCGCGGCCGAGCAGCTCAAGGCTGACGGCGTCGACGTGCTGCACACGATCGGTGGCGACGACACCAACACCACCGCCGCCGACCTGGCCGCCTACCTCGCGGAGCACGACTACGACCTCACCGTCGTGGGTCTGCCCAAGACGATCGACAACGACGTGGTGCCGATCCGCCAGTCGCTCGGCGCCTGGACGGCGGCCGAGGAGGCCGCGCACTTCGCGGCGAACATCATCGGCGAGCACCGTTCGGGCCCGCGCATGCTCATCGTGCACGAGGTCATGGGCCGGCACTGCGGCTGGCTGACCGCCGCGGCCGCCGCCAAGTACCGCGAGTGGCTGGACGCCCAGGAGTGGGTGCC
Organism: Cellulomonas citrea; assembly: GCF_009829685.1. Taxonomy (GTDB): domain Bacteria; phylum Actinomycetota; class Actinomycetes; order Actinomycetales; family Cellulomonadaceae; genus Cellulomonas; species Cellulomonas citrea. The sequence continues at coordinate 5,259 of NZ_VWSD01000051.1, forward strand.
GGGCATCGGGCTGTCGCGCGAGCGCTGGGACATCCACGCGGTCTTCGTCCCCGAGCTGGCGCTGGACATCGACGCCGAGGCGCAGCGCCTCAAGACCGTCATGGACACCCAGGGCAACGTCAACATCTTCTTGTCCGAGGGCGCCGGGATGCACGAGATCGTCGCCCAGCTCGAGGCCTCCGGCCAGGAGGTCCTGCGGGACGCATTCGGTCACGTGCGGCTGGACACGATCAACCCGGGGCAGTGGTTCGCCAAGCAGTTCGCGGCCAAGCTCGGCGCCGAGAAGGTCATGGTGCAGAAGTCCGGCTACTACTCGCGTGCGGCCGCGGCCAACGCCGAGGACCTGCGTCTCATCAAGTCGATGACCGACCTGGCCGTCGAGTGCGCGCTGCGGGGCGAGTCGGGCGTCATCGGCCACGACGAGGAGAACGGCGACCGGCTGCGGGCCATCGAGTTCCCGCGGATCGCCGGCGGCAAGGCGTTCGACGTCACGCAGCCCTGGTTCGGCTCGCTCCTGGCGGACATCGGTCAGCCGCTGGTGCCTGCGAGCCACGAGTGAGCGTCGAACCCGACCCCGACGTGGTCGCCGGGCTGGACCTCTGGCAGCAGATGGCGGTGCCGCAGCAGCCGCAGTGGCCCGACGCGGACGAGCTGGCGGGGGTGCGCACCCGGTTGGCGAGCCTGCCGCCGCTGGTGTTCGCCGGTGAGGCCGACGCGTTGCGCGCGATGCTCGGCGCCGCCGGCCGGGGCGAGGCGTTCGTGCTCCAGGGCGGGGACTGCGCCGAGACGTTCGCCGAGGCCACGGCGGACAACATCCGCAACAAGATCAAGGTCATCCTGCAGATGGCCGTCGTGCTCACCTATGGCGCCAGCATGCCGGTGGTCAAGATCGGCCGGATGGCCGGGCAGTACGCGAAGCCGCGGTCGTCGGACTCCGAGACCCGTGACGGGGTGACGCTGCCGGCCTTCCGGGGCGACATCATCAATGGCTACGAGTTCGAGGAGTCGGTGCGGCGGCCGAACCCGCAGCGCCTGCTCGACGCCTACCACACGTCGGCCTCGACGCTGAACCTCATCCGGGCGTTCACGACTGGCGGGTTCGCCTCGCTGCTGCGGGTGCACGAGTGGAACAAGGGCTTCACGGCGAACCCCGCGTACGCCCGGTACGAGGAGATCGCCGCCGAGATCGACCGCGCGATCCGGTTCATGGCGGCCTGCGGTGCCGATGTCGAGGCGCTGCGCACGGTCGACTTCTACTCCTCGCACGAGGGGTTGCTGCTGGACTACGAGCGCCCGCTCACCAGGATCGACTCGCGGACCGGTCTGCCGTACGACTGCTCGGCCCACTTCCTGTGGATCGGCGAGCGCACCCGGCAGGTCGACGGTGCGCACATGGACTACTTCGCCCGGGTGCACAACCCGCTCGGGGTCAAGCTCGGCCCCACGGTCACGGGGGACGAGGCCCTGCGGGTGCTCGACCGGCTCAACCCCACGGGGGAGCCGGGTCGCGTCACCTTCATCACCCGGATGGGGGCCGGCAAGGTCCGCGACCTGCTGCCCGCGGTGGTGGAGAAGGTCGCGGCCGACGGGCGTCCGGTCACCTGGATCTGCGACCCGATGCACGGCAACACCATCACGGCGAACGGCTACAAGACCCGCCGCTTCTCCGACGTGATGGACGAGGTTGCTGGCTTCTTCGAGGTGCACCGGGCGCTGGGCACCATCCCGGGCGGTCTGCACGTGGAGCTCACCGGTGACGACGTCACCGAGGTGCTCGGCGGGACCGAGGAGATCGACGAGGCCGGTCTGGCGCTGCGGTACGAGACGACGGTGGACCCGCGTCTCAACCACCAGCAGGGCCTGGAGATGGCGTTCCAGGTCGCGGAGCTGCTGCGCGCCCACTGACCGAGGCGGTTGTGACTCGCCCCCGTCGCTGCTCGGCAGCGGCGGGGGCGACGTGCGTCCGGCGGTAGGGGGCGTAAGACCCGGAGCCGTCAGGTGATGGTGAGCGTGATGGTCGAGCCCTTCGGTGCCTGGCCGCTGCTCGGGGTCTGGCCGATCACCCGGTTGAGGTGCAGGAACGGCGACGCCTTCTCGACCTTCACCTTGAAGCCTGCGGACTCCAGCAACGTGGTCGCGTCGGCGACCGCCGCTCCGTAGGGCACTGTCGGGACGTCGACCAGCTCGGGCCCCTTGCTCACCACGGCGTTCACCGTGTCGCCGCGGTGCATCGTCGTGCTCGGCGGCGGGTCCTGGCTGATGATGACGCCCGCGGGCACGGTGTCGGAGTACTCCTGGGTCGTGGCGAGCGTGAGCGCGTCCTTGGCCAGCAGCGCCGTGGCCTGGTCGACGGTCATGCCGGAGATCGTGGCGATGACCACGGGAGCCGGGCCGTCGGAGACGACGAGGGCGACCGTCGTGCCGCGCGTCGCCTTGGCGTCCGGGGTCGCGGCCGAGCCGTCGGGAAGGCTGGCCGACAGCACGGTCCCGGCCTTCGCGTGGTCGTCGTTCTGGTGGGCGGCGACCGACGGGGTCAGACCGGCTGCGGTGAGCGCGGCTGTCGCGGCGTCGCTGCCCATCCCGACGAGGTCGGCCGGGATGGGCACCCAATCCGGGCCCTTGGAGATGACGACCGTCACCGTGCTGTTGCGCGCGACCTGCGTGCCGACCTCGGGTGTCGTCGACACGACGAGACCCTGGGGCTGGGTGGCGTCGAACGCCTCGGTGAAGGTGCCGACGAGGTGGGCCTGCCGCAGGGCCTCGGTCGCCTGGGCCGAGGTCGCACCAGCGATCGCCGGGACCGAGGTGGGGGAGCCGGGCCCGGCCCCGAACCACCAGCCGGCGAACCCCAGCGCGGCCAGCAGGACGACGACGGTGGTCCAGACCAGCGCCGCGCGGCGCCGCCGCGGGGCGCGTGGCTCGACCTCGACGACCTCACCGGCCGCGGGCAGCCCGAGCCCGATCGGCAGCGCGACCGTGGCGCCCGAGCGGGTCTGGAAGCGGGTGGTCTCCTGGTCCTCGGGGTGGGTGGTGCCCTCGGTGTCAGGTTCGGGGTCGGCGGGTGCCGGTGCGCCGGGGACGTCGGCGCGTCGTTCCAGGTCCGCCGGGTCCAGTCCGGCGCGGACCCGGCGCAGCAGGGTGAGCGCCGCACCGGCGTCGGCGACACGTTCGTCGCGGTCGCGTGCGGCGAGGGCGCGCACGAGGTCGTCGATCTCGACCGGCAGCCACGGCACGGCGTCCGACGGCGGCGGCACGTCGTTGTTGACGTGCTGGAAGGCCACGTGGATCGGGGTGGTGCCGACGAACGGCTGCGATCCGGTGATCATCTCGTAGAGCAGCACGCCGCACGCGTACACGTCGGTACGGGCGTCGGACTCGCCGTGGGTGACGAGCTCGGGGGCCAGGTAGGCGACCGTGCCCAGGACCGTCCCGGTGGTGGTCGACGTGACCTCGGTGACGGCGCGGGCCAGGCCGAAGTCGGCGAGCTTGACCCGCCCGTCGGTCGCGATGAGCACGTTCTCCGGTTTGATGTCGCGGTGCACGAGCCCGGCGCGGTGCGCGGTGGACAGCGCGTCGAGGATCTTCTCGGCGACGGCGAGCGCCTCCCCGAGGGGCAGGGCGCCCAGGTCGGTGATCCTGCGCCGCAGGTTGATCCCGTCGACGTACTCCATGGTCAGGTAGCTGGTCTCGCCGTCGACGCCCTGGTCGAACACCGCGACCAGCCCGGGGTGCGCGAGCCGTGCGGCGGTGCGCGCCTCACGCCGGAACCGGGCGACGAAGTCCTGGCCGCCGGAGCCCTCGGCGAGGTGCGGGTGCATCACCTTGAGCGCGACCTCGCGGTCCAGACGGCGGTCGACGGCGAGGTAGACGGTGGCCATGCCACCACGTGCGAGCCGGGACACGACCTCGTACCGGCCGTCGACCAGTCGGCCGACGAGCGGGTCTGTCGTGGTCGCGCTCACGGCCGGAAGTCTACGAGGCGGCCGGCACGCCAGGCGGGCGGCGCTCCGGCCGGGTGCCGGGTCGCGCCGGGCGTGGCAGCGGCGCGGGGCCGGCGCGGACCCCCTACCCTTGGCCCGTGGACGAACCGAACGTGCTGGACGACGCCGTCGACGAGTGGCTCACCGTGCCCGACCTGGCCGAGCGGCTCGACCTGGACGCGGGCAAGGTCCGTCGCATCCTGCAGGAGCGGCGGCTCATCGGGATGCGGCGCGGTGAGCCGGCGGTGTTCGTCGTGCCGGCGCCCTTCCTCGTGCCGGGGCACCTGGCGAACCCGGCCCAGCCGGCTGATCCGCAGGCGTCCTCGCGCTGGGCGGTGCTCGCCTCGTTGCAGGGCACCGTCACCGTGCTCGCCGACGCCGGGTTCAGCGACGCCGAGGCGATCGCCTGGTTGTTCACCGCCGACGACGTGCTCGACGCCCGGCCGATCGATGCGCTGCGGTCCGGACGCAAGACCGAGGTGCGCCGGCGCGCTGCGCTGGAGCTGTAGCCGCCCGGGGTCGTCGCCGCATCGGCCGGACCGCGGCCTGGCCCCTGGTGCGGCTCAGGCGTTGCGGCTCAGGCGTGCCGGTCGACCGCGGCGCGAGCCAGCCCCACCAGTCGTGAGGCGGCCGGCTCGGGCCAGTGCTGGTCGGCGATGAGGGCGAAGGCGCGACCCGAGAGCTCGGCGATGAGCCCTTCGACCTGGGCGGGTGCCCCAGTGCGGGCGATCGCCGCGCTCATCTCCTCGATCTGGGCGTCGCTGGCGTCCCGGTCGCCCAGGTGTGCACCGAGCAGGTCCCAGGTCTGCTCGTCGCCGCCGGCCAGGGCGAGGGCCGCCGCGCGCGCGACCAGCACGGTGCGCTTGCCCTCGCGCAGGTCGTCGCCGGCCGGCTTGCCGGTGACGGCGGGGTCGCCGAAGACGCCGAGCAGGTCGTCGCGCAGCTGGAAGGCCTCGCCGAGCGGCAGCCCGACGGCGCGGCATGCGGCCAGCTGGGTCTCGTCCGCATCGGCCATGGCCGCGCCGAGCACGAGGGGGTGCTCGACAGAGTAGCGCGCCGACTTGGCGCGGATGACAGCCCTGGCGCGGGCCTCGTCGGCCGCCGGGTCGCGGCCCCAGGGCTGCACCTGGGCGACGAGGTCGAGGTACTGGCCGACCGTCACCTCGGTGCGCATGAGGTCGAACACGGATCGCACGGCGGCCCGGCGTGCGGCCGGGTGGTCGGCGAGCGCGTCGGCGAGCTCACGTTCGCACGCGACCAGCGTGAGGTCGCCGAGCAGGATGGCCACCGACTCCCCGAACCGGGCGGCGTCGCCGGTGAGGTGCTCGGCGCGGTGCCGCGCGGCGAACGTGCGGTGCGCGGCCGGCATCCCGCGGCGGGTGTCCGAGTCGTCCATGACGTCGTCGTGGAACAGTGCCGAGGCCTGGAAGAGCTCGAGCGCCGCACCGACGCGGGCCACGGCCTGCGCGTCCGGCCCCTGCGGGTCGCCGCCGTGCGCGCGCCAGCTCCAGTAGACGAAGAGCGCGCGCAGCCGCTTGCCCCCGGTGAGCATCTGCTCGACCGCGTCGGCGAGCGCCGCCGCGTCAGGGCCGGCCGGGAGGAGCTCGGCGCGAAGGTCGTCCACGTACCGGGTCAGGACGGCGTCGACAGCGGCCCGCGGGTCCTCGTGCACGCCGCTCATCCGGCCGCGGGCGGGGTGATCCGCCCGCCAATGGTCAGGGTGCGGTTCGTCCCGTCGTCGCGGATGCCGGCCACGAGAAGCTCCTTGCCGTCCGAGCGGGAGAACGAGGTCTGGGCGGCCAGACCCTGGGCGGGTGCGGCCGGGACCTCGGCGAAACCGGCCGCGAGCAGAGGTGCGCGGACGTGGTCGAGCAGCGCGGCGACGTCGAGCGTCGAGCGCAGGTTGAGGCTGACCTCGACCATCCCGTCCGCGGTCGGCTCGGCCGAGGAGACGAGGATCTGTGCACCGTCGGGAACCGGGAGCAGTGCGGTGGGGAAGCCGGGGGCGAGCTCGCCGACCCGCGAGTCGGCATCGTCGGAGGACAGCAGCGGCTCGGTCGGCGAGGGCAGCGACCCGGTCGGCGCGTCGAGGGTGGGTGCCTGTGCCGGGGCACTGGTCGTGCAGCCGCCGAGCAGGGTCGCGATCGCGACGAGGGCGAGCGCGGCGCGCGTCGTGGTCGCACTCGGGGGCATGGGCACAGGGTAGCCAGGACCGCGGTGCGAACCGTCCTCAGCCCGCGAGCGGCAGTCGTTCGGCCACCAACCGCGCCGGTACGCCGGTGCGCACCGTGCCCCGAACGGTGGGCTGTGCCCATGCCCGCCACCCTGCGCCTGCGAGAACCGCGCGAGATGCTCGCCCTCATCCCGCACCAGATCGGCTTCCGCCCGGTCGAGTCCGCGGTCGTGGTGAGCCTGCGGCCACCGCGGGGGCGGGTCGGGCTCGTCGTGCGGGTCGACCTGGACGCCCTGGCGGACGAGGTCACCGGGCCCCAGCTCGCCCGAACCCTCGTCGCTCACCTGGACCGGGACGGCGCTCGATCCGCCGTGCTCGTCGTCTACACCGCCACGGATCCGAGGCCGCACCCGGCCCACCTCACCTGGGCGGCCGTCGCGCACCTGCGTGAGGCGGCCCACCTGCTCGGCCAGGTACCGGTCTGGGTGGTGACGGCCACCGGCTACCTCGCGCTGGACTGCGACGGCGAGTGCTGCCCGCCGGGGGGTCGTCCGCTGGTCGAGCTGGACTCGACCCAGGTCGGTGCCCGGATGGTGCTGGCCGGTTCGGCCGTCGCCGACCGACGTGACGACCTGGCGCTCATCGTCCCCGCCGACGGTGAGGCCCGGCGTGCGGTGTCCCGGGTGCGGACCCGGTGGGCGACCCGCGGGGCTCGGGCGGCCGCCGAGGGGGCGTCGGCACTCGAGAGGTGGCGGCTGGACAGCCTGAGCGCTTGGCGCGACCAGGTGAGATCGGCCGCCGCTGACCCGGCGGCCCACGGCTCACGGTGGGGGCGCATCGAGGCGGGGCTGCGTGACCGGCGGGTCCGCGACGGCGTGCTGCTGGCGCTGCTCCCGGACGTCGGCACGTTGCCCGAGGACCTGGTGCGAGGGCCTGAGCCGGCGCAGACGGCCCTGGTGCGGATGGACGAGGCTCTGGCCAGGTTGTACGACCCGGTGCGCGGGGTGCGGCCGGAGCAGCGCCCGTGGGATGTCCACGTGCGGGTCCTCGAGCAGGTGGTGGCCCACGGGCGGGCCGGTGAGCAGGCGCCGGCATGCACCTTGCTGGCTGTGCTCGCGTGGTGGGCGGGGGGCGGGGTGCGTGCCGAGCTGCTGCTCGAGCGCGCGCTGCGGGAGGACCCGGAGTACCGGCTCGCCCAGCTGTACGCCCAGGCCGTCGGCGCGGGGATGCCCCCGGGATGGGTCGCCGCCGGCGACTGAGCCGCCCAGGGCGGCCGCCGGAGGATCGGGGTTGCGCGCGCGCAGCGGCCCGCTGCTCGCTACGGTGCTGGGCACCCGTCCCGGACCGTGGAGGCGTCGATGTCGATCGTCGTGGGCTTCGTGGCGACCGCCGAGGGGCGCGCGGCGCTCGACGAGGCGATCGACCAGGCTGGCCAGCACCGCGAGCTGCTGGTCGTGGTGGTGAGCCTGCGTGCCGAGGTGACCGCTGCCCAGGAGGCTGAGGTCCTCGCCGCGCTGGGCGAGTCGACCGCGCTGGCCGCGGTCGACCACGAGGTCCGGGTGCTGCGCGGGGGAGACGTCGCCGACGACCTGCTCGACGCGGCGCAGGACGTGTCTGCACGCCTGGTGGTCCTGGGGCTGCGGCGGCGCAGCCGGGTCGGCAAGCTCATCCTGGGCGCCAACGCCCAGCGGGTGCTCTTCGACGCGCCCTGCCCGGTGCTCACGGTCAAACCCGGTCCTGGCTGATCGAACGTCCGCCCGCCCGGCTCGCCGGTGCACGAACGTCGTCCGGCCGGGAATCCTGAGGGCTGTTCGGTCGTTGTGCAGGCGTATCGACCCACTGCCAGGGCTGGGCCGAGCGTGCGCGCGCCGCCCGCGGACCCCTGCGGTCGGTACAATGTCACGTTGTCGCCCCGGCTCCGTGAGCCGTTGACTGGCTGCCGAAAGGTCCTCCGTGCCCCTCAAGAACACCACTGCGACGTCCCCGACCGATGGTCAGGAGGACGTGGTGCCTGTCGCCCGCACCGTCGCGGCGGCCACCAAGCGCGCCGGAACCGCGACCAAGGCCCGGGTGACCGAGCCTGCGCCGCGTTCGCGGGCGAAGGGAGCGGCAGCGACCAAGAAGGCCGCCACCGCGGCCCCGGCCACCGAGATCGACGACGAGACCGAGGGCGACGTCGAGGACGTCGACATCGAGATCGACGCCCTCGAGGAGGTCGAGGTCGAGGTCGAGGTGGTCGACGAGGTCGCGGACGAGGCCGTCGACACGGCCGAGGTCGTGGAGCCCGAGGCTGACAAGCCGGCTCCCGCAGCAGCCGCTGCCGAGACCGAGTCGGAGGACACCGGTTTCGTCTACTCCGACGCCGACGACGACGACGCACCTGCCCAGCAGGTCGTCACCGCCGGGGCTACGGCCGACCCGGTCAAGGACTACCTCAAGCAGATCGGCAAGGTCGCCCTCCTCAACGCCGAGCAGGAGGTCGAGCTCGCCAAGCGCATCGAGGCGGGGCTGTTCGCCGAGGAACGCCTCGCCCAGATCGGCGCCACGCTCGAGCCGAAGGCGCGACGCGAGCTGGAGTGGATCGCCCAGGACGGGCGTCGGGCCAAGAACCACCTGCTCGAGGCGAACCTGCGCCTCGTCGTCTCGCTGGCCAAGCGGTACACCGGCCGCGGGATGCTGTTCCTGGACCTGATCCAGGAGGGCAACCTGGGCCTCATCCGTGCGGTCGAGAAGTTCGACTACACCAAGGGCTACAAGTTCTCGACCTACGCCACGTGGTGGATCCGCCAGGCCATCACCCGCGCGATGGCCGACCAGGCGCGCACCATCCGCATCCCGGTGCACATGGTCGAGGTCATCAACAAGCTCGCCCGTGTGCAGCGTCAGATGCTCCAGGACCTGGGCCGCGAGCCCACCCCGGAGGAGCTGGCCAAGGAGCTGGACATGACCCCGGAGAAGGTGGTCGAGGTCCAGAAGTACGGCCGCGAGCCGATCTCCCTGGCCACGCCCCTGGGTGAGGACGGCGACAGCGAGTTCGGTGACCTCATCGAGGACTCCGAGGCCGTGGTCCCGGCCGACGCCGTGAGCTTCACGCTCCTGCAGGAGCAGCTGCACCAGGTGCTCGACACGCTCTCGGAGCGTGAGGCCGGTGTGGTCTCCATGCGGTTCGGCCTCACCGACGGTCAGCCCAAGACCCTCGACGAGATCGGCAAGGTCTACGGCGTCACGCGTGAGCGGATCCGGCAGATCGAGTCCAAGACGATGTCGAAGCTGCGCCACCCGTCGCGGTCGCAGGTGCTGCGCGACTACCTGGACTGAGCGGACCTGGACCGAGCGGCCGCGCGCTGCACGTGCCGACATGACGACGCCCCCGGCGGGAGGAGATCTCCCGCCGGGGGCGTCGTGCGTTCGTCGGGCGTGCTCCTAGAGCATCGCCCCGGCACCGTGCTCGGCCAGGAGCCGGTCGGTCTCGTCCTGGATGTGGGTCGCCACGTCGGCGAACTTGGGGGCGTGCTCGCGGTAGTGGTGGGCGCAGAACAGCAGCTCACCACCGGCCAGGAAGACGCGCACGTAGGCCTGCGCGCCGCACCGGTCGCAACGGTCCGCAGCGGACAGGGGGGCCTTCTGCTCGGGCGTCTGGGTCATCACATCGTCATCGAACCATCCCGGCGCGCGATCCATGCCCTCGGAAGCACCAGGTTCGCTCATCGCGTACATGATCGTGACGTGGCGTCACACGCATGTCATCTTGCGGTCCTGGACGGGCCCGCGCCGTTACGTGGCCGTCATCTCGACCGGCAGGCGCAGGACCCGACCGGTCGCACCGGACCTCGGGCACGCGCGGCATGGTGTCCCGGTCTGCCCGGTCGCGCCGGTTAGCATCGCGTCCCGTGACCACCACCTCGGCCCAGTCGGGCTACACGGCCCGGCACCTGTCGGTGCTCGAAGGACTCGAGGCGGTCCGCAAGCGTCCTGGCATGTACGTCGGGACCACGGACAGCCGCGGTCTCATGCACTGCCTGTGGGAGATCATCGACAACGCGGTCGACGAGGCTCTCGGCGGGTTCTGCTCGTCCATCGAGGTCGTGCTGCACGCCGACTCCTCGGTGGAGGTGCGGGACGACGGTCGCGGCATCCCGGTCGACATCGAGCCGCGCACCGGGCTCACGGGTGTCGAGGTGGTCTTCACCAAGCTGCACGCCGGCGGGAAGTTCGGCGGCGGCTCGTACGCGGCGTCCGGCGGTCTGCACGGGGTGGGTGCCTCGGTCGTCAACGCCCTGTCGTCGCGGCTGGACGTCGAGGTGGACCGCGGGGGACGCACCTACGCGATGACGTTCCGCCGCGGTGAGCCCGGGGTGTTCGACGATGCGGCCGGCATCGGCCCGCAGTCGCCGTTCGAGCCGTTCGTCTCCGGTTCCGAGCTCGCCGTCACCGGCAAGGTCGCCAAGAACGTGAGCGGCACCCGGGTGCGGTACTGGGCCGACCGGCAGATCTTCCCGGCCAGTGCCGTGTTTGCCTACGACGAGCTGGTCACGCGGGCCCGGCAGACCAGCTTCCTGGTGCCCGGTCTGAAGATCGTCGTGCGCGACGAGCGCCGGGTGCCGGGCACCCCTGGTGCCGACGGCCCGCACACCGAGACGTTCCTGCACGAGGGCGGTGTCGTCGACTTCGTCGAGCACCTGGCCGCGGACCCGGCGGCGACCGACACCTGGCACCTGGAGGGGGAGGGCACCTTCACCGAGACGGTCCCGGTGCTCGACGAGCGCGGTCACATGAGCCCGCAGGAGGTCTCCCGGACCTGCCAGGTCGACGTGGCGCTGCGCTGGGGCACCGGTTACGACACCGATGTGCGCAGCTTCGTCAACATCATCGCGACGCCCAAGGGCGGTACCCACCTGGCCGGGTTCGAGGCCGGGCTGCTGCGCACGGTGCGCAAGGCGGTCGACGCCAACGCCCGGCGGCTGAAGATCTCCGCCAAGGACGCCGCGACCGAGCGCATCGAGAAGGAGGACGTGCTGGCGGGCCTCACCGCCGTCGTCACGGTCCGGCTGGCCGAGCCGCAGTTCGAGGGCCAGACCAAGGAGGTGCTCGGCACCGCACCCGTGCGGGCGATCGTGGCCAAGGTGATCGACGCCCGGCTGGGCGAGATCCTGGAGTCCTCGCGCGGCCGGGAGAAGGTCCAGGCGGGGCTGCTGCTCGACAAGGTCGTCGGCGAGATGCGCTCTCGCCTGTCGGCGCGCAAGCAGAAGGAGATCTCCCGGCGCAAGAACGCGCTGGAGTCCTCCTCGTTGCCGGCCAAGCTCGCGGACTGCCGCATCGACGACGTCGAGCGCTCCGAGCTGTTCATCGTCGAGGGGGACAGCGCGCTGGGCACCGCCAAGCTCGCGCGGTCCAGCGACTACCAGGCGCTGCTGCCGATCCGGGGCAAGATCCTCAACGTCCAGAAGGCCTCGGTCACGGACATGCTCAAGAACGCCGAGTGCGCGGCGATCATCCAGGTGATCGGTGCCGGTTCGGGGCGCACCTTCGAGCTGCCCGCGGCCCGGTACGGCAAGGTCGTCCTGATGACCGACGCCGACGTGGACGGTGCGCACATCCGCACGCTGCTGCTCACGTTGTTCTTCCGCTACATGCGCCCGCTGGTCGAGGACGGCCGGGTGTACGCAGCCGTACCGCCGTTGCACCGCATCGAGCTGCTGGGCCGTGGCGGTCAGGGGCGCGAGTACGTCTACACGTACTCCGAGGCCGAGCTCACGGCGACGTTGGCCAAGCTCGACAAGGCGGGCCGGCGCTACTCCGGGGACATCCAGCGCTACAAGGGTCTGGGCGAGATGGACGCCGACCAGCTCGCCGAGACCACGATGGACCCGGGGCACCGCACGCTGCGCCGCGTGACCGTCGAGGGGGCCGCGCGGGCCGAGCAGGTCTTCGAGCTGCTCATGGGGTCGGACGTGGCGCCCCGCAAGGACTTCATCGTCGCCGGCGCCCAGACGTTGGACCGTCGCCGGATCGACGCATGACCTCATCTGCCCGCGACGACGATTAGGGTTCCGTGTCATGACGGCGGTGCTCGACCTGCAGGACCTGACCATCCGACGAGGGACCACGACGATCCTCGACCGGTTGACCTGGAAGGTGCAGGAGGGCGAGCGCTGGGTCGTCCTCGGCCGCAACGGTGCCGGCAAGACGACGATGCTCCAGGTGGCCTCTGGTCGGATGCACCCGACCGAGGGGGTCGCCGAGGTGCTGGGCAGCCGGCTCGGCAAGGTCGACGTGTTCGACCTGCGGCCGCGGATCGGCCTGTCGAGCGCCGCGCTGGCCGACCACATCCCGTCGGGGGAGACCGTGCTCGACGTGGTGCTCACGGCGGCCTACGGCGTCACAGGCCGCTGGCGGGAGGCGTACGAAGGGGTCGACGAGACCCGTGCGCAGGACCTGCTCGCGGCGTTCGGCGTGCAGCACCTGGGGCAGCGCTGGTTCGGCACCCTGTCGGAGGGGGAGCGCAAGCGGGTGCAGATCGCCCGCGCGCTCATGGCCGACCCCGAGCTGCTGCTGCTCGACGAGCCGGGCGCTGGTCTGGACCTGGGTGGACGCGAGGAGCTGGTCGGCGCGCTCGCCGAGCTGGCGCGCGACCCTCGCTCGCCCGTGCTCGTCCTGGTCACCCACCACGTGGAGGAGATCCCACCGGGCTTCACCCATGCGCTGCTGCTGCGCAAGGGGAGCGCGTTCGCCGCCGGTCCGCTGGACGAGGTGCTCACGGCGGAGAACCTGTCCGGCACGTTCGACCTGCCGCTGCACCTGCACCACGCCGCGGACCGCTGGTCGGCCAGGGCCCTCCCGCAGAACCCGGCAGGTCAGCACTCGCCGGAGCGCTCCGCCCCGTAGGATCGAAACGTCGCACCATGGTGGTGCGGTCGGGGGGAGCGGTGACGATGGCCTGGCTGTGGTGGGTCGGTGCGGCCCTCGTGCTCGGCATCCTCGAGATGCTCTCGTTGACCCTTGTGCTCATCATGTTCGCCGGCGGTGCGCTGGCCGGGGCGATCGCCTCGCTGCTCGGGGCCCCCGTGTGGGGGCAGGTCCTGGCCGCCGCCGTCGTGTCGGCCCTGCTGCTCGCGACGTTGCGGCCCTGGCTGCTGCGTCATCTGCGGCGCCGGGTCCCGTTGCAGGAGACCAACGCTGCCGCCCTCGTCGGGCGTCCCGCGGTGGTCGTCTCCGCGGTCGACGCCGCGAGCGGCCGCGTGAAGCTGGAGGGCGAGGTGTGGTCCGCCCGCACCGAGTCCGGTGTCGTTCTTCCCGCCGGTGCACCGGTCACGGTGACCCGGATCGACGGTGCCACGGCCGTCGTCGTCCCGCTCGACGCGCCTGCGGCGCGCTGATCCGTCCTTCTCAGGAGGTATTCCGTGCTTGCGTCGTCGAGTTCCGGTCAGCTGGTGGTCTACGTCGTCGTCGCCCTGGTGGTGCTGTTCGTCGTGATCGCCCTCGTGCGGTCGGTGCGGATCGTGCCGCAGGCGGTGTCGACCATCGTCGAACGGCTGGGTCGGTACTCCCGCACGATGGAGGCCGGCCTGCACCTGGTGATCCCGTTCGTCGACCGGATCCGGGCCTCGGTGGACCTGCGCGAGCAGGTCGTCTCCTTCCCGCCGCAGCCGGTCATCACGTCGGACAACCTCGTGGTGAGCATCGACACGGTCATCTACTTCCAGGTCACCGAGCCCAAGGCTGCGGTGTACGAGATCGCCAACTACATCCAGGGCATCGAGCAGCTCACGGTGACCACGCTGCGCAACGTCGTCGGCTCGATGGACCTGGAGCAGACGCTCACCAGCCGTGACCAGATCAACGGCCAGCTGCGCGGGGTGCTCGACGAGGCGACCGGCCGCTGGGGCGTGCGCGTCAACCGGGTCGAGCTCAAGTCGATCGACCCGCCCGCGTCGGTGCAGGGCTCGATGGAGCAGCAGATGCGTGCCGAGCGTGACCGCCGCGCCGCGATCCTCACGGCCGAGGGTGTCAAGCAGTCCCAGATCCTCACGGCCGAGGGTGAGAAGCAGGCGGCGATCCTGCGGGCCGAGGGTGCCGCGCAGGCGGCGATCCTCACCGCCGAGGGCGAGTCGCGGGCGATCCTGCAGGTGTTCGACGCCGTGCACCGCGGTGACGCCGACCCCAAGCTGCTGGCCTACCAGTACCTGCAGATGCTGCCGAAGGTGGCGTCCAGCCCGTCGAACAAGATGTGGTTCCTGCCGGCCGAGCTGTCCGGCGCCCTCGGTGTGGTCGCCAAGGCGTTCGGCGGGACGAGCACCGACGGTGACGCGCCCGCGCGCCCGGCGGGGACCTCGCCGCTGGACGAGGGCGAGCTGCCGCCGGTCACGCTCACCGACCCGAAGGTGGCGCTCGAGGAGGCCCGGCGCGAGTCGGCCGCCGCCACGGCGGACGCGACGAGCGCGG
>NZ_VWSD01000052.1 GCF_009829685.1 Cellulomonas citrea
TCGAGCTCCGTCGCGGGCGTGACGTACGCGCGCCCCGACGCCACCTACTTCGACAAGCGGGGCCTGCAACGCTCCGCCGGCTTCTGGGGGCTGTGGGGAATCGGCGTGGCAGCCGTCATCTCCGGCGGGCTTGCCGTCGACGAGAACCGGGGCGTCGGCCGGCACGACGGGGGCCGGACGCACCTGGACGACGGGCCCGACGACACCGCCGCGGCCGACGCCGACACCCGCGAGGCGGGTGCCGGCGTCGACCGTCGAAGGGCTCTGGCTCACTTCTGCTCCTCGTCGAGGTCGGTCGCCAGCAGGGCGACCAGCTCGTCGAGGACGCGGTCGGCGTCCGCACCGTCCGCGCTGAGGGTGACCTCCTCGCCGTGCCCGACGCCCAGCGACATCACGAACAGGATGCTGGAGGCGTCGACCGGGGCACCCCCGGCCTTGGCGATCGTCACCGGGACGGCGGCCGCAGCGACCGCCTGGGTGAAGATCGTGGCGGGTCGGGCGTGCAGCCCCACCCTGGACGCGATGGCGACGGTGCGCTCAGCCATGATGAACCCTTCTTTGCGTGCAGTTGCGACCCACATTAGGCGAACCGGGGATCGGCCCGCCTGGGTCCTCGGTCAGATCGAGACGAGGTCGTCCTCGGCCACCAGGTCGGCGTCCGAGCCGTGGCCGATGCCCTTGGCCACGATCAGCAGGGCCGTCGAGACGACCATCCCGATGAGCAGCGCCAGCAGGAACAGCAGCGGCTGGTGGACGAGCGGGGTGACGAAGATGCCCCCGTGAGGTGCGAGCACCCCGGCACCGAAGGCCATCGACAGACCACCCGTGACGGCACCGCCGACCATGAAGGACGGGATCATGCGCAGCGGGTCGGCCGCGGCGAACGGGATGGCGCCCTCGGAGATGAACGAGAAGCCCAGCAGCCAGGCCGACTTGCCCGACTCACGCTCGGCCTCGGTGAACATCTTCGGGCGCAGCGTGGTGGCGAGTGCGACGGCCAGCGGCGGCACCATGCCGGCAGCCATGACGGCGGCCATGATCTTCGCCTCGGTGCCCGAGCTGCTCGCCGCACCGGAGGCCAGCGCGTTGGACAGGCCCGTGGTGGCGAACACGTAGGCGACCTTGTTGAGCGGGCCACCCAGGTCGAAGCACATCATGAGGCCGAGGACGATGCCGAGCGGGACGAGCGCGGTGGTGCCCAGGCCGTTGAGCCAGCTGGACAGGCCCTCGTTGACGATCTTCATCGGCGGGCCGATGACCAGGACGGTGAGCGCACCGGTGACCAGCGTGGCGACGAGCGGGATGACGACGACCGGCATGAGACCGCGCACGCCCTTGGGGACCTTGCGGTTGACCAGCCACAGCGCCAGGAACCCGGCGAGGAACCCGGTGATGATGCCGCCGAGGAACCCGGCGCCCACGGTCACCGCGAGGGTGCCGCCGACGAAGCCGGGGACGATGCCGGTGCGGTCGGCGATGCCGTAGGCGATGTAGCCGGACAGCGCCGGGACGAGGAACCCGAACGCTGCGGCACCGATCTGGAAGAACGCCACCGCCCACGACGCGGCGGAGAACCAGCCGAAGTGCTGGGCGAAGGTGGTGAGGCCGATCGAGGCGCCCGAGGCCGACAGGTCGATGCCGTGCGCCGCGGCGTAGGCGGCCGCGAAGGTGTTGTCCGCACCGCCGCCGATGATCTTGGTGACCGCGATGGCGCCGTCCTGGCCCCACGCCACGGTCCCGAGCAGGAAGCCGAGGGCGATGAGGATGCCGCCGGCGGCCACGAACGGGATCATGTACGACACGCCGGTCATGAGGTACTGACGGATCCGGCTGCCGACGCCGGGCTTGCGGGCCGGTGCGGCCGGGGCCGCGGCGACGGGCGTCGGGGCCGAGGGCGCACCGGAGGCCTGGGCGGCCTCGACCGCCGCGATGGCCTGGGCGAGCACGCCCGGCGCGTCGTGCACGGCCTTCTTCACGCCGACGTCGACGAACGGCTTGCCGGCGAACCGGTTCTTGTCCTTGACCTCGAGGTCGGCGGCGTAGATGACGCCGTCGGCCGCGGCGATCACGGCGGGGTCGATCGGGGTGGTGCCCGCGGCACCCTGGGTCTCGACGACGACCTCGTGACCGGCAGCCTTGCCTGCCTGTTCGAGGGCCTCGGCGGCCATGTACGTATGGGCGATCCCCGTGGGGCACGAGGAGACGGCGACGAACTTCATGACGGGCCTTCCGGTTCGAGGGGTGGCGGCATCGCCACCCCGGCGTGGTCGGGGCGGAACGGGTGGTGCAGGTGGGGCTGTGGGAGGCCGGGACGTCAGGCGGGGACGACCTCGGTCGTGATGATCCGGGCGACCGTCTCGGCGTCGGTCGCGTCGTTGAGGGACTGCCGGAACTCGGGGTGCACCAGGCGACGGGCCAGCGCCGCGAGGATCTTGAGGTGGTCGGCGTCACCGCTGGCCGGGGCCGCGATGAGGAAGACGAGCGTGGCCGCGCCGTCCGGGGCGCCGAAGTCGACCCCGGCCGGCACCTTGCCGACGGCCAGGCTCGGCACGGTGACGAACTCGGACCGGGCGTGCGGCAGGCCGATCCCGCCGGGCATGCCGGTCGCCATCTGGGCCTCGCGGGCACGCACGTCGGCGTGGAACCCCTCGGCGTCGGTGACCCGGCCGGCCGCGGCCAGCAGGTCGATGAGGGCGCGGGTGGCCTGGTCACGGTCGGCAGCGACCAGGTCGACGGCGACGAGCTCGGGGGTGATCAGAGGGGTGCTCATCTCACAGCTCCTTCAGTGCGAGGGTGGGATCAGGGTCGACGACCAGGTCGACGGTGCTGGCGTCGATCTGCTCGGGGGTCGGTACGGCGGTACCGGGGAGCAGGACCGCGGCGCGGCCCCAGGCGACGGCGGTGACCAGGCGGTGACCGGGGTCGCCGTCCGCGCCGAGGTAGCCGGCCAGGGTGGTGTCACCCGCGCCGACGGTCGAGGCCGGGACGAGGGCGGGCCCGCCGGCCCACCACGTGCGTTCGGCGTCCACGAGCAGCGCGCCGTGCCCGCCGAGGCTGATGAGCACCGACTCGGTGCCCATCGCGATGACGTCACGGGCGGCCCGGACGGCGTCGCCCACCGTGACCAGCTGACGTCCGACGAGCTCGCCGAGCTCGTCCTCGTTGGGCTTGATCACCTGCAGGCCGCCGCCCCGCACCGCGCGGGCCAGCGGCACGCCCGACGTGTCGAGCGCGACCGGCACCCGGTAGCGCGCGGCGAGCCCGGTGAGCCGGGCGAAGAACGCCTCACCGGCGCCGGCGGGCAGGCTGCCTGCGGCGACGAGCACCTCGGGGCGTTCGGCGAGCAGCTCCTCGACGGCCCCGAGCAGGGCGTCGACCTCGGCCGGGCTGAGCGTCGGCCCGGGGGCGTTCACCTTGGTGGTGACCCCGGTGGACTCGACGAGCGTGATGTTGGTGCGGGTCTCCCCCGCGACGCCGACCGGCCGGGCGACGACGTGCTGGTCGGCGAGCAGCCGGACGAGCAGGTCGCCGTCCCGGCCGCCGACGGGGAGCACCGCGACAGTGTCCAGGCCCTGCGCGACGAGGGCCCGCGAGACGTTGATGCCCTTGCCACCCGCGTCGATGTGCGTGGCGTGGGCCCGGTTGACCTCGCCGACCTCGAGCTGCGCGACGTCGAGGGCGCGGTCGACGCTCGGGTTCGGCGTGAGGGTGACGATCATGCGCGCACCACCGTGAGCCCGGTGGCCTCGAGCTCCTCGGCCAGCTCGCGGTCGACACCGGAGTCGGTGATGACGGTGTCGACCTCGGACAGCGGCACGATCGTGGCGAAGTCGACCCGGCCGATCTTGGTCCGGTCCGCGAGCACGACGGTGCGACGGGCAGCACCGACCAGGGCGCGCTTGACGGCGGCCTCGGCCAGGTCGGGGGTGGTCAGACCGCGTTCGACGGACAGCCCGTTGGTGCCGATGAAGGCGACGTCGGCCTGGATCTCGGCGAGGTCGCGCAGCGCCCAGGCACCGACAGCGGCGTAGGTGCGGCCCCGCACCGTGCCGCCGACGAGGTGCAACGTGATGGAGGGCCGGCCGGCGAGCAGCGTCGCGACGGGCAGCGAGTGCGTGACGACCGTGAGCTCCCGGTCCGTCGGCAGCATCTCGGCCAGCCGCACGGTGGTGGTCCCCGCGTCGATGATCACCGCACCAGACTGCGGCAGCTCGTCGAGCGCCGCCTTCGCGATGCGCTCCTTCTCGGGGGCAAGCACGTGCTCGCGGTCGGCGACGGCCGGTTCGAAGCCGAGCCGCTCGACCGGGATCGCACCGCCGTGCACCCGGCGGAGCAGGCCGTGCCGTTCGAGCACGGTGAGGTCACGCCGGATCGTCTCGGGGGTCACGTCGAGCTGGGTGGCGAGGGAGACGACGTCGACCCGCCCCTCGGCCCGAGCGCGGGTCACGATCTCCTGGTGACGCTCCGGTGCGTACACGTCGTTCGACTCCGTTGTCCAAGCGGTCGGCCCGATGCCGACCAGGTCAGGCACTCATCGTGCGACCTTCACGGAGTCATGTCAACAGATTCCCACACAGTCAAACAAAAACGGGGGTCGAACCCACGCACACGGATGCCCGAACCGGACTTTGGTCACAGCCCAGGCAGAGCTGGCAGGGGTCGACACCCGTTCGGGCACCGACCCCGCATGCGGCTCAGCGCGGCTGGTACGGAGAGACGACGACCTCGACCCGCTGGAACTCCTTGAGGTCGGAGTAGCCGGTCGTGGCCATCGCCCGGCGCAGCGCGCCGATGAGGTTGAGCGTGCCGTCGGCCGTGCGCCCCGGGCCGAACAGGATCTGCTGCAACGTGCCCGCGGTGCCCACCTCGACCCGCTCGCCGCGCGGGAGCTCGGGGTGGTGCGCCTCGGAGCCCCAGTGCAGACCGCGACCCGGCGCCTGCTGCGCCCGCGCGAGCGCGGCCCCCAGCATGACGGCGTCGGCACCGCAGGCCAGCGCCTTGACGAGGTCGCCCGAGCGGCCGACGCCGCCGTCCGCGATCACGTGCACGTAGCGGCCGCCCGACTCGTCGAGGTAGTCGCGGCGCGCCGCCGCGACGTCCGCCACGGCCGTGGCCATCGGGGCGTGGATGCCGAGCGAGAGCCGCGTCGTGTGCGCCGCACCCCCGCCAAAACCGACGAGGACACCGGCCGCACCGGTCCGCATGAGGTGCAGCGCCGCCGTGTAGGTCGAGGCACCGCCCACGATGACCGGCACGTCCAGCTCGTAGATGAACCGCTTGAGGTTGAGCGGCTCGGCCCGGCCCGAGACGTGCTCGGCCGAGACCGTCGTGCCCCGGATGACGAACAGGTCGCAGCCGGCCTCGACCACGGTGCGCCAGTGCTCCTGGGTGCGCTGCGGCGACAGGGCGCCGGCGACGGTCACCCCGGCGCTGCGGATCTCCTTGAGCCTGGCCGTGATGAGCTCGGGCTGGATCGGCGCGGAGTAGATCTCCTGCATCCGGGCGGTCGCGTGCTCGGCGTCGAGCCCGGCGATCTCGTCGAGCAGCGGCTGCGGATCGTCGTACCGGGTCCACAGCCCCTCGAGGTCGAGGACCCCCAGACCACCCAGGCGTCCCAGCTCGACGGCCGTGGCGGGGCTCATCACCGAGTCCATCGGCGCCGCGACCACCGGCAGCTCGAAGTGGTAGGCGTCGATCTGCCAGCCGACCGAGACCTCCTCCGGGTCCCGGGTGCGCCGGGAGGGCACCACGGCCACGTCGTCGAAGGAATAGGCCCGCCGACCGCGCTTGCCGCGACCGATCTCGATCTCGCTGCTCACCGTGCCAGGTTACCGGCGCTCACCCCGCGCCCGCCCCACCCGACCACCAGCCGACCCTCCCGGGCGACGGTCGCGGACCTCAGGGCGCCGCGGCGTAGGCCTCGGCGGCGTCGATCTGGGCCGCGGTGGGCCGCACCCCGGTGTAGAGCACGAACTGCTCGGCGGCCTGACGCGCCATCACCTCGTCACCGCGCAGCACCGCGAGCCCGCGGGCCGTCGCGCACCGGACGAGCGGCGTCTCGACCGGCAGGTACACCACGTCGAACACCACGTGGGCGGCCGCCACCGCACTCTCGCCGAACGCCACCTCGTCGACCTCCGGTCCCCCGGCCATCCCCACCGGCGAGGCGTTGACCAGCAGCCCGGGCGCCGAGGCGCCCAGCTCACGCACCACCTGCACGCCGTACCGGGCCGCCAGGGCCGCCCCGCGGTCCAGGTCACGCCCCGGCGGCACGAGCACCACCCCGTCGGTGAACCCGGCGTCCACCAGCGCGGCGAGCACGGCCTTGCCCATCCCGCCGCTGCCGAGCAGCGCGAACGGCAGCGACCGGTCCACGCCGTGGTCGTCGAGCATGCCGCGCACGGCCAGGTAGTCGGTGTTGTAGCCGGTGAGCACGCCGTCGTCGTTGACGATCGTGTTCACGGAGTCGATCACCGCGGCCGACGGGTCGATCGCGTCGAGGAACGGCATGCACGACTCCTTGTAGGGCATCGACACGCTGGCGCCCCGGATGCCGAGCGACCGGATGCCGGCGACGGTCGCACCGATGTCCGAGGAGCTGAACGACTTGTAGACGTAGTTGAGGCCGAGCGCGTCGTACAGGAAGTTGTGGAACCGGTTGCCGTGGTTGCCCGGCCGGGCAGCCAGCGAGATGCACATCTGGGTGTCGCGGTCGATGACGTTCACCATGCGACAAGCCTGGCAGACCGCGCGCAGCGGCGGTCGACCGGGATCGAGACCCGGCCCCGGCCCCGGCCCCGGCCCCGGCGAGGCTCCCGGCCCGTGTCAGCGGGCGGTGTCATCCTGCTGCCACCACGACACGGGGGTGCACTGCGATGACCTGGCGGCACGGGCCGGTGCTCGGCTTCGACACGGAGACCACGGGGGTGGACGTCGAGTCCGACCGCATCGTCACCGCTGCGCTCGTGCACCGCGACGCCGACGGCACCCGGGTGCGCACCTGGCTGCTCGACCCGGGGGTCGAGATCCCCGCGGCGGCGACCGCGATCCACGGGGTGAGCACGCAGCAGGCGCGTGAGCAGGGCCTCGACCCGCGCGTGGCCCTCGAGCAGATCGCCGCCGAGCTCGCCCAGGCGCTGGCCGACGGGGTCCCCGTGGTCGCCTACAACGCCGCCTACGACCTGTGCCTGCTCGACGCCGAGCTGCGCCGGTACGGGCTCGCGACGCTGCCCGACCGGTTGGGCCACGCGCCGCGCCCGGTGCTCGACCCGCTCGTGCTCGACCGCGCCGAGGACCGGTTCCGCCGGGGCAAGCGCCGGCTCGGCGACCTGTGCGGCCACTACGGCGTCGTCGAGTCCGGGTCGCTGCACAGCGCCGACGTCGACGTGGTGGCCACGCTCGACGTGCTGGGTGCGCTCCTCGACCGGTTCCCGCAGCTCGCCGACCTGTCGCTCGACGAGCTGCACGAACGTCAGGTGGACGCGCACCGGGACTGGGCGCTCGAGTTCAACGCCTGGCGGCAGTCCCAGGGGTTCGACGGTCCCGGCGCGCAGACCACCTGGCCGGTGCGGGAACCCGCCGGGACGCTGTGGTGAGCGACGGCGACGCTCAGCGCGCGGTGTAGTTCGGCGCCTCGACCGTCATCTGGATGTCGTGCGGGTGCGACTCCTTGAGCCCGGCCGGGGTGATCCGGACGAACTTCCCGCGCTCCTGCAGCTGCGGGATGGTGTGCGCGCCGACGTAGAACATCGACTGGTGCAGCCCCCCGACCAGCTGGTGCGCGACCGCACCGAGCGGCCCCCGGTAGGGCACCTGACCCTCGATGCCCTCGGGCACGATCTTCTCGTCCGACGGCACGTCGGCCTGGAAGTAGCGGTCCTTGGAGTACGAGACCCGACCGCGGGAGGCCATCGCCCCGAGGGACCCCATCCCGCGGTAGTGCTTGTACTGCTTGCCGTTGACGAAGACCAGCTCGCCCGGCGACTCGTCGCAGCCCGCGAGCAGGGAACCGAGCATCACCGTGTCCGCACCGGCCACGAGTGCCTTGGCGATGTCGCCGGAGTACTGCAGACCACCGTCGCCGATGAGCGGCACCCCGGCCGGCTTGCAGGCCTGCGCCGCCAGGTAGATCGCCGTCACCTGCGGCACACCGACCCCGGCGACGACGCGCGTGGTGCAGATGGAGCCCGGGCCGACGCCGACCTTGACCGCGTCCACCCCGGCGTCGACGAGCGCCTGGGCTCCCTCGCGGGTGGCGACGTTGCCGCCGATCACCTGGACGTGCCGGGTGGCCGGGTCGGACTTGAGCCGTCGCACCATGTCGAGCATGAGCCGGGCGTGTCCGTTGGCCGTGTCGACGACGAGCACGTCGGCGCCGGCCTCGACGAGCGCCGTGGCCCGCTCCCACGCATCGCCGTAGAAACCGATGGCGGCTCCGACCACGAGCCGGCCCTCACCGTCCTTCGTGGCATGCGGGTACTGCTCGGACTTGACGAAGTCCTTGACCGTGATGAGCCCGGCCAGCCGACCGGCCTGGTCGACCAGCGGCAGCTTCTCGATCTTGTGCTTGGCCAGCAGGGCGGCGGCGTCGTCGCGCGCGATCCCCTCGGGCGCGGTGACCAGCGGCATCGAGGTCATGACGTCGCGCACCCGCCGGGTGGCGAACTCCGCCGCCGGCACGAACCGCAGGTCGCGGTTGGTGATGATGCCGACGAGGTGGCGGTCCTCGTCGACCACCGGCAGACCGGACACCCGGTAGGTGCCGCACAGCCGGTCGAGCTCCTCGAGCGTGACGTCCGGCCCGACGGTCACCGGGTCGGTGATCATCCCGGACTCCGAGCGCTTCACCAGGTCGACCTGGTGCGCCTGGTCCGCGATGGACAGGTTGCGGTGCAGCACGCCGAGGCCGCCCTGACGCGCCATCGCGATGGCCATCCGGGCCTCGGTCACGGTGTCCATCGCCGCCGAGACGAGCGGCACGCGGACGCTGATCTCCCGGGTCAGTCGCGAGGTGGTGTCCACCTCGGACGGGATCACATCGGTCTCGCCCGGCAGCAGCAGCACGTCGTCGTACGTCAGCCCGACGAGGCCGAACGGGTCCTGGGTGCGCTCGGTTCCGTCCACCGGACCATCGTACGCGGGCCGCGGGAGGTTCCCCGGAGCGGTCCCTCGGTCCGCGACCGCCCCGTGCGGTGCGCAGCCCATGACGGCCGGCCGCCGTCGGGCGGGTTCAGTGGATGAGGCCCCGACGCATCCCGATCGCCACCGCCTGCGCCCGGTCGGAGGCGCCGAGCTTGCGGAACAGCCGACGGGCGTGGGTCTTCACGGTGTCCTCGGACAGGTAGAGGTCCTGGCCGATCTGGGCGTTGGAGCGTCCGTTGCTCATCCCGACCAGCACCTCGAGCTCACGACGGGTGAGCGCGACGACCGGTCCCGCCGGCACGACCGCACGTTCGGGGTCGGGCGTGCGGGTCTCCTCGGCCCGGACCGCCGTCTGCGTCTCGTCGCGGCCGGACGTCAGGCCGCCGGCCAAGGCCGCGTGCACGTGAGCGGCGACGGCGGCGAGCTCGGAGCGGTTGACGTCCGGGGTGAGGAACCCGCGCGCGCCGAGCGCGAGGGCACGTTCGAGGGCGGGCACGTCGTCCGGACCGGCGAGCATGACGACCGTCGCGGCGGGCGCCACGGTGTGCAGCCGCCGCATCGCCTCGGCAGGGCCGGGCCCGGGCAGGTCGGCGTCCAGCAGCACGACGGCCGGCGGCAGCCTGCGGGCGAGCGTGACCAGCTCGTCGGCGGAGGCGGCAGCCCGCACCGGTGCGAGCAACGGCACACCCAGCGACGTCACGACGATGCGTTCACGGATCGACGCCGTCGCGTGGCACACCACGACCCCGGCCATCTGCCCTCCTCCCGCTCGATGTGCGCGCTCTCCACCGCACCGTTCGGCCTATCGGCTCCTCGGGGCCTCATGTGAGCGTCCTTCCGGGTCGGACGTCCAACCCGTACCGCACACCTGCCCGCGGCACGGCTCAGCCCCCCGCCGCGGCGGACGTGTCGAGCACCGCGCGCAGCTCGTGGATGAGGCCGGCGGCCGACCTGGCACGCTGCACCGCGGGGCCGGTCGGGATCGCGCCGAAGTCCGCCGCGGGCACGAGCACGAGCTGGGCCAGCTCGGGCCGGGCCGCGCTCAGCTCGCCCACGAGGGACAGGTCGTCACCGACCCGTTCGGAGACGGTGACGACGGCGCGGGCGCGGGTCATCGCGGCCAGCTCGACCAGGTGCCGGCCGATGAGCGGCCCGGAGACGAGCCGTGCGTCCACCTCGGAGATCGCGGCGGCCACCGCGTGCAGCACGAGCGGCCGGGGCGCACCGGGCGGCGCGGTGAGCAGCACCAGACCTGCGGCGGGGTGCGTGCGACGCTCCGAGGTGCGTCGCCGCACGGCCTGGACGACGGCGTGCTCGAGCGCCAGGTCGGCGTCCAGCCCCGGCCGGTCGAGCACGGTGCGACGCTGCAGCAGCTCACGTGCCGGGGCGACCAGACCGGCCCACCAGTCGACGGCGTCCTCCTGGTCGCCCAGCCGCAACAACGAGGCGAGCCGCTCCTCGTCGGCGGCGAGCGCGGCGTCGACCACCGCCTGCGGCGACCGGTCGGCACTCAGCAGCCGGGCGCTGCCCTCGGCCGGCTCCCCGAGCGCGACCCGGGCGGCGTCGGCCGGGGCCAGCCCGTCGAGGGTGAGACGGCGCATGACCATGAGCCGTTCGACGTCCCGCGGGCCGTAGCGGCGGTGGGCGCCGGCCGCGTGCTCGCTCGGGCCGAGCCCGTAGCGGCGGTCCCAGGTGCGCAGCGTCGCCGGTGCGACCCCGAGCCGCCTCGCCACCGCGGCGACGGCGAGCCCGGGTGCGGCCTCGCCCGGACCGGGTGGCTCAGCACTGCTCACCACGCGATTCTGCCAGCCCGACCCGTTTCATGACGGGCGATGCACAACCCGGCCGCCCCGACCTGAGCAGGGCGATCGCCCGCAGCCGACCCAAAACGAGTCACCCGCCCAAGTGCGCGACCGGGTATTGAACAACTTCTGGCGCGGTTGTACGGTGGCGCGACACGCTGCGCAGGCACCACGGGCCGCCGCGCCGCACGTATCGACAGGGGAGCACCCAATGGCTGAGATCTCACGACTGCCCGGACCCGTGATGGACCTGTGGGAGTGGCAGTTCGAAGGCGCGTGCCGCGACGCCGACCCGACGTTGTTCTTCCACCCCGAGGGCGAGCGCGGTGCGGCCCGACGCCGCCGCGCCGAGACGGCCAAGGCGATCTGCGCCACCTGCCCGGTGCTCACCCAGTGCCGCGAGCAGTCCCTCCAGGTGCGCGAGCCCTACGGGGTGTGGGGCGGCCTGTCGGAGGAGGAGCGGACCGAGATCGTCGCGCGCCGCCAGCGCGCCGCGCAGGCGCACGCCGGCTGACCCACCCCGCGCAGCAACGACGAAGGCTCCCTCCCGACCTCGGGAGGGAGCCTTCGTGGTGCTGGGATCAGCAGGTCACTTCTCGACGACCGCCAGGACGTCGCGGGCCGAGAGGATGAGGAACTCCTCGCCGGCGTACTTGACCTCGGTGCCGCCGTACTTGGAGTAGATGACCTTGTCACCGACCTTGACGTCCAGCGGGACGCGGTTGCCCTTGTCGTCGATGCGACCCGGGCCGATGGCCAGGACCTCGCCCTCCTGGGGCTTCTCCTTGGCGCTGTCCGGGATGACGAGCCCGGAAGCCGTGGTGGTCTCGGCCTCGAGGGCCTTCACCACGATCCGGTCCTCGAGCGGCTTGATGGAGACCGACACTGCGGACCTCCCCTTCGCGTGTGAGTAGTACGTCCATGTCTGGTTCGCACCGTCGGGCCACGTCGTCGCGGGTGCCGGGACCTGGGGCGCGCGTTGGCACACTCACCTGGAGAGTGCCAACGGCACCACTCTAGGAACCGGTTAGCACTCGGTCAAGGCGAGTGCCAGGTGGGCGCACGGCTGCCACCCCGGTACCGTGCAAGGATCGCCGCATGGACGCCGACGGCCTGGCCCGCCTCATGCGGCCCGACGGCTGGGAGCTGCTCGCCGGGCTGCCGCCGTACGACGAGCGCGAGGCGCTGCACCTGTCCGAACGCCTCACCCGCGCCGGCGTCGAGCCTGCCCTGGTCGCCGCCGCGCTCACCCAGTCGCGGCTGCGCGCCAAGGCCCGGGCCAAGCTCGGCGACTTCGCCGACGGGATGCTCTTCACCAGCCAGGGGCTGGAGCAGGCCACACGACTGGTCGTCGCCGCGCACCACGCCCGGCGCTACCGCGACGCCGGGGTGCACGTCGTCGCCGACCTCACCACCGGGCTCGGCGCCGACGCCCTCGCGTTCGCCGGCGTCGGGCTGCAGGTGATCGCCGCCGAGCAGGACGAGACCACGGCCGCCCTGGCGACCGTCAACCTGCGGTTCTTCCCCGAGGTGCAGGTCCGGCACACCGACGGCCTCACGCTCGACCTGAGCGAGGTCGACGCGCTGTACGCCGACCCGGCGCGACGGCGACGGTCCGGCACCCGGGTGTTCGACCCGGCCGCTTTCAGCCCCCCGCTCGACGCGGTGCTCGCGATGCGCGCCAGGGTGCCGGCGCTCGGCATCAAGCTCGGCCCCGGTCTGGCGCACTCCGCCGTCCCGCCGGAGGCGCACGCGCAGTGGGTGAGCGTGGACGGCGACGTCGTCGAGGTGGGGCTGTGGTTCGGGCCGCTGGCGCCCGAGGGTCCCGGCCGCTCGGCGCTCGTGCTCGACGCGCACGGGGCGCACACCGTGGCCGCCGGTCCGGACGACGCCGCGCACCCACCCGTCGGCCCGGTCGGCAGCTACCTCTACGAGCCCGACGGTGCCGTGATCCGCGCCGGTCTGGTCTCCGCCGTCGTGCGGGAGGTGGGCGGGCGGCTCGTCGACCCGACCATCGCCTACGTCACCGGCGACCACCTCGTGACCTCCCCGGTCGCCACCGGGTACCGGGTGCTCGACGACCTGCCGTTCGGCCTCAAACCGCTGCGGGCCTACCTGCGCGCACGGGGCATCGGGACGCTGGAGATCAAGAAGCGCGGCACCGCCGTCACCCCCGAGCAGCTGCGCAGCCAGCTCGCGCTGCGCGGCGACCGCGCGGCCACGCTCGTGCTCACCCGGGTCGCCGGGGCGCAGCGGGTGCTCGTCGTCGAACGGCTCTGAGCGCACCGGACCCGGATGTGAACGCCGGCGGTCCACGGTGCGGACACGCCCGCCGCGCCCGGCACGTCGGTGACACGCCGCACGCAGCGGCGGCCGGGCGCCCGTGCGAGGATCGCGCCATGCACGCCAGGGCGCCGCACATCGCGACCAGGACCCCGTGATGGCGACCCCCGCCCCGATCGGGTTCACCGCCTCCCCCCGCTCCACCGTGGGCCTGGAGTGGGAGGTCGCGCTCGTCGACGCCGACTCCGGCGACCTGCGCCAGGCGGCCGCCGCGATCCTCGCCCAGGTCTCCCCCGACGGCTCCGAGCACCCGGCCATCAAGCAGGAACTGCTGCTCAACACGATCGAGGTCGCGTCGGGCGTGTGCCGCACCGTCGGTGAGGCGGTCGGCGACCTGCGTCGCGCGCTCGACCAGGTGCAGGAGATCGCCACCCCGCTGCGCATCGAGCTGGCCGGCGGCGGCACCCACCCGTTCGCGCAGGCCTCGCGGCAGAAGGTGACCGACAAGGAGCGGTACGCCACGCTCATCGACCGCACCCAGTGGTGGGGCCGGCAGATGCTCATCTACGGCGTGCACGTGCACGTGGGCATCGAGGACCGGGACAAGGTGCTGCCGATCTCGCGCGCGCTCATGACGGTGTTCCCGCACCTGCAGTCGCTGTCCGCGTCCTCGCCGTTCTGGGGCGGGGAGGACACCGGTTACGCCTCCAACCGGGCGCTGCTGTTCCAGCAGCTGCCGACGGCCGGTCTGCCGCCCGGGTTCGACGAGTGGCACCAGCTCGAGCAGTACGTCGGCGACATGCTGCACGTGGGCGTCATCGACCAGTTCAACGAGCTGCGCTGGGACATCCGCCCCGCACCGCACTTCGGCACGCTGGAGATCCGGGTGGCCGACGGCGCGACCAACCTGCTCGAGCTGGGTGCGGTGAGCGCGCTCACGCACTGCTTCGTCGAGCACTTCTCCACCCTGCTCGACGAGGGGCGCCCGCTGCCGACCATGCCGACCTGGTTCCTGCAGGAGAACAAGTGGCGCTCGGCCCGCTACGGCATGGACGCGATCATCATCACGAACGACGCCGGTGACGAGGAGCTCGTCACCGACTCGGTGACCCGGTGGGTGGCCGACCTCGCCCCGGTGGCCGAACGGCTGGGCTGCACGGACGAGCTCGCCCAGGTGGCGACCATCGTGCGCCGCGGTGCGTCGTACCAGCGCCAGCGCACCGTCGCCCGGCGCAACGACGGCGACCTGGCCGCGGTGGTCCGCTCGCTGGTCGAGGAGATGGCGGCCGGTCGGCCGCTGTGAGCCGCGCCTAGAGCGCGACGTCGACCCGCCAGCCGGCGCCGTCGGCCGACCGCGCCGGAGCGGACGTCGCCGATGCGACGGGCGAGGGGGCCAGCGTCGCGGACGGCTGCTGCTGGGACTGCTGGTTCTGCAGCGCGGCGATCCTGGCCTCGAGCACCATGATCTGCTGGCTGATGAGCTGCTGCTTGAGCGCCTTGGTCTTGGCGTCGTCCGTCGAGGTCACCTCCGCCTTGAGCTCCTTGGTGAGCCGGGTGAC
Source organism: Cellulomonas citrea (assembly GCF_009829685.1). Lineage (GTDB taxonomy): Bacteria > Actinomycetota > Actinomycetes > Actinomycetales > Cellulomonadaceae > Cellulomonas > Cellulomonas citrea. The sequence goes on from NZ_VWSD01000052.1 coordinate 14,786, forward strand.
CTGCTTGCGCAGGGCCTCGATCTGGCTGATGACGGAGGTGGTCACGGTCGGTCCGACGGGCGAGACGTTCATGGGGTGGTGCTCTCCTTGCTGCTCAGGAGTCCCATCGGCAGACAGCACGAGATCTGAGCGACGACGCGGCGCGCGCCGACCGCATCGCACGCGCTCACGGCTCGATCCAGGTCCAGGAGGCCAGCACGGTGTCCCGGAACTGCTCCGCGTCCAGCCGCAGCGGTGCGTGCCGGACCCCGATCACGTAGGCCCACCCGTCGTGGTCGAGGTGGATGTCGGTGATCCGCGAGCCGGTGGGCAGCACCGCGGTACGACGCCAGGCAGGTCCGATCGGCGTCATAACCTCGCGCACCGGCTGCTCCCAGGTGACCGGACCCGGGCGCGGGACCACCCGCACGGGCGCCGCCGTGAGGACGTTGTCGCCGTGCACCCACCCCACACGCCCGAGGCACACCACCGCGAACCACAGGTCGGGCGCGACCTGGACCTCCACGTCGGTCCGCGAGCCGTCGGGGCCGAGCACCTCCTGGCGCCGTACCGGCCGGCACGGCAGCCGCAGGCGCTCGCCCGGCCGACCGTCACCGAACGGGAGCACCTCGACCGGGACGCCCAGCTCGTACGGGTCCGTCGGGTACCACGGCAGCCGCAGCCGGACCCGGTAGAACCGCAGGTGCAGCGGTGCGCGCAGCAGGCTCCGGCGCAGCTCGGGGTCGGTCGTGGACCGCGCCGCCTCGAGCACCACGACCAGCCGGGTGAGCACCGTCGGGCCGACGACCAGCATGGCGACGACGAGAAGGACGACGAGGACGTCACGCACACCGGGGCGATCGGCAGGCCTCCGGCCCGGCTGAGGCCGACGGGGGGAAGACCCCTCAGACGAGCACCTGGGTGAGCGGCATCGTGGAGTCCACCCCGAAGTCGGCCGGGCTGGCGGGCAGGCCGCGCGTGACGACGGCCGACCCCAGGGCCGCGATCATCGCCCCGTTGTCGGTGCAGTATCGGATCGGCGGGATGCGCAGCTCGATGCCGGCCTGCTCGCAGCGCACCGCCGCGAGCTCGCGCAGCTGGGAGTTGGCCGAGAAGCCGCCGCCGATGACGAGTGTGGACACCCCGTGGGCCTTGGCCGCGGCGATCGACTTGGCGGTGAGCACATCGGCGACGGCGGCCGAGAACGAAGCGGCCACATCGGGCAGCGGCACCGGCTCACCGGCGTCCTGCCGGGCCTCGACCCAGCGCGCCACGGCCGTCTTGAGACCGGAGAACGAGAAGTCGGTGGCGTGCGTGGCCTGGTCCTTGGCGGCGTTGAGGCCGCGCGGGAACCGGATGGCCGTCGGGTCGCCCTCGCGGGCCAGCCGGTCGATGTGCGGGCCGCCGGGGTAGGGCAGCCCGAGCAGGCGCCCCACCTTGTCGAACGCCTCGCCGGCCGCGTCGTCGAGCGTCGAGCCGAGCTCGGTGACGTGCACGGTGTCCTCGAGCAGCAGCAGCGAGGAGTGCCCACCGGAGACGACGAGCGCCATCACCTGCTCACCGAACGGGCCGTGCACCAGCTCGTCGACCACGGCGTGCCCGACGACGTGGTTGACGCCGTACAGCGGCTTGCCCAGCGCGAGCGCGAGCGCCTTGGCTGCGGCCGTGCCCACGGTGAGCGGGCCGACCAGCCCCGGCCCAGCGGTGACGGCGACCGCGTCGACGTCGGCAAGACCAACCCCTGCCGCGTCCAGCGCCCGGGTGAGGGTCGGCACCATCGCCTCGAGATGGGCGCGGGAGGCGATCTCCGGGATGATCCCGCCGAACCGGGCGTGCTCGTCGACGGAGGAGGCGACCTCGTCGGCCAGCAGCTCGTGGCCTCGGACGAGGCCGACACCCGTCTCGTCGCAGGAGGACTCCAGGCCGAGGACGAGCGGGGCAGGCACGGTCCCAGGATAGGTGGACAGCACGGTCCCCCGGGCGGGCGGACTTTCTCGAAACGATTCGACAGGTCGCCGTGGGACGGCCTACCGTGGTGCTGCGGACGCAGGAGCACCTCCTCGGAGACCATGCGACGACACCACCCCGCCCGAACCACCCGCTCGTCGGAGCACCCCCGCATGACCACCTCGTTGACCTCCGGTCCCCCCGCCCGCCTCATCGCCGCCTTCGCGCTGCCGCTGCTCGTCGGCAGCGTCGTGCAGCAGCTGTACTCCCTCGTCGACGCCGCCGTCGTCGGGCGCTTCATCGGCGTGGACGCGCTCGCCGCCGTCGGGTCGACCGGCGGGCTCGCATTCTTGCTCATCGGCTTCACGCTCGGGGCGACCAGCGGCTTCGCCATCCCGGTGGCCCATGCCTTCGGTGCCGCGGACCTGCCGGCGCTGCGCCGGGCCGTCGTGGCCGGGACGGTAGCCTGCGTCGGCATCGCCGTGGTCCTCACGGCGGTGTCCGTGCCGCTGTCGCGCCCGGTGCTCGCCGCGCTCAACACCCCGGCCGAGCTGCTCGACGACGCGACGACGTTCGCCGCCGTCCAGTTCGGCGGGATCGGCGCGATGCTCGCGTTCACCTACCTGTGCGGTGTGATCCGCGCCCTGGGTGACTCCCGCACGCCGCTGCTGCTGCTCGTCGGCTCGTGCGTGCTCAACGCCGGGCTCGTCGTGCTCCTCGTCGGCCCGCTGCACAGCGGGGTGGCCGGGGCCGCCCTCGCCACGATCATCGCGCAGCTGCTGGCCACCGCGATCGGGCTGGTGGTGGTCGTGCGCACGATGCCCGAGCTGCGGCTGCCCCGCGCCGACCGGACCGTGTCCCGGCCGGCGCTGCGCGAGACGCTGCGCATCGGGCTGCCGATGGGGTTCCAGATGTCGATCGTGGCGATCGGCGCGATCGCGCTGCAGTACGCCATCAACGGGCTCGGCGCCCAGGCGGTCGCGGCGTTCACCGCCGCGATGCGGGTGGACCAGCTCGCCATCGCACCGCTCGCCGCGCTCGGGGTGGCCACGGCCACGTTCGTCGCCCAGAACCGTGGTGCGCTGGCCTGGGCCCGGATCCGCAAGGGCACCGCGCAGACGTCGGCCATGGCGGTGGGCACCGCGATCGTCGTCGGGGCGGTGACGATCGTGGCGGGCCCGACGCTCGTCGAGGCGTTCGTCGGCCCGGGCAACGAGCCCGTCGTCGAGCTGGCGCGCACCTACTTCTGGGTCAACGGGCCGCTCTACTCGGCCGTGGGCGTGCTGTTCGTCATCCGCAACGCGCTGCAGGGGCTCGGCCTGGCCGGCTGGCCGACCGTGGCCGGCGTCTTCGAGCTGGTGGCCCGGACCGCGGCCGCGCTGCTGCTCGTCGGCCCGCTCGGCTTCCTGGGGGTCTCGATGGCCGCGCCGCTGGCCTGGTTCGGTGCGCTCGCGCCGCTGCTCGTCGCCTGGTACTCGCGGCGGCGCAGGCTCATCGCCGACGAGCAGGTCGCCCAGCTCGAGGCGGCCCACCGGACCCCGGTGGCCGCCTGAGCCGCACCGACCGCACGGCTGTGTGAGAGGGATCACAGCACAGGTGGGATGAATGCTGGTGGCAGAGCGTTCATCCAGACATGAGCGCTGACCTCGACCTCTCCGACCCGAGCCCCCTGACCGAGGAGCCGTCCTCGATCACCGAGCGCGACGCCGACCTGCTCTTCCGGCAGGCCCGCACCGTCCGCTCCTTCACCGACCAGCCGGTCACCCAGGCCGAGCTCCAGGCCGCCTGGGACCTGGCCAAGTGGGGCCCCACCGCGATGAACACCGGGCCGCTGCGCGTCCTCGTCGTCGCGACGCCCGCCGCGCGCGAGCGGCTCGCCGCCCACATGAACGACGGCAACAAGCAGCGCGTGCTCGACGCCCCGGTCAGCCTCGTGCTCGCCGCCGACCCCCGGTTCCACACCACCCTCCCGGTGCTCGCCCCGCACGCCTCCGAGCGCGCCGCCGAGCTCGAGTCGGCCCCCCAGGTCCGCGCCGCCATGGCCCGCACCAACGCGCTGTTGCAGAGCGGCTACCTCATCGTCGCGCTGCGCGCCGTCGGCCTGGGCGTCGGGCCGATGAGCGGGATGGACGCCGCGGGCATCGACGCCGACCTGCTCGCCGAGGACGGCTGGAGCTCGCTCATGGTGCTCAACGTCGGCCACGTCGCCGGTGACGGCGACGCCTTCCCGCGCGCCGCCCGCCTCGACTGGGCGCAGGCCACCCGCACCCTCTGAGCGCCCCACGGCGGGCGCGGCCGGACGTTCACACCGGCGCGCCGGGTGCCGATCACACGGGTGTGACCTCTCCCGTCGGGCAGCGACCACCTGGTATCGACGACGCACCGGCGCGCCGGGCGGCCCGTCGGCCCGCCCATCTGCAGCCCAGCGCGCCGTCCGCACCCGCCCGGGTGGGACGACTCGTCACCCTGCCCACCGACGGGCGCCGCGTGCCCGGCACCCTCGTGGTGAGCTCCGGGGCGGCCGCGCTCACCGCCGTCGTCCTGGTCACCGAGCTGTCGACCACGGGCCTGGACCAGCCCGGGGCCGCAGCCCTGCTTGGCCTCGCCCTCGTGGCCGCCGCCACCGGCGTCTACCGCGTCGCCGCTCGGCTCGACGCGCCCTGGCCGGTCCGGGTGGTCGCCGCGCTCACCGTCGTGCTCGTGAGCCTCGGGCTGCCGCACATGACGGTCGCCGACGCCGCACTGCTCGCGGGGACCTGCGGCGCGG